>JBDRYS010000001.1:320862-641725 GCA_039803545.1 candidate division WOR-3 bacterium | reverse complement strand
TGCAAATTGTAAAAGGGACTTGAACTTAATGGCTTTGCTCCTTTAGAAAATTGCTGATTATTTCAGATATTCTTTCCGATGTTTTCCCATCCCAAAATTCAATTTTCGATGGTTTTCTCGCAACCTTTTCACCCTTTGGTTCTCCGCTCAGGATTTTGTCGACGATTCTTTCTATAAGGTCAATATCGTATCCTACAAGGTGATTGGTGCCCTTTTTAAGGGTAATAATCCATTCAGTATTTTCTCGAAGGGTTAAGCAGGGAATGCCAAGGTAAGTAGATTCCGTTTGCACGCCCCCTGAGTCGGTGAGGACTATTCTGGAATTTTTTAAGAGGGCAATGAATTCGAGGTATCCGAGAGGTTCAAGGAATTTGAGCCCTTTTTCAGGTTTATATCCCATTTCCTCGATTTTTTTCCTTGTCCTTGGGTGAACTGGGAAGACGATGGGTATTTTTTGAGCCAATCTTTCTAAGATGTTCATAATTTCCTTTAATCTTTTTTCTTCGTCAACGTTTCCAGCCCTGTGTATCGTTGCAACGGCGTATTGTAGGGGGTTCAACTTCGCTTTATTCAGTACATCTTTTTCGATGGATTCCACTTTACCTTGATATTTCACGAGAGTATCAATTACAATGTTTCCAACGAGAAAGATTTTATGTTGCGGTATGCCTTCCTTTTTTAGATTCGAATTAGCGTATTTGTCAGGGATGAAGAGTAGATCGGAAATTCTATCCACGAGAATCCTGTTTACTTCTTCCGGCATTGTCATATCGAAACTTCTCACACCCGCTTCAACATGGGCAACTTTTATTCCAAGTTTTACAGCGGATAGTGCACCTGCTAAGGTCGAATTGGTATCACCAAAGACGACCACCAAATCAGGCTTGGAGCTGGTATAATGCTCTTCAAGTTTTATCAACATCTCACCTGTCTGTTTACCATGGGATTTGGAACCGACTTCAAGGTTAACATCGGGGATGGGCAATTCTAATTGGCTGAAGAAAACATCAGACATATTCACATCGTAATGCTGTCCTGTGTGGACTAATTCGACTTCAATGGATGGGATTTTTTTCAAAGCATAAAAAAGTGGAGCCGCCTTAACGAAGTTTGGTCTCGCACCTACTACTAATGAGACTTTAAACATTCCAGAAATTCTATGAGATGAGTCCCAGCTCTCGGCCTGCTTTCTTAAAGGCCTCTAATGCTCTCTCCAGTTGTTCAATGGTGTGTGTTGCCATAATACTTGTTCTTATAAGCTGTCTTCCAGGTGGAACAGCGGGGGTTATAACGGGGTTGGTGTATACCCCATACTCCATAAGTTTTTTCCAGAACATGAAGGTCTTCATATCATCGCCTATGATTACAGGTACAATTGGGGTTTGGGTTTCTCCAATGTCAAATCCAAGGCTTCTCAAACCGTTGTGCCAGAACTTTGTGTTTCTCCAGAGGTTTTCCCTTCTCTCGTGGTCATTTTTCATAATTTCGAGAGCTGCTCTGGCAGCAGCTACCTGACCCGGAGCTAAGGCAGCACTGAAAATCATTGGCCTTGCGAAATGTTTAATATATTCAATTACTTTTGCATCTCCTGCAACAAAACCACCGATGGAAGCGAAGGACTTACTGAAAGTCGACATTATTAAGTCTACTTTCTCCGTTAAACCAAAGTGTTCGGCGGTTCCAGCCCCTGTTTTTCCCAATATGCCAACGGAATGGGCATCATCAACCATTAACCTTGCTCCGTATTTTTCCTTTATTTTCACGAGTTCTGGTAGATTTGCAATGTCGCCTTCCATACTGAAAACGCCATCTACTACGATCAGGATGCCCCTCTCCTCGGGAATGGCTTTTAAAATCTTTTCTAAATGTTCCATATCGTTGTGTTTAAACCTTAAAACATGGGCATAGCCGAGCCTTGTACCATCTACAATACTTGCATGATCCCACTTGTCAAGGACCACGACATCGTGTTTGCCAAGGAGTGCCGACATTATCCCGAGGTTTGTTTGGTAACCAGTGCTGAAGACCAGTGCCTTTTCTTTCCCAACAAATTTTGCCAGTTCTTCCTCAAGTTCTTCATGAATATCAAGAGTTCCGTTCAAGAATCTTGAACCACAGCTTCCTGTACCGTATTTTTCAATAGCCTCCTGGGCTTTTTTCTTTACGTAAGGATGGGTGGTGAGCCCAAGGTAATTGTTGGACCCCAACATTACAAGGGTTTTGCCATCCACCACTACTTCTGTATCCTCAGCGGAAGAGACAGGATGAAAATAAGGATAGTAGCCTAATTGTTTTGCTTTCTCCGCTTCTTTGAATTCATAGCATTTTTTGAATATATCCATTATTAAACCTCCTGAGTAAAAAGTTTTCCTGTTCTTATCAGATCTAAAACTTCTCCTATTTTTGAAGGGTCCTTGCCACCGCCTTCAGCCTTTGTTTTACTCCCACCGCCACCACCTTTTATATGTTTTCCGATAATTTTCACCAGTTTTGATGCATCAATACCTTCAATGTTCCCAAGAATCTCTACCATGAAGGAGACGTTGTTTTCTCTACTGCCAATCAGGATCACAACTCCATGGTCTTGGGTTACTCTGATTCTATCAGCTAAGGCCCTCAGCGCATGTATATCCGCGTTTTTAACATATTCTGCAAAAACTAAAAAGTTATTGAATTTTAATGGCTTTTCCAAAATTTTTTTAACTTTTAGGTCCGCCCATTTGGTCAAATAAGTTTTAACTTCGTCTTCTAAGGATTTCATAAGCTCGAGGTTCTTCTCAATTTTTTCAGTCAGCTTATCCGGAGTAGTAGATAGCAATTCGGCTGAACTTATAATTGTTTCCTCCATTTTCTGAACATATTGAAGGGCTTTGAGCCCTGTGTAGGCTTCAATCCTTCTAATATTGGCACTGGAGGCCTCTTCCTTTACTATTTTGAAAAATCCTATGTCTCCGGTTCTTTCCACATGGGTACCGCCACATAGCTCCCGCGAGAAATCGCCGATGTAAATTACCCTAACGATTTCACCGTATTTCCCCTCGAAAAGCGCCATTGCGCCATCTTTAACTGCCTCATCATATTTTAGGTATTTTATCACAACAGGAATATTTTCAACGATCTTTGTGTTAACAATTCTTTCAATTTCTTCAATCTCATCCTTTCTTAGTTTTGAGAAATGTAAAAAGTCAAATCTCAGCCTATCAGGTTCCACCAAGGAACCCTCTTGCCTTACGTGTTCACCAAGAACTTCTCGTAGGGCAGCATGGAGAAGGTGAGTTGCGGTATGGGCTCTTTGAGCACCCTTCCTGAGTTTTTCGTCAACAACTAACCTGACCTCTACATCTTGAATCTTACCTTCAACCAACTTTCCAATATGTATAATTTGATTTTCTAACTTTTTCGTATCTAAAACCTCGACGAAGAAATGCCCTTCAGGACCTTCCCCTTCTATAAATCCCTTGTCACCAACTTGACCTCCACTTTCCGCGTAGAAAGGCGTTTCTTCGGTTATTATGTATATTTTCCCGCCTTTGAACCCGTATTTTAGAATTCTTGAGAGGGTTTCGAGTTTTTCGTAACCTACAAATTTCACTTGACCTTCTCTGAAAGTTACCCATTCCTCGGGCAAATCCACTTTGAATATTTCCGTTTTTCTTGCCTTTTCTCTCTGGATGTCCATCTCCTCTTCAAAGGAGGACCAATCTATTGAGAGCCCCGCATCCTTGGCATACTCTTCGATTAAATCGAGAGGGAGTCCATAAGTGTCGTAGAATTTAAATACCACCTTACCGCTCAAGACACCCGATGGCTTAGCATCTTCGATTTCCTGCTCCAGCTTCGGAAGGGTTCTGGCAATGTTTTCAATAAATCTTTCTTCTTCTCTTTTAATGATAAATTCCAATTCCGTTTTTCTTTCCGTTAATTCAGGATAGGCGTCTTTCATTATTTCCACTACTACGGGGACCAATCTGTAAACTATGGGCTTGTCTCCGTATCCAATCTTCTGGGCAAAACGGTGCGCTCTACGGAGAATCCTTCTTAATACATAACCTCTACCGTAATTGGATGGGTAGATCCCGTCAGAGATAGCAAAGGTCAAAGCACGAGAATGGTCTGCTAATACCCTGTGTGCGCTTCCTCGCTCGTCACAGGAGTATTTTACCCCAGTTATCCTTTCCACCTCTTCGATAATGGGCATGAAAAGATCTGTATGGAAGTTGGAATCTGCACCATTTAAAACCCGTAGGAGTCTTTCGAGCCCCATTCCTGTGTCAATGTTTTTAGTGCTCAGCTTTTCCAGTTCACCCTTTTCATTTCTATTGTACTGCATGAATACGAGATTCCAGATTTCAAGGAAGCGTTCTCCTTCCATTTCAGGTGTCTTTTGTTTAGGATCGGCCTCTTCTCCGAGATCGTAGAGAATTTCTGAGCAAGGCCCTGCAGGTCCTTGTTCACCCATTTCCCAGAAGTTGTCTTTTTCGCCAAGCTTTACGATTCGATTTGCAGGCACGCCAATGATATCTTTCCAGATATTGTATGCCTCGTCATCTTCCCTGTATACCGTAACCCAGAGTTTTTCTTTTTCGAGTCCGTATATCTCTGTAAGAAGTTCCCAGGCAAATTTAATGGCTTCTTCTTTGAAGTAATCATTGAAGGAAAAGTTCCCGAGCATCTCAAAAAAGGTATGGTGCCTTTTGGTAAAGCCGACGTTATCGAGGTCATTGTGTTTTCCACCAGCCCTTAAACACTTTTGGCAAGAGGCAGCGCGGGTAAAAGGTGGTTTAACGACCCCAAGGAAGAAGAGTTTGAACTGGTTCATGCCCGCGTTGGTAAAGAGAAGGGTTGGGTCGTTCTTGGGTAATAATGAAGAACTGGGGACTATAACGTGGTCTCGTTCTCTAAAATATTGCAGAAAAGTTTCCCTGACCTTGTTAGAACTCCACTTCATATTACCAATTCCTTTAAAATTTTAATTTTGGTGTCGAATTCCAGGAGTTCCAGTCGGTTTAGTGCTTCAATCAGGTCTTTTCCTGCAACAAGGACCCCGTGTTTTTGAAGTATTAAAATATAGACCCCTTCCGTTGAACCTTTATCGGCGACGTCTTCTTCAAGTTCCGGAGAGCCTGCCTTTTTATAAGGTATGGAGAGGAGTTTCTGTCCAAGAATGTCAGCCAATTCTGTCATCAATGGTTTTGATTCCACCGGAGTATAGAAAGACGCAGCGGTGGTGTAGGGAGGATGTGCATGGATGATCGCACGAATGTCGGGTCTAACCCTGTACCAGGCGAGATGGGTCCTCAATTCAATAGATGGAATCAGTGTGCCTTCAATCACATTCCCGTTTATGTCAACGAGAAGAATGTCTTCTGGGTTTAATTCGGCTTTCCTTTTACCGCGGGGCGTGATAAGAATTTCTGTCTCGCTTACCTTTACACTAATGTTGCCCACATTAGCCTGGATGAAATCTTTTTCATATAAAATTTTTAAAACTCGTAAAATTTCTTCCCTTTCATTTTGGTAGGATGACATTTTTACCCCCCATGTAGGGTCTCAGCACCTCAGGAATTTCTACACTTCCATCCTCTCTCTGGAAATTTTCAAGGATTGCTATAAAGACCCTCGGCGTTGCAAGTCCTGAACCGTTTAAAGCATGAGGATATTCAATTCGGCCATCTTTTCTTCTGAACCTCATCTTGGCCCTTCTTGTCTGGAAGCTTTCTGTGTTAGAACAGGATGAAGCCTCCAACCATCTTCCAACACCAGGTGCCCAAACTTCTATATCGTAGGTTTTTGATGAGGCAAAGCCCATATCGCCGGTGCAAAGTAAAACGACGCGATAAGGGATCCCTAATAACTTTAAGAGATCTTCAACATCTTGAACCATCTTTTCCAGCTCATCATAGGAATCTTCAGGTTTGGTGAATTTAAAGAGTTCCACTTTGTTGAATTGATGTACTCTTATAATTCCTCTCACATCTTTCCCGTAAGATCCTGCTTCCCTTCTGTAACACGGGGTATAGGCCATGTAATATTTTGGAAGTTCTTCTTCGTTTAAAATCTCATCTCGATGCAAATTCGCTAAGACTGTTTCGGCCGTTGGAATTAAAAAGAGTTCATCTTCCGGGATGTAATACATTTCCTCTTTAAATTTTGGTAAATGCGCCGAAACATACATCGATTCCTCTTTCACTAAGGTCGGTGGTAGTATTTCTTCATAACCTTTTTTCTTGTTTTGATCTAAAAAGAAGTTGATCAGCGCCCTTTCTAGTTCTGCACCTTCGTTTTTGTAAATTGCGAATCGTGACCCTGAAATTTCACCTGCCTTCTCAAAATCAATGATCTTGAGATTTTCGGCAATATCCCAATGAGGCTTAGGTGTAAAACTAAATTCTCTTAGCTTACCGTGTTGCCTTACTACTACGTTATCTTCTGAGCTTTTACCCACAGGGCATGATTCATGAGGAATGTTGGGCAAGTACAATATCTTTTCGTTTAGAATCCTTTCCTTTTCTTCTAATACTTCTTCGAGTTCTTCGAGTTTTGTGTCGATTTCCTTTGCCTGATTTAACAGTTGTTCGGGATTTGAATTTTCTCTCCTTGCCCTGGAGATCTCCTTGCTAATTTTATTTTTTTCCGCTCTTATAGTTTCAATTTCTTTTCGCAGGGTACGTGTATCTTCATCCAGTCTTATTAATTCTTCTAAAATTCCAGTGTCATAGTTTCTTTTTGTAAGGGCCTCTCTCAATAAATTTGCATTTTCTCTCAACAACTTTCGATCAATCAATTGAACCTCCTTTGAGCAGGTTTAATTTTAATATTTAGTGCATGGAAGTTCAAAGTAAAACAGGCTTCTAAAAACATCTTGCCTTTAAGTAAGTTTTGCTACATAATAAAGGCATGGACGCTCAGAGGTTATTGGTCGAAAGAAGGAGTATAAGGAAATACAAAAGAGATCCTATTCCCGATGAAATTTTCGAAAAACTTTTTGAACTCTGTAGATGGGCTCCCACGGCCAGGAATTCACAATCCTACTATTTCATAGTGATTAAGAACCCCGAAATAATTCAGTTTCTCGGCAACATAAGAGAACCTGCAAGGCCAATCCTTGAAGCGCCTTATGCTGTGGCAATTTGTTCTGATCCGTCAAAGTCAAGGCGCTACGTGCAGGATGGTTGCATTGCTGCTTATCATTTTATGTTAGCTGCCTGGACCCTGGGTTTAGGGACCTGTTGGATTGCTGACATGGACAGGCCTGAAGTTAAAGAAAAAATCGGTGTGCCTCTGGATCACTATGTGGCCACGGTTACTCCCCTTGGGTGGCCTATGGAGATTCCTGCAGCCCCTCCGAGGAAGCCAGCCAGGGAATTTTACAGAGTCATTGAATAGGTTGGGTATTTAATATGGGAAAGATTGGCATAAGAATTGTGGCTTCGTTTGTAGTTGTGCTATTATCAGCTGCGACTTTTAAATTGTTTGAGAGACTCTACGATACAAGAAGTATAGGGTGCGGAGATTGTATATTTGTATCTTCTTTTCAAAGTGGCGATTCGACGATTTCGGTACCTTTCTTCTCAGAATCACCAGGGACTCACATTTTTCGATTCAATTTGAGAAGAGTTCAATGTAATAGACCTTCTATCTTCATTCCTTTCATTGATGGAAATTATTTAGCAGTTTATCTTAACGGCCATCTCATAGGGACGTCTGGAAATTTACTGGGTCTTGCTTCGCTTAGGTGGAATAAGCCTGAACTCTTTCTGATGGAAAAGGACTTACAACGTGATTCCAACGAGGTGAAATTAGTGGTTAAAACTGAGAATACTGTTGGGGTCTTTTACCCTATTTTTGTAGGTGATCTAAGGTATGCCAAGACTCGTTACATTTTATTGGGGTTTTTAAATCAGGTTTTGAACCAGTTTTATATAAGTGTCTTTGTGGTCCTTGGGATTTTTATGATACTTTTGCCTTTCATGATTGGCTTAAGAAAACACAGGGCAGTTGTCGGAATTTCACTTATCCTTTTTGCCCTTTATCTTGTTGATTACCTCTACATTCCCTATTTACCTTTGCCATATGCTTTTTACAAAAAGATCGTGGTTTCTAGCCTTTACTTATCAATGTCATTGTATGCCCTCGGTTTTATTTATGAATTTGGCTATAAGGGGGCACTGAGGAATGCTGGGTATGTTCTTGTAATTATCAATGCGGTGCTTTCCCTCCTTCTGCTCGCAACCAAAAACGACAGCGTTATCGTGCGTCGTACTTACCTCAAATTGGATGTGACGGTTTTCCTGAGTATGGCTTTTATCCTGCTTTTATTTTTTAAAAGGGCTTTGGTGCCACCCGAAACCAAATCATCAGATTTTCTGACAACTTTAAGTTTTTACGCAGTGCTCTTTTTACTACTCTATGTTTTCAGGGATGTTTACGTTTTAATCACTAATTCGCCAGTTCCTCTGCTCACGCAGTTTGTGTTACCAGTATTCCTTTTGATCAATGTTTCTTACATAGTGAATGATTTTACCACTCTATACCGTAGGCTCGTTTTGGAAAAAAGAAGGGCAGAGTTTCTGGAAATGGAATCGATGAGGGACCCATTAACAGGTGCCTTGAACAGGAGATTTCTTTGGAAGATCAGGGAAATTGTGCCAGAACTTTATACCGTTTGCCTCATTGATATTGATGGCTTTAAAGAATTTAACGACCAGTTTGGACATCTTTTGGGGGATTGTGTATTGAGAAAGATGGTTTCAAAGATGACAAGTTCACTTAGAAAGGATGATCATATTATTCGCTATGGAGGAGATGAATTCGTTATTTTGCTTTATAAAACATCAGGGAGAGATGCAGAGCAGGTAGTAGGAAAAATTAGAGACCAATTCTTAAGCGAAAAGATAGTCTGTGAGGGAAAAGAATTTACGCTGTCTTTTTCTTATGGAATTGCTGCGATTGGGGAGGGTAATAGTTTAGAAGATCTCCTTAAGATTGCTGATTCGAGACTTTATGAAGCGAAAAATTCAAAAGCAAAGGCTTAATCCCCTATAAAAATGGAAGGTTTACTCGCTTTTGCTCGTTGGAGGTAGTTATCAGTCCTTTTTAATATTCTATAGAAACTGTCATCTTCTCGAACTACAGCGCCTCCAATGGAGGCTGAAACCGATATCTCTTGACCCTCGCAAGTTACTTCTGAACTTTTTATAAGTCTCCAAAGTTTCTCTGCGATTTTTTTAAGTTTTGACTTAGTTACATCCTGTAAAATAACTACAAGCTCGTCTCCGCCGTATCTTCCCACAGTATCTATAGGTTTGATGTTCATCAAAATTGTCTGGCTGATGGCTTTCAATACCTTGTCCCCGCAAAGATGCCCAAATTTGTCATTTATACCTTTGAAGTTATCGAGGTCAATAAAAAGAACTCCAAACTTTTTCCCGTCGTAACGATATCTTTTGAAGGCCTCCCTCAACTTTTTCTCCAAATACCTCCGGTTTGGTATCGCTGTTAAGGGGTCAAGAAAGGCCTCTTTTTCTAAATTTTTTATACTTTCAAGGGTTAATGATGTCCCAAGGTTTATGTTAAATCTCTCTACTGCCCCTATGACTTTACCTTCGGTGTTTTTTACGGGGTAAACTACCACGTGAACTGGAATCCTTGCCCCTTGCTTATCGTGAAGAAAAACGTCAGCTTCCTGAATTTTCCCCGTTTCTACTGCTTTCACTACGGGACATTTGCCCGTGCACAGGTTGTTACCTTTTTCATCTATGTGTCTTAAAATGTTATCATAGCAATATCTTCCTACGACTTCCCTCGCTTTATATCCTGTCAGCGTTTCTGCCGATTTGTTCCAGAAGAGAATTTGTCTTTCAGGGGATAAAAAATAGATGCTATCTACAGCGTTTTGCGCGGCAATCTCAAAAAATTTTTTCGGCAAATTCATATTCTTTAATTTCACTTAAAGGTTACAGCATTTTCAATGGGAGTTCAAGTTTCTCAATTTGTATCTTTACAGTTCGCACAAATTGGCTTAAATTTATGCATGAAAGGAGGAATTTATGTCCATTAAGAAAAATACGTTAAGGATTTCCAATAGGGCGAAGGAGATGCAGGCTTCACCAATCAGGAAGCTTTATCCATACGCAGTGGAGGCAAAAAAGAAAGGTATCACTGTCTATCATCTAAATATAGGTCAGCCAGATGTTCCAACGCCAAGGCAAATATTTGAAGGAATAAGAAATTTTAGTGACCCCGTTCTCCCCTATGGTCCTTCCGATGGTATTCCTGAGTTGAGGGAGGCAATTGCCCATTATTTTGAAAGATTCGGTGTTAAAGTATCGCCTTCTGAGGTCTTTATAACTACAGGAGGTTCTGAAGCGATTTTATTTGCCTTTCTCTTGGTGGGTGACTATGGAGATGAGGTCTTGGTGCCGGAGCCTTTTTATACCAATTATCAAGGATTTGCCCAGCAAGTTGGGATATTCTTAAGGCCTATTCCAACTTCGGTGGAAGATGGATTTCATCTGCCATCCTATGAAGTCATAAAAAAATTGGTGACTGATAAAACCAGGGCCATCCTCCTTTGCTCCCCCAACAATCCTACGGGTACAATTTATGAAGATGAAGAATTTGAGAATGTTATAAAAGTGGTAAAGGAATTTGGGTTATATCTGCTTGTGGACGAAGTCTACAGGGAGTTCGCCTTTGATGGGCGTAAGCCTACGACAACATTAAAATTTGAAGATGTACATGATCAACTAATCGTTCTTGATTCAATCTCTAAGAGGTTTAGCGCTTGTGGTGCCCGTGTGGGCTTTATAGTTACGAAAAATAAAGAATTTCTTGAAGCCTTTTTAAAGATGGGTCAAGCAAGACTATGCCCACCTACCATAGAGCAATGGGGAGCAGTCAACGGATTTAGGCATATCGATGAATTTATAGGACCTATGATAGCAGAATATGAAAAGAGAAGGAATGCGGTTTTTGACGAACTCGCGAAAATTCCCGGAATTGAGGCAAGAAAACCCGAGGGTGCCTTTTACACCGTTGTGAAACTCCCTGTAGAAAATGCGGAAGACTTTGCACTTTGGCTTTTGAAAGATTTTAATGTTGATGGGAAGACATTGATGGTAGCCCCTGCTGAATCCTTTTACTTAACGCCTGGTAAGGGAGTGGATGAGGTTAGAATTGCCTATGTCTTGGAAGAGGATAAATTGAGAGATGCAATTAGAATTTTAGGGACGGCTTTGGAAGTATACAATTCGCGGAGGTGAAATATGTGGGAAGGCAGGTTGGAAAAAATTGACAATTTTAGGTGGAAGATTAGTCAAGATTATAAAAGGTGCATGAGGGTTCCAGGTATCATTTATGCTTCTGAGAAACTTCTGGACTCCATTAAGAAGGACAATGCACCTGAGCAGGTAGCGAACGTAGCCTGTCTTCCCGGGATTCAAAAGTATTCCATTGCTATGCCGGATATCCATTGGGGATATGGTTTCCCCATTGGCGGAGTTGCTTCCTTCGATGTGGAAGAGGGGGTAATCTCACCTGGTGGAGTAGGATACGACATAAACTGTGGAGTTAGAATACTAAGAACAAATCTGAAGAAATCGGATATTGAAAAACATTTGGAAAAGATTCTGGATGCTGTTTTCCACAATGTCCCTGCAGGTGTGGGTAAGGGTGGAATTTACAAAGTCACAGAAAAGGAATTGAGGGATGTGATGCTCAATGGTGCCCGCTGGGTAGTGGAACGGGGCTTTGGCTGGAAGGAAGACCTGGAGAGGATTGAAGAAGGTGGGGCAATGAGCGGTGCAAATCCTGACAAGGTCTCAAGGAGGGCAATCGAAAGGGGACTTCCTCAGCTTGGGTCTCTTGGTGCGGGTAATCATTTTCTTGAAATCCAGGTGGTTGAGAGGATCTTTGATAGGGAGGCAGCAAAAATCATAGGGATTGAGGAAGGTACTATTACAATCATGATCCATACAGGCTCCAGGGGTTTTGGCCACCAAATTTGCGACGATTATGTTAGGCAGCTTCAGAATGCAATGAATAAGTATGGCATTAATGTACCCGATAGACAGCTGGCATCGGTGCCTTTCAAGTCCCCTGAGGGGCAGGCCTACTTTGGTGCAATGGTATGTGCTGCCAATTTTGCCTGGGCAAATAGGCAGTTTATTACCCACTGGATAAGGGAGTCCTTTGAAAAAGTCCTTGGCGAGAGTGCAGAAAAACTGGGTATGCAGATCATTTACGACGTTGCTCACAACATCGCTAAGGTTGAAGACCATGTGGTGGATGGGCAGGTTAAAAAGGTTGTTGTTCACAGAAAGGGTGCTACAAGAGCGTTTCCGAAGGGGCACCCTCAAGTTCCCGCAGTTTATAAGGAGATAGGCCAGCCTGTTTTAATCCCCGGTGATATGGGAACTGCCTCTTACATACTTCTTGGAACCCAAAGGGCGATGGAAGAAACCTTTGGCTCAACGGCACATGGCGCAGGAAGGGTCCTTTCCCGGAGTGAGGCTATAAGACAAACAAGGGGAAGAAATATAATTGAGGAGCTACGAAGACAAGGTATCCTTGTGAAGGTTCATTCTATGGAGACTTTGAGCGAAGAGGTTCCCGATGCTTACAAGGATGTTGACGTGGTGGTCGATGTGGTTCACAATGCAGGGATTTCTAAGAAAGTGGCAAGGATGGTCCCTATAGCGGTTATTAAAGGATAAAAAGGAGGGGAAATGGCTAATTACAGAATTTTATTGGTGGACGATGAGCCTGATATAAGGGCGGTATATGGAGAGATGCTGCGGAGAGAAGGGTATGATGTGGTAACGGCGGAAAATGCTGAAGAAGCCCTTTATAAGATATCAACAGAGCAGGTAGACCTTGTCATCCTCGATATTAAGATGAAGGGAAAGTCAGGGCTTGAAGTTCTTGAAAGCCTTGAGAAAGAAAAGAAAAAGAAGGACATCCCCGTTATCCTGTTTACAGCTTATAGTTCCTATCAGGACGAGTATACCGCCTGGTTCGCCGATGCCTACGTAGTGAAATCAGGTGATCCTACGGAGTTGAAAAACGAAATTAAAAAGCTGCTTCAGAGAAAGAAAGAGACCGCTAAATAACAAATTTCCATAGGAAGTCGTTTAGTTTTTTGAAGTTTTCATTTTTGTCTATTTGATGTGCTTAAAAGGTGTGATTGGGGTGAAAAAGTTTCAAGAATTTCATAATGCGGGGAAGTGTGGTAGATCTTGCGGACGCAGTCATAATTGGTAGCTCCTTCGGGCAGGTCGTTAACCCCTTAATGGCAGATGTACTAACTCCTTTGATTTGTGCCATCTAAAAAAGTCTGACTTTTCTGCTATAATGCGCGGGCCTATGCAAATTGTAAAGTTTATTAATGCGACTACCAATTTTCTACTTGTTTCAGCAGCCATTTACTTTGCAGCAGTTTTCCCAATGCAAAAACTCCAGGAAATCGTGAGGAAAAAGAAACGCCACCTCCAGAGTCCTTGGAAGAGGTAAACTTTTGAGACAGATCCTGGAGGTTTTAAACAAGAAATCCCAAGAGTAAGAGAGACTGGAAAGTAATTAGAAAAGTAAAATTTTTAAAGCTTTTTGCGCGGCATTATAGTGTCAAATCTCGCTGTCCACTTGATTATTGTTCATATTGCTTTTAATATTTACAGTAACACAGGAGTGTCGTTATGAAGTGTATTGTTATGGCAGGCGGTTTTGGTACAAGGATAAGACCTTTAACTATGAGTATACCTAAACCTATGTTGCCACTGGTAAACAAACCGATCCTTGAAAGGATTGTTTCGCACCTTAAAAAACACGGAATTGAAGATCTTATCATGCTCCTTTATTTCCAGCCCGAGGTTATAAAGAACTACTTTGGGGATGGCTCTGATTTCGGGGTTAAGATTACCTATGTAGTACCTCAGGAGGATTACGGTACTGCTGGCGCCTGCAAAATGGCTGAGGAATACCTTGGTGATGAGGAAAGGATTCTTGTAATAAGCGGTGATCTACTTACCGATTATAACCTTAAAGCTATGATGGATTTTCATGAAAAGAAAAAGTCAATGGTTACCATTGGACTCACCAGGGTTGCCGATCCGTTGCAATTTGGTATCGTAATCACTGATGAGAATTCCAGGATTGTCAAATTTCTTGAAAAGCCAACATGGGGAGAGGTCTTTTCTGATACAATAAACACCGGTATCTATTTGCTAAATAGGGAAGTTTTCAATTATATCCCAAAGGGGAACGCCTTTGACTACTCTAAGGACCTTTTCCCATTGCTTCTAAAGGAGGGAAAGCCACTCTATGGCTTTATCGGAAAAGGGTACTGGAGAGATATCGGAGACCCCGATGCCTACCGTTATGCCCACTATGATGTTTTTGATGGTAAGGTGAATATTGCTATTGAAGGGACGAAACTGGACCTTGTGGGTCGCGATGTACGAGTTGGAGAGGATGTTAAAATAGGTGAAGACGTTGATTTTAAGGGTACTGTTATTATAGGTAAAAACACTACTATCGGTGATAGATGCAAAATACAGAGGTCTTCGATTGGGAATAACTGTGTGATAGAGCAGGGAGTGGAGATAGTTGATTCAATAATCTGGGATAACGTCTATATAAAAAGAGGCGCAAAGATACATGGTGCCGTTTTGATGAACGGAGTGAGCGTGCTCGACGAAGCTGAGATTAATGAGGGGGCAGTTATTGCCGATGAATGCATTATCGGGAAAAATGCGGTAGTTAGGGAGAATGTTAAAATCTGGCCTCGGAAGATCGTTGAAGACTCAGCGGTGGTGATTTCTAATGTGGTGTGGGGTGAAAAGTGGAAAAGGTCCCTCTTCCAGGGGTCAAAGATTACTGGTTTGACCAATGTGGAACTTACTCCAGAGATGTGCGCGAAACTCGGTGCGGCGTATGGTGCCTTATTGACCAGAAATTCGTGGGTTATTTTGGGGCGGGATGCCAGCCCCTCTGCACGGAATTTGAGACGCGCTTTTATTGGTGGTCTTGGAGCCAGCGGTGTGAATATCAAAGACGCCCAGATGATTCCATTGCCCATTTTGAGATTCAAACTCAGTACCTTTGGTGAAATCGGAGGTGTATATTTCAGGCAGACTCCTGACGATCCCCCTTCAACGGATATCATATTTTTTGATTCTAACGCTTTTCAAATTTCACCAGACTTTGCTAAATCTATCGAAAGGGTTTTCTATAGGGAAGACTTCCGAAGGGCACATTACAGTGAAGCGGGACAGATTGTAGTTGAAAACAGGATTTTCGAATTTTATCGGGAATCTTACCTCAAGTCATTAAATCTCGATGTAATAAAGGGAACACCCTTGAAGGTGGTTTTTGACTATGCCCACGGTGAGATTGCCGACTTTTTCCCCTATATCGTTAATGAATTTCTCATTGAATATATAAGCCTTAATGCCCATATTGATGTTGAGCGAAAGCCAAAAAACGAGGAAGATTTAAAACGTTCCTTAGAGCGAATCTCCCATTTGATAGTAAATTTGAAATATGACCTTGGTGTCTACTTTTATCCTGGCGGTGAGAGGCTTGCCCTGTTTGACCCCACAGGTAGAGTCTGGAGTGGAGTAGATTTGCTTGTTTTTGTCCTATACCTTGTCATTAGTGCGGGTCTTAAAGGAACCGTTGTCCTACCGCCCTTTGTTCCTGATGAAGTAGCAAAAGTTTGTGAAAGAAGTGGTGTTGAGATAAAATTTGTTCAGTCGTCTTCCCGTATATCGGAGATTGAGGCGGGTAAGCACGATGTTATTTTCGCGGGAACTGGAGAAGGGCATTTGATATTCCCTGAGTTACACTGCGTTTCAGATCCAATGTTTGCCTTTGGGAGGATTCTTGAAATTGTCTCCTCTTCAAAAATCGACATTGCAGAACTTTCCAGAAGTATTCCTCCTTTTGAAATTTATCAAGAGAGAATCCCATGTTCTTTTGAGAAAAAAGGGACCGTCATGCGAGAAATTGCGGAATCCATCAAGGGAGAAAATGCCTCTTTGTAGATGGCATTAAGATCTTTAAAGATAGTGGATGGATTTTGATAAGGCCGGAGGAGTATCATCCTTCTATAAGCATATATGCACAGTTTAAAGATAAAGAGGAATTGGAAAAGGTTTTAAAGACCTATAAGAGGATTATCGAGAAAGCTAAGGAACAATGAGGGTACTTTTCCTCTGGCACATGCACCAGCCTGCCTATTTTGTGAATGAAAATGGCAGACGTGTATACTATTTGCCTTGGGTCCTTCAGCATGCCCTGAGAGAGTACTATGAGATGCCTTATATTCTTTCAAAGTTTGATGAAGTTAAGGTAACCTTTAACCTTGTCCCCGTTCTTATTGAGCAACTTCTTGACTATGCGGAAGGCAAGGCAGAGTGCAAATTTACAAATCTTGCGTTAAAGCCTGCAGATTCTTTAACGGAAGAAGAGATTAAATTTATCCTCTTTCATTTCTTTAACGTAAGCGAAAAGACCAGAATTAGGCCATATCCCCGTTATTACTATCTTTTAAGAAAAAGGGGGAAACCCCATGAAATTGAGTCCCGGTGGAAATATTTTACCCTTCAGGATCTTCGTGATTTGAAGTTTTACTGGCTATTTAGTGCTGTAAGTCCCTTGATTATCGAGAATCATCCCGTTTTAAAAGAACTTGGAAAGAAAGGCCAAAAATACAGCGATGAAGATGTCAAACTGCTCTACCAGGAGATGGTTCCGCTGATTAAAAAGACCGTTGATCTTTATAGAGAATTGCACGAATCTAAACATATTGAGATATCAACGACTCCTTATTACCATCCGATTCTCCCTGTAATTTGCAATTCTAAGAATGCAGAAATTTCAAACCCTAATACCCGTAAGCCCGACTTTACCTTTTCTGAACCTGAAAATGCAAAGAGGCAAGTAGCCAAGGCAGTTCAATTCATGGCTGAAACAATGAAGGTAAAGGTCCAGGGTATGTGGCCTGCGGAAGGCTCGGTTTCTATGGACACTGTAGATATTTACAGGGAGTACGGAATTAAATGGATTGCAACGGACGAGGAAATCCTTTTCAAATCTCTCAGAACCCTTGATAGAGAAAAGATTTACAAGCCTTATCTCGTAAATGGTATAAAGATTTTTTTCAGGGATCGGATCCTTTCAGACAAAATAGGCTTCGAATATACAAGACAGGGTGAGGTAGAAGCTGCCCTGGACCTTTTTGAAAGGTTAAGAGACCTCTCCAAGGTTGAGGATAGGATAGTGTCTATAATTCTCGATGGTGAAAACCCATGGGATAATTATCCCAATGGGGGTCTTAAATTTCTAGAAACATTATACAGTCTTTTGAACAAATGCACCCGTATAAAAACCGCTACCTTCAGTGAAGTAGCAGAGGAGGGGGCGGAGCCTTTACATTATCTGCATCCAGGTTCCTGGATCCGGGGAGACTTTACCACCTGGGTAGGGCATGAAGAGAAGAATAGGGCATGGAAATATTTAGCGCAGGTTAAATCGATGTTAAAAGGTCATTTAAACCCACAGGCAGAAGAGGAATTGATGTGTGCCGAGGGGTCTGACTGGTTTTGGTGGTATGGAGACGACAATTTTACCCTGTATTTTAGGGAGTTTGATGAACTTTTTAGAAAGCATTTAAAAAGAGCGCTCGAACTTGCAAATCTCCAGGTTCCCGATTTCCTTGAAGAACCAATCAAAAAGGAGATTCAAAGTATTACCCCTTCTGTCTTGGCAGTATCTTATATCAATCCCAAAATCGATGGTCTCGTGGAAAGTTATTACGAGTACTTAGGGGCTGGTGAATTTGATGTTTCCACCTTTTCAACAGGTCAAATGGTTGTGAAAAGTTACTTTTTGGAGAAAATTGTTTACGGCTTTAATGATGAAAAGATCTTTTTAATGCTCAGGTTACAACCAGGGCGTTCCATCGAAAGATTGGAGCTCTACTTCGAGGGCGGGAGCGACATCGTTATAGATTTGAAACAGAATAGTTCTAATTATGAGGGCGTTGAATTTGCGTACCGGAAGGTTCTGGAAATTGCCCTGCCCCTGGGTTTGTGCGGTAATTCAAAGGAATTGAAGTTTTATTTAATTGTAAGAGGTGAAGAGGTTGCTGAAAGGTATCCACGAGTTGGCTCCTTTAAAATTAATAAGTTGCAGAAGGATGAAATCGATCAAATCTGGTAGGAGGTGAAATGAAGAAGAAACTGCTATTTGGAGTTCATAACCATCAACCCGTTGGAAATTTCAAACACGTTTTTGACCACTCCTTTGAGCGCAGTTACAAGCCTTTCCTCGATATTATGTATGAATACCCACAGTTCAAGTTTTCGATGCACACAACCGGTCCTCTTTGGGAGTATTTTGAGGCAGAGCACCCTGAATACATCGAAAAGGTAAGGGAGATGGTCTTGAGGGGACAATTAGAGCTGGTGATTAGCGGTTTTTATGAGCCTGTACTCGCCTCTATTCCCCACAGGGATAGGATTGGGCAAATAAAGCTTGCCAAAGATTATATTAAAGACCGTTTCAACTACGATGCAAAAGGCCTGTGGTTGACTGAAAGGGTATGGGAATCAGATATTGTCCAATCCCTCGTTGAGAGCGGGATAAAATATGTCCTTGTGGACGACTTTCACTTTCTCTCTGCGGGAAAAAAGAAAGAGGAGCTGCACGGGTATTATGTAACAGAAGGGGAAGGGAAGACCTTAGCCATTTTTCCCATTGATGAGACCCTCAGGTATTTAACCCCCTTTAGAGAGGTTTATCAAAGTATCGACTACATAAAGAATATTCCAGGCCAAATGGCTATAATCTTCGATGATGGCGAAAAATTTGGGCTCTGGCCCGGGACTTATGAATGGGTTTATGAAAGAGGATGGCTTAGAAATTTTGTTGAGGCAGTTTTAAATAGCGACGATATTGAGCCCATGACCTATTCTGAGGCAATGAAATTTTTCTCTCCTCTTGGTAGGATTTATCTTCCCACCGCTTCCTATTTTGAAATGGGTGAGTGGTCTCTTCCGGCGGATGGGGCCGTGGATTTCATTAAGTTTGTAAACAGGCTACGAGCAGAGGGCATTTTCGATGAGTACAGGAGGTTTGTAAGGGGTGGTATTTGGAAGAACTTCTTAGTAAAATATGAAGAGTCCAACAACATGCACAAGAAGATGCTATATCTTTCAGAACTTCTCTCTACAAGTAAGGTTCGAAAATTAAAGATTAATCTTTACAGAGCTCAGTGCAACGATGCTTACTGGCATGGAGTTTTTGGGGGCTTATACCTTCCCCATCTAAGAAAAGAGATATATTCCAACCTCATTGAAGTTGACAGGAATGTGAAGAGTCCTGAAAGACTGGTGGAGGACCTGAATAAAGATGGTAGGCCGGAGATCAGCATAAAAAGTAAGGATTTGAGGCTTACAATAATACCCCATCTTGGTGGCTCTATTTATGAGATTTCCAGTTTTAAATACCTTTATAATTTCCAGGACACCCTGACAAGGCGTTTTGAGCACTATCATGTGGGTGTGAAAATCGGAGAGCCACCTAAGGAAGGAGTCGCTTCCATTCATGAACAGGAGAAATGGATTGATGAACAAAGTGCCAAAGAGATGGTCTATGACAAGTATCCTCGTTACTCCTTCTTCGTCCATTTCCTTCCTAAGGAATTGGATTTGCAGGGCCTTAGATATAACCGTTATGAGGAGTTAGGCGACTTTGTTGCGGGAGAATTTGATTATAAATTTAATCGAAACGTGCTTCAATTAAGGCGCCAGGGAAGAGTAAAAGGGGAAAGGGAAGTGAAGGTGAGTGTTGTTAAGACTATTGCACCGGTTAAGGGTGGATTTGACTTAGGGTTGACAATAAAGAGCGAGGGGGATTTGGATCACCTTCTTGGTGTTGAGTTGAATTTAAAGTTTGAAGTGCCAACTCTTGTTTTTGATGGCAGTAACGTAAACATAAGCCACAGTGAATACCTTTTAAAGGGTAGGAATCGTTTGGAAATCGCAGATGAGATTTTAGGAGTGATCGTATCCATAGAAGGTTCCCATTTTGAGGATATATACCTTTACCCTATCTTGACTATTTCCCAGTCAGAAAAGGGGTTTGACTTAGTATATCAGGGAAGCTCAATTTTTCTATTAGCTAAACTGATGGGCAAGAATTACAGGGATTTAATCAGAGTGAGGTTCAAAGGAGGGAAAAATGCCTGAGCTGAGATATGATGTCTTCAGAGTTAGATGGACGATTATTTCAACGGAGAGGGGTAGAAGGCCATCAGATTACGTGACGACAAAGGAAGAAATTAAAGGGGGAGTTTGTCCCTTTTGCTATGGGCATGAACACACAACACCACCAGAGATTTTTGTTATTGGTCCGAAGGATCGTGCCCCCAATACGGAGGGTTGGGAAGTAAGGGTTGTACCTAATAAGTTTCCTGCTCTTCGAGTCGAAGGCGAATTAACTCGGGAGGCAGTTGGACTTTTTGACAAAATCAATGGAATTGGTGCCCATGAGGTGATTATTGAAACCCCGGAACACGATAAGAATTTAGGAGATCTAAGTGTTGAACAGATAAAAAAGGTGTTGATAGCCTATAGAGAGCGTATTAAGGATCTACGGAAGGACGTTCGCATTCGTTATGTGCTCATCTTCAAGAATTATGGGAGAGAGGCGGGAGCCTCACTGTCCCATCCCCATTCTCAATTGATTGCAACACCTATGATTCCAACGGTAGTAGTCACTGAGCTTCAAGCGTCGAGGGACCATTTTAGGACCAAGGAAAGATGTTTAATGTGTGACATTATAAGTCAGGAGCTTCAATATGGTTCTCGCATTGTAATGGACAGGGATAACTACATTGTTTGGGAACCTTTTGCCTCATCCTTCCCCTTCGAAACCTGGCTAATTCCTAAGAAACATCTTCACGATTTTGCCCTCCTTGAAGATCATGAACTGGAAGTCCTTGCCAGCGTTTTAAAGGAAATGCTGCTGCGTATTAAAGTGGTTTTGAATGACCCTCCCTTTAATATGGTTCTTCACACTGCGCCAAGCCCCCACGAGAGGCCAGGCAGGCCTGATTACTGGTCAACAATTGAGTACGATTATCACTGGCACATAGAACTTATTCCGAGGATTACAAAGATTGCTGGATTTGAGTGGGGTTCTGGCCTTTATATAAACCCCACACCGCCGGAAGAGGCAGCAAGGTATTTGAGAGAAGCTGACATAAGCTTTTAGGGGAGATTATGGCTAAGAGGGGTTATTTTTCTTTAGTGTTACATTCCCACTTGCCTTACGTTCTTGGGCATGGTATATGGCCCCACGGTGCGGAGTGGCTTTATGAAGCGGCAACGGAAACCTACATTCCACTCCTTATGGCCTTGGAGAGGCTCGTGTCCAAAGGTGTTAGGGTACATTTTACCATAGGGATTACTCCAGTTTTGCAAGAGCAGCTTAAAGACGTGAGGTTTAAAGAAGGAGTTAAAGGTTACATTGAACAGAAGATTGACTCGGCGAAAGAGGATGAAGTCTATTTCTTAAAAACGGGGTATAAACATAGGGCGAGTCTTGCCGTTTTCTGGCAAAGGTTTTACGAACAGGTTGGTGAATATTTCGATAGGATAAATAAAGACATTCTTGATAAATTCGCAACTTATTACAAAGCAGGTCACATCGAAATGATTACCTCTGGAGCAACTCATGGATATCTGCCTCTTTTGTTAAAGGACGAGTCCTGCTATGCCCAGGTTTTGGAAGGCAAGAGGGCTTTTTCAAAAAATGTGGGCTTAGAGCCTTCTGGTATCTGGCCACCTGAACTGGCTTACCGATTTTCCTACGAATGGAAATCGCCCGTAGGAAATTACCCAAAGTATGTTAGGCTTGGCCTTGAAGAAATTTACAACAAATTGGGGATCGAGTATTTCCTCGTTGATCACCACCTGATTGAGGGCGGTAAAGCGGTTGGAACTTACATTGGGCTTTTCGATGCCCTTAAGCTTTTGTGGGAGACCCAGGCCTCTGCCTATAAGCCGCTCGAAATTGAAAAGAAAGACACCCTCCGAAACTACTATGTAGTTTCACCTGGTAAAAAAGCCGGGGCGGGTGTATTTGCAAGGGATCCGAGGACTGCCCTGCAGGTATGGTCAAGGGATATTGGTTATCCCGGTGATTTTGCATATCTGGAATTCCATAAAAAGCACTTCCCTGGGGGCCATCGTTACTGGAGAATTACTGGGAAAGATGTAGACCTCGGAAACAAGGATGAGTACCGAAGGGATTGGGCTGAAATGGCCTTGCAGAGCCATGCAAATCATTTTGTAGGTCTAATCGAAAAGATCATTACTGAGAGTGAACTGGAAAATCCCGTCATTGTAGCACCCTTTGACACAGAGCTTTACGGTCACTGGTGGTTTGAGGGTATAGAGTGGCTTGAAAAGGTTTTCGAAAATATTAGTAAAAGCAACTTGGTAGAAACTATTACCCTCGGTGAATATCATCGGAAATACCCACCCGAAACTGTTGTTAATCTTCCAGAGGGATCATGGGGGGAAGGAGGTTTTCACTGGGTTTGGTTAAACGATTGGACCTCCTGGACCTGGGAAAAGATCTATGAGGTTGAGGACAGGTTTTTTAAAGAGGCCTTAAATGAAGATTTCGCAAAGGAACCGATGTATTTCAGAATTCTAAAACAGCTGGGGAGGGAAGTCCTCCTGCTTCAATCCTCTGACTGGCAATTTCTCATAACTACGTGGAGCGCCAGGGATTACGCTGAACAGAGGGTGGCGATTCACTATGAATACTGCAAAAGGCTTCTTGATATGCTAACTAAATTGAGGGAAAAGCAAGGCTTAAGTGCGGAAGATTTAAATCTTCTCGAGACCCTTGAAGATAAGGACAGACTTTTTGAGGATATTAATCCCATGGATTGGAGACTACAATGAAGGCGGTAATTCTGGCGGGCGGAAAGGGAAAGCGGCTTGAACCCTATTCCCTCGTAATTCCTAAGCCTCTTATGCCCGTTGGTGATATGCCCATAATGGAGATCATTGTGAAGAAGCTGGTAAAAAGCGGATTTACAGAAATTTACGTTGCCTGTGGCCATCTTGCAGAACTTATTAAATCGTACTTTAACAATGGAAAGAAGTGGGGGGCAAACATCGAATATTCCCTGGAAGACAGAGAGCTTGGTACTGTAGGGCCTTTGAAACTTCTAAGGGATAAACTGGATGAATCCTTTCTCGTGGTTAATGGCGATACCCTCACGGACCTTGACTTTCAGAAAATCTATAGATTCCATCTAATACAGGGTAAGCCACTAACCATTGGTGTTGTAAAACGAGAGATTGCAACGGAATTTGGGGTAGTTAAATTTGAGGGGAATGTTCTTAAGGAGTATCAGGAAAAGCCCACCCTTGAATATTACGTTTCCATGGGGGTTTATGTTTTCAATCCTTACATTTTGAGGAGAATCCCTGAAAACCAGAAGTACGACTTTCCTGACCTGGTCAATGACCTTTTGAAGGATAATCTTGAGATCGGAATTTATTTACACGATGGGTTCTGGCTTGACCTCGGAAGGAAAGAAGACTTCGAGGTTGCTCTCGAGGAATTCGAAAAAAGGCGAAAAGAAATTTTACAGGAATAGGGAACTTTATTCTATTTGTGATAGTGGTTAACGATTAGTCCTAAAGAGGCTAAGCTGTTTACACAAGCAGAGTTTTGTAAAGCTGTTATGATCTCTACTCGGGGCGGTTTGTCGGGTAATAACATAAAACTTAATATGCCGCCCTTTTTAGTGTAATATCTAAATCGAAAGTCCTTGGCTTTTCCCCATCCGCCTTTACCCGCTCTTACAATTTGATTTCCATAAATTCCATATAACAGGCCATTGGGTATACATCCCAGCACTATTGCGTGGATCTTATCTGATAGTTGTTCGTGAATAACTTGTACCACATAAGTTAGGGTTATCTTTTCATCCACATACCTGGGCGGGAGGTTTGCTGTGAATGTATTAGGAATTGAATAGCTTGTTTGATTTTGGCCGATGTTTATTACCCCTTTGTAATCTGATTCGTTAGAAATAAGTGCAGTTTTTATGTCAATATGGATTCTAAAACCTTCATCTGAATCGAAAACCAAATCAGAGCCTATAGGAGTAGAGTTGGGGATCGAAAAATAGCTACTCGCCCATTTGTGAAAAACCCTCTCTGAACCTTTGTCAAGGTCACTTTGCTTATAACCTTTCCTTGCCGTACTAAGAAATACATTTACCCAATCACTTTTTATTGGGATTCTCGAGTTTAATTGATTAATTATTTCGTTTATTCTCGTAAGCATGTTTGTTTTAATAGTTACGAAATACCTGTGTTCAGCTAATTCTATGTTATTCAATGAATTCGACATTTCCACATCTTCCCAGGATTAATTTTTTATAGTCGGGATTTATTTCTATTAAGATTGCCTTCCGGTTTAGTTTTTGTGCCACTTCACCAACGGTGCCAGAACCTGCGAAAGGATCAAGAACCGTTCCACCTGGTGGACAACCCAATTTTATGCATCTTTCGACCAGTTTTTTCGGGAAAACTGCAAAATGTTCCCCTTCATAAGGTTCAGTGGGGATTTCCCACACATCCCCAATGTTTTTACCTTTTGGGTGTGGGCGGACTGTAGAAATCATCGCTACAACATCAGTTAAGAGTCTGTCGTATCGGCTATCCAACTTTAAAACATCTTTTAACTTGCTCCAGTCTGAAGGCCTTGGCAAGCTTCCGCCTTTGCCCCAGTGCGAGAAATCCTTTCTGAGCCAATGTGCTGCAGTATAATTGTAACCTAAGAGTTTTTCTAAGGCTTCGATGGTTATATTTGATTTTTTTAGGTGTCTCTTTAGATAGTCTGCAATAAGTGGCTGGGGAAATATCCATTTTCTTTTTAAAACCAATTTTTCTCCAGTAATTGCAAGTCTTCCAGCTGGCGAAGAGGTAAGAAGCTTAGCTTTTTTGTATTTTTCGCTCCCTTTTGCATAGGTCAATTTGCTTTTTGTGGACAAGTTGGTAGAAAAAAACCATTCTCTTTCTTCTTGCACTTCATTTTGAAATTCTGGTATAGGTAAATTAGTTGTCTTGCAGTTTGGACAAAGGAAATTCCCATAATTTGCGTAGGAGAGTAAAATGTCCCAGTAGCTAACTTTGTGCGAACAATTCTCACATCGAAAAGTCGCTTCTTTTTGCTCCTCTGCAAACTCTATGTTCTCTTCCTGACCGTCATCCCATAAAACCTTTATGAATTTTTTATTAACTCCTGTGACAATGCCTTCTCTTTTACCTCTTGATGTTAAGTTGTCTTCAATTTTCCCTGAGAGAAGACTTTCAATGTTTGTGCTAAGGCGCGGGGTAAATAATTCACTCCTTTCATATAGCTCTGCCAGATTGAAATAGAATACCTCTTTCCCCACATTTTTTACGAAAAAGAATACAGCTTCATAAGTGTTGTTTAATCTGTTCCTTGCTGGTGTTGGCATTGCGTTAGGCTTGTACCAGATAATTTTGTTTTTTAACATGTAGCCTAACTTTCTCATTTCAAAGGCAACAAGTTCTGGTATCAGCAAAAATTCCTCATTTTGAAATTTGTAACCTATATTTAAGAAAATAGTAGCAGTGGTTTTTAACTTTGGCCACAATAGCTCAAATACGTATGCAATCTCCTTGGCGTAGTCCTCAGGTGATGTTTCTTGTCCTATTTGCCCCTCAATCCCGTAATCTCGTTGTTGCCAGTACGGGGGAGAGGTAATAACACAATCTATACTATTGTCTTCAAGCAAATTGTAAACTTTTCTAACGTCTCCAATTATCGCTTTTACCATTGTGCGGTAGTCTTAAAAACATTCAATAAACTGACATCCGTTTTTTAATTATACTATTCTTCAGCTGCATCTTCAATGTCTGTTTTAGAGGAGTTTTCTTTTTCCGTTTGAAGGTTTAGTTTCTTTTCAATTCTGCTGACGAGCTGGTTAAATTTCTGTTCTGAGTTCTTACCGAGCAGGGAAGCTAAGAATTGGGAATATCCAAGGATCTTCTCTATTATCTTGGGAGCTGACTCACATCCTGGCCAGTAGGATTTTATTTTTTCCTCGTTGAGGTGTTTCATAAGTCCATTTAAAATATAGGCAGCAAGGAATATATCATCAACATAACCGAGAATGCCAAAAAACATCTCCGAAAAGATATCAATAGGAATAATCCAGTATGCGAGAACTGACGCAAGGCCTGCCTTAAATTCTAAGGGAACTTCCGGATCTCTATAAATCCTGAAGAGAAAGATGAAAAGATCTGGACCTGTGAGGAGGATCTCCACTGCTGTTCTGCCATATTTGCCTAAGATTTTCTCTGCATCCTCAGCGATTTTTCTGCGCAAAAACTTATAAAAACTTAAGTAACCCTCAACACTCCGTACCTTCTTTATGTTTTCCATAGCAGATAAATTATAATATTGCAATAAGAAAAAGCAAAACTCTGGAGGTTGGTGATGAAGTTTTTTGATGCTGTGATTCTTGGTGCTGGACCTGGAGGGTACGTTGCAGCAATCCGCCTGGCACAACTGGGCAAGAAGGTTTGTGTTGTGGAAAAAGATCAGGTTGGTGGAGTTTGCCTGAATGTTGGTTGCATTCCCACTAAAGCCCTTCTTGAAGTTACTTCTATTATAGAAAAGGTTGAAACTTTCAAAGGGAAAGGAATTTGGGTTGATGGCTTTAGATTCGAGCCCGAAAGGATGCGGGAGTGGAAGAAGAGTGTAGTTACGAGACTTGTAAAGGGTGTGGAGTATCTCTTTAAACAGAACGGCGTTGAACTCCTTCGAGGGTATGGTGAACTTTTAAACGAAAGGCAGGTAAAGGTCGATGGTGAGATAATTGAGGCAGATTCCATTATCCTTGCAACTGGCTCTTCTCCAAAGACCATCCCCGGCTTTGACTTTGATGGCGTAAAAGTTCTCGATTCCACCTCAGCCTTAGAAATAAACGAAATTCCCAAGCATCTTTTAATTGTGGGCGCTGGTGTAATTGGTGTAGAAATGGCAACCATTTACAGAAGACTTGGTTCGGAGGTCACTGTAGTGGAAATATTGCCCCAAATCCTGACGGGTTTTGACACGGAGACGGTGAGTGTTTTGAAGAGAAATTTGGAAAGAAAGGGCATCAAGTTCCACCTTAGCTCTAAATTGATTAAGGAGGATGGTAAACTGTTTGTTGTAAAAGGCGAGGAGAAAATCTCTATTGAGCCTGATAAGATTTTGATTGCGACGGGTAGAAAACCTAATACCGAAGCCTTTGTAAATGCTGGTGTAGAACTTGATGAGAGGGGATTTGTAAAGGTTGACGAAAACTTCTCAACAAATCTAAAAAGTGTTTATGCCATTGGTGATATTATTCCGGGACCTCAGCTTGCCCATAAGGCGTCAAGGGAAGGCATTATGGTCGCTGAAATTATCGCTTCGGGTAAGCCTTCTAACCGTGCAAAATTCATTCCTTCCGTAGTTTACGGTGACCCTGAGATTGTTAAGGTTGGCTACACTGAAGAGGAATTGAAGGAGAAGGGTATAAATTATAAAGTAGGAAAATTTCCCTTCCAGGCAAATGGCCGTGCATTGACCCAGGAAAATGTGCAGGGATTTGTGAAGATCTTAGGTGATGAGAGGGATAATGTTTTAGGATTCCATATTGTAGGACCTCATGCCTCGGAATTTGCAGGTATCGGAGCTTTGGTTCTTGAAAATGGCCTTAAGGTTGAGGATATTGCGAAGGTCGTTTTCCCTCATCCAACTCTCTCTGAGGCTATAATGGAGTGTGCTGAAAATTACTACAAAAAGGCGATCCACATCATCAATCGATGATTGAATTAATAGACTTGGGGTTTAAGCATTACAAAGATACTTGGGATTTCCAGAAGGAACTTGTGGAAAAGAGGATCAGAGACGAAATTCCTGATACCCTTATTTTCGTTGAACACGAACCGGTGTTTACACTTGGCAGAAATAGAGATTGGAAAAATCTCCTTTTTCCCGAGGATTATTTGAGAAGGATGGGATATTCCCTTTATAAAGTGGAGAGGGGAGGGGATATTACCTACCATGGTCCTGGGCAACTCGTTGGATACCCCATTTTTAAATTAAACAGCGCCCTTGCCGGTGTTAAAAAATTTGTTTACAATGTGGAAGAGGCCCTTGTAAGAACGTTAAAAAGGTACGGTATTGAAGCCTACAGGCACAAGGAGTACACTGGAGTTTTTACTCCTCAGGGCAAAATAGCATCCATTGGCCTTGCTTTTAGGAAATGGGTTTCCTTTCATGGTTTTGCCCTGAATGTGAATAATAGTCTTGACCCTTTCAAATTCATAATTCCCTGTGGTATATCCCATATTCCTATGGTGTCAATGAGTTTGATTCTCGGTAAAGAAGTTCCTATGGGGGAACTTAAAAAGTGTGTCTACGAAAGTTTCTTAGAGGTTTTTGGGTGATAAATTTAAAGGCAGCGGCCTGTTCAAGTTTTTGTGAAGCCTTTTGGAACTTTTTAATTAGTTGAAAGTTGAGCAATCTTGTTGAATAATTAAAATCAGATGGAGAAATGAAGTTGAAACGAATATTATCCTTTGATATTGGGGGCACCAATGTAAAGTATGGGGTTGTTGAAGACGGAAAGATTTTGGAGAGGGGTTCTTTTCCAACGGATGTGGATAAGGGAAAGGATTTTTTAATCTCAAGACTGGTTGAACTTGCTAAGGAAAAGATTGATAGAATTGATGGGATTGGGCTTGCTGTTGCAGGACTTGTTGACCACGAGAAGGGAATTGTTTACGAACCACCCAATTTACCGGGTTGGAATTATGTCCCGATTAAGGAGATTATCGAAAGTAAGACTGAAAAACCTACCTTTGTATTGAACGATGCCAATGCCTTTGTGCTCGGAGAATGGCAATTCGGAATTGGCAGAAAGGTCTCTAATGTAATTGGAATAACCTTAGGAACGGGTGTTGGCGGTGGAATTATTGCCCATGGAAAATTACTTTTAGGCGGTGTTCATTTTGCTGCAGAAATAGGCCACATGGTCATTGATCCTTCTGGTCCTGTATGCAATTGCGGGCAAAGGGGATGCTGGGAGGCTTTTTTAGGGAGTGCTTATTTTTCTCAAAGGGCAAAGTTATTCTTGCAAAAGTATGGCATTGTCCTTAAGGAATATTCTCCTAAGGAGTTAAGCGAACTTGCAAAGCAGGGCAGTGAACCAGCTAAATTACTGTGGGAAGAGTTTGGATATTTCCTTGGAATTGGCCTTACAAATCTTACCCACATCTTCGACCCAGAGGTTTTCGTTATCGGTGGAGGTGTATCCAACGCCTTTGAACTCTTTATTGAAAGTGCTACGAATACGATGAAGGAGAGGGTTATGGGGTATGCCAAGCGCAGAATAGAAATCAGAAAATCTTCCTTAGGTGATGATTCTGCCCTGTTAGGAGCCTACTATTTTGCCCATGAAGAAGGTAAAGTCTGGTAGGATACTGGCGGTAGATTATGGCAGGAAAAGGGTAGGACTTGCCTGGAGTGATGAGATGAGGGTAGTGGTGTCACCGCTTAAGGCTTATGACAACGATGAAAATTTGCTAAATAAATTGGTCTCGTTGATTACAGAAAACAATGTGACAGAGGTCGTCTTTGGAATTCCTTTGAGAATGAGTGGAGAGGAAGGTGAACTTGCAGAAGAGATAAAAAATTTTGCAAAGGAACTTTCTAACAAATTGCCAAATATTGCTATTTGTTTCTTTGATGAAAGCCTGACTTCAAAGGATGCCGAAGCTCTCTTCAAATCCAAGCACGGAAGGTATCCAGTAGAAAAAAGGGATAAGTATATAATCGACAGTTATTCGGCGGCGATTTTGCTGGAAGAATACCTTAGGAAAGATGAAAACTTTTAAGATTTTTTTAGTGGTCTTTACCATCCTTTTACTTGCAGCATGTATTTATTTTATTGAGTTTTTTTACCCTATTAAAGGGGAGTACGAATTCCTGGTTTCCAGAAAGGTTCCAGCTTCCGTTGTAGCTAAGTCTCTTGAAAAAGGGGGTTTTATAAGAAATGCATACAGTTTCTTGATTTTGTCAAGGATAACGGGCTGGGATAAAAAAATAAAGGCAGGAAAATATAAATTGTCCCGTCCCCTTCCGACCTTCCGGCTTTTATATGCGATGGTATATAACGGACTATATGTTCTCGAGAACCCTGTTACCGTTAAAGAAGGTGAAACCATTGCCGACATCGCAAAAACTCTCGCCACGATTGAAGTTGATACCGCTGAATTTCTGAGACTTACAAGAGATCCTTCCTTTTTTGAGTATCTGAAAAAATACTTTCCGAGACTTGATGCGAGGGAGACCCTTGAAGGTTACCTTTATCCCGAGACCTATATGTTTTACTGGGCCGAAGACCCAAGACAGGTTATTTTTAAGATGGTTTCGCAGCTTTTCGCTGTTATACCTGATTCCTTCTATGACAGGATGAAGGAGTTAAAGTTCACTTTGAATAAGACATTGATTCTGGCCTCTATCATCGAGAAGGAGGCTCAAGTTGACTTTGAAAGGCCCCTTATTTCTGCAGTATTTCATAATCGCTTGAGGCTCCGCCGTCCTTTAGAATCGAATGTAACCTTAGAGTATTACCTGAGAGAACGCCGGGCCTGGCTAAAGGGAAGTGAAACAAGGCTTGATACTCCCTACAACACTTACAAGTATACTGGACTTCCGCCAACTCCAATATGTTCTCCGTCAATCAAGTCGATAACTGCTGCACTCTATCCTGCAATGGTGAACTATCTCTATTTTGTTGCAAAAGGTGATGGTACCCACCACTTTTCCAGGACTTTCGCTGAGCACCGTCTCTACACAATGAAAGTCAGATCACTGTATAAACAAAAAATACAGAATTCACAGTCGCAGTAACCTGTTGTAATATTCCCTTATTATTTTTCTTTCTTCTGGCGGAAGCTTTTCTATTTCCTTTAGAGTTTCGCTGATTTTTTCCGTATTGATGATCTTTTCGCCTTTTGGTTCCACGAAAGGATAGGGCTTTGCCGGTTCAGCATACCTCTTTTGGGTGTACTCCTCTTTCTTATACGTGCCATAGGCGTCGAGAAGGTGTTTCAATGTCTTCCTCTGGGACTCGATGAGCTCATTGTCGAATTCCCGCTTTCTTAATTTATCCTCCACCTTTTGAAGTTCCTTAAGGGCCTGTTCGATTTTTTCTCTAACTTCTTGATTTTGGGATTTCATATAGAGAGAAAGCATCTGGCTCTTCATCTCTGATATTTTATCGAGCATAGAGGAGGTGAAATTTTGAGGAATGGGAATTGGTATTTGCATCATTTCCCCTGTCTGTCTTATCATAGAAGCCTGTTCTTTCATCAATTTTTCCAGCATTTTCATTGCTTCCATACCGCCACTTTGAGAAGTGGATTTTGCCGTAGCCTCCATCCTGAAGAGTTCAAAGATTGCGTAATTTAAGTAATTCAAAGAGGCCCAAGGCTTCACATAGAGTGAATCCATGGCCAGATCGATGAGCTTTGGAACCCTTGATGAAGTTATGAGAATGAGTATACCTGTCTTTCTCAGCTCCTCCCGGCATCGCTGTAGTGACCTCATAACGTAAGGTAAAAATTGTTCATTTTTTAAGTTGTCTTCCAGAGCTAAGGAAGCTATCAGAAGTTTTCTTCTGAGGCTTCCTACCATTTCAATTAATTTCGAGATCTCTTGGTCAATGGCAGATTGCTTTAAATCCTTCATATAGGAAAGCATCTCCTTAAGCTCTTCCTCCTGGGCTTCTTGAGATTTCAATGTCTGCTTCCGATTATTGCTTGCGACCGATTTTAGAATCTCTTCCTGTAATTTCTGTATTTTGCTTAAATTCTCATTTAATTCTTCGGGTGATATCAAGTCTTTTAGGCTTTCCTTAATTTGAAAGAAATTCTTGGAAAGTTCGGAATTGAATTGCTCCTCTAATTTTTTGAGTTCTTTAAGGTCTCCCGTTTTTGCGAGTTCATGCAGGTTTTCTCTCTTTTCCAAAAGTTTCTGGATTCTTTCTGTGGCGTCGTTGATAGCCAATTCTTTTTTCGCCAATTCCAACAGTTGCTCTAAATAGCTGAGCCTTTCCAGAAGCTCTTCACTTTTCTTATTGAGTTCCTCTGCCTTCTTACTATCAAACCTTTTTGTGGAATCGGCTAAGGATTCAAATTTCTTCAAAAGGTCTGGAAGATCTTTCTGCAGAATTGAATAGAGTTCTTCTCCGACCTTCTGGAGCTTCTGAAGAAGCTCGGGGGAGAGGGATAGAGTTTGAAGATTCTCGATAGATTCCTGGATTTTCGAAAACTGCTGAATAGCTGATTGTAGCTCTTCAAGGATCTTATCTGTTTCAACGCTGGTTTCTCCTTTAAGGGACTGGATTTTCAGTGAATCAATGATATCAGAGACTTTACTTTTGAGATTACTGAAGTTTTCTGCACTTTTTTCAAATTCGGCGGTTACTTTTTCCATTTTTTCAAATTCCTCCTGGTAGGTCTGCTCAAGGGTGGGGAACACAACGGTATAAACCTGAGAGGAATCGATAAGTCCCGTTCTATCTTCTGCGATTACATAAAACTTTAACTCATCTCCGGGGAGCATTGCCTCTTTCTGAAGGTCTATTTCGTACCTCAGGAATTTTTCAACCTGGTTTTCTCCGAGGAACTTTATCCTTCTTATGCCTCCCCTCAAGGTGTAGTGTAAGTAAACGACCTTGATGCCATCTTCGTCAAAGATGTGTGATGAAATTTTGAGTTTCATATCCTCTGGAATGTAAGAGTAAGGGTCCTGTGGTTCGAGTACCTCAATCCTTGGGGGAAGATTTGGAACTACCGATAAACTGAAAAGGTGGATTTTGTTTTTAAGCGTTTTATACTCAATTTCTGCCGTGATGTCTAAATCTACTGAAGGGCTTAGGGTAAATTCAACGGATTTGTTTCCTGATTTTATAAGTTTGTCGTTGGCGAATACTTTTAACTTGTAGGAAGGATTTGCAAAAATCTTTATTTTTACAGGTGTCTTTTCCGTGATTGCAATCCATTCAGGACTAAGATAAGATGTTTTGGCAACAAAGACCCGAAAGGAATCAATCTGGGGCTTTTCCAGAATTTTTACTAGGGAGGGTATAGTGGTAAATCCATTAAACTTCCCAAAAATCTTATATGTTCCTGGGGATTGGAAGCTAATCGGCACAGTGGTATCCTTAGCCACAAAAACTGGCTTTGAATTTTCTTTGAGAAGATAAAATCGCACCTTTTTGTTTGCTTTGAATGTTATTGTGGTATCTTTGAATGCTAATGCAAAGCGAGGCAAAATTTCACCTTGTGGAACATTTTTTAAACCGGAATAAACGGAGGGGAAGAGGGTAATCGCTGTGAGAACGAAAAGGATTGAGTACGGCAACAACCTCAGTTCGGAGAGTATATTCACACGTGTTTTGATCTTCCCCTTGAGTTTTTCTTTTATCCGATTTTCGAGGATTTCTAAGTAAGGCGTTTTGCTTTTCTTTAATTCATAGTAAGAAATCAAGGACTCCTGAAATTCGGGGTTTGATTTTTCTAAGGTCCAGAGGAAATTTTTAAAGGTAAGTTTATTTGCCTGATTCTTTGCAAAAAGGGCAAAGATAAAGGCAAGTACAAATTTTGCTAAAGTATATAATGCGGGGAACGGTTTTAAGGTTAAAAGAATCAAGACAAAGGTCAAAAGCAAAAGGGCGCATTTCAAGAGGATTTTAAGGATGTAAACTGTATAAAGCGGAATTAACTTTTTATGCATTAATTAGAATTCTAAACCAGGTGGCGCGTAGTTTTCAAAGCGGGTATACTCTTTGATGAAGGTAAGCTTAACTTCACCAACTGGCCCATTCCTGTGTTTTCCCACAATTACATCCACCACATCCTCTTCTGGAGGTTCTGCTCCACGAAAGTCTAATTCGTCTTCTATGCGGGGTTTGTGAAGGAAAATTACAAGGTCGGCATCCTGCTCGATGGCCCCGGATTCCCTCAGGTCTGAGAGTTGAGGCCTTTTGTCGGCGCGTTGTTCAATAGCTCTGGAAAGCTGAGAAAGCGCTATAACGGGGATTTGCAACTCTTTTGCAAGGGCTTTAAGAGACCTTGAGATTGCTGAAATTTCTTGCTGTCTGTTCTCGGCGTTCTCTGGTCCCCTTATGAGTTGGAGATAGTCTATAAAGATTGCCTTTACGTCGTGTTCTCTTTTGATCCTTCTTGCTTTTGCCCTTAGCTCCAGAATTGGTATTGAGGGGGTATCATCGATGAAGATTGGGGCTTTTTTGAGTGCGCCTGCCGCCATCGTAATCTTTTCAAAATCTTCTTCCCTTATTATTCCTTTTCTAAGCTTTGAGATGTCTACCCGCGATTCCATACACAAGAGTCTGAGTCCTATCTGGTCTACCGGCATTTCAAGGCTGAACATCGCCGTTGGTATACCTTGTTCGACGCTTAAATAACGCATTATGCTCAGAGCAAGGCTTGTTTTTCCTTGAGAGGGCCTTGAGGCGATGATTATCAGGTCTCCGTTATGAAAACCTGTAGTGAGTTCATCAAGGTCTTTAAATCCTGTGGGTAGACCTGTAATAGTCGAACCAGTGTTTTTTATCCTTTCTATGAGTTTGACGTTTTCGCTGACCAGAGTTTCCATTGTGATGAAACCTCGTCGAATTTCTCTTTCCCTCACACTGAGAATCTGTTGCTCTGCGTAGTCCAGGAGTTCTTCGGCAGGAAGCGCTCCTGTGTAGGCTTCCTTTAAAATCTCTGTGGCATTTTCGATGATTTTTCTGTAAATTGACTTCTCGAGGAGGATTTTACAGTGGTTATCAATTAAGGCAGGCGAGATTACGCTTTCGGCAATTGCCATTATATACTCGGGCCCTCCAATTTCCTCTAAATAGCCCTTTTTCTTTAGCTCCTCAACTAATGTAAGTGGATCAACGGTTTTTTTAGTTTCAAAGATCTCAGATATGGTGTTAAATATCTTCCTGTGGGCATCAAGATAAAAGTCATCTTCCTTTAAAGTCTCGAGACCCTTATAAAGAGCCTCTTCACTCATAATCATTGCACCGAGGACCGACATCTCTATTTCCCTTGCAAAGGGGAGTTCCTGGGTTAGATTCTCCGTGGTTTTCTTCTGCTCTTTTTTTCTTCGTTCTGTCATACTATTATTCTCGGAAGTTTTGGTGACAGTTTCGTTACAATTTCGTAATTTATAGTACCGCTTTTTTCTGCTAACTCTTGAACGGTGATCTCTTCTGCCCCGTCACGTCCAATAAGCGTCACCTTGTCACCGATTTTAATATAATTTACAACCTGTGAAGCGTCAAAGATTATATGGTTCATGCAGATTTTTCCCACTACTGGAACTCTCTTCCCTTTTACAATGACTTCTGCCTTTCCTTTAAGATTCCACATATAACCATTGCCGTAACCGAAGGGGATAGTAGCTACATACATATCTCGCTTTGCTTTAAAGAGGTGATCGTAACTAACCCCTTCTCCTTTTCGTATTTTTAGTACATCTATTACAGTGGAGTAAAGGCTCAGGACCGGTTTGAAGTGGCTCGTTGTTGAATTGTTAGTTAAAAGACCATAAAGGGAAATCCCAGGGCGTACACTATTCGTAAAATCGAGGAGGAGTTTGAGAATTCCCGAACTATTTTCCATATGAATTAACAGATCTTGTTTTTGAGGAATTTTCTCTATGACAGATTTGAACTTCTCTGCCTGCTTTTGTGCAAACTTTGTGTTCTCGGGGAGCGTTGCATAATGAGAAAAAATTCCTTCTAACTTTAAATTTTTTGAGTTATAGATGATTTCTAAAGCTTCAGAGAGTTCCTCGGGTGTTAAGCCAGAGCGATTCATTCCGGTGTTGATTTCGAGATGCACCTTTACAGGCCAGGGTAAGCTTAGGGAGTTTAACCATTTTAGATACTGAGTGTTCCCCACAAAAATGCTAAAATTTAACCTCGAAGTTTCAACGATTTCCCTTTCCTCTAAAGGTGGTAGTGATACCATTATTTTAATGTCTCTCGTGTGTTCGTAAAGCTCTAATGCTTCCTCAAAGTCCCCTACAACGAAAGCATCAACATGGTCTTTTAAAATCTGCGCTACCGGTAGAAGTCCATGTCCGTAGGCATTGGATTTTATAACAGCAAGTATCTTTTTGCCTTTTGCTTTTTCTTTTATTAAACTTACGTTGTTTATCAAGGCCTCTTTTGAAATTTCAATCCAGTTTAAGGGCATATCACATCCTCAGGGCAAAGCCTAAGTTGTAAAACGAGAATTTCTTATCAATTCCACGGTAGTTCGAGTAATTTACAGAGATGTACAATTTTAAAGGTTTGTCTGTGATCTTGATATCGGTACCGAGGCTGTACCCTGTAATATAGTAGACATTGGTGTAAGAAGGGTTTTGGATTTGAAAACGAGTAAAAAGGGGCCTTCCTTCAAAGGAACAAATATTTCTTAAAAGAGGTGGGACTAAGGTAATGAGGGGGGCTATGCTGGCCAGTTTAATTTCAGAGTTTCCACTGCCTGACATCACAAAGGAAGAGCCTTCAAAAGAAATTCCTGCTGCCAAAAATCGCCATTGATAAATGGTGGCATCAAATCCCACCGTCCCTCCACCTTTCAGCAGGTTCCTTGTCTCTCCCGAAGGTATGCCAACTGCAATATAGCCCTTTAAATTGGACGTCAAAAAGCTCATAAGAATTAAGAGCAAGTTCATTTTGTAGTTACTGAGATACCGTCAAGTAGAATGTAAGGAATTCTTGCAAAACCGCCTGTCCCCATACTGGGCATTGCTTCCACATTGCTTGATATTTCAATTACTCTCTGATAATCTTCGTAGACGTTGCCGGAAATCATCGTGTCCTTTACCCTGCCGACTATCTCACCATTCTCGATGTAATAACCAAGCCCTACGTTCACCGAGTAGTCTCCCATCATTATGTTTGACTGGCCTGCGCCAATTGGGAAGAGGAAGAGAATGCCTTTATCGAGGTTTTTAATGATTGTGTCTAAATCAGATTTTCCTTCTTTTATTATCAGATTGTGAAAGGCAGGGGTAGGAAGGGATGCGAAGCCCCCTCGCTTACCATTTCCCGTAGGCTTCATATTGAGATCTGCCGAGGTGTCCAAATTAAGCACGAAATTTTTTAATATCCCGTTTTCTACGATGGGCTTTTTCTCCGCTTTGATACCTTCATCGTCAATAGTACACTTACCCGGCATATCGTATTCAGGGTCATCGGTTATTGTGATGCTTTCATGGAGAATCTTTTCATTGAGTTTATTCTGAAGGGGTGACATTTTCCTTGCAATACTAAGGCCATTGACTCCAGAGCCGATAGATAGTCCAAGGGTGGAGCCAACGGCAAAAGGCGAAAAAATCACCTTATATTTGCCTGATTCCAATTTAGCAACGCGGTCGAAGCCAATCAAAGTTTTTTCTAATTCTTTAACCACATTCCATAATTCTTCCTTTGAAAGCTTGCTTTTTGACCATGTCCATTTCCAGGAAAAAGTGAAGCCTGCCTCCGTTATGGTGAAAAGGCTCAAGGAAAAGTCAAAATATTTTATCCTGGAACGTGCTACATTGTTGTTTTTGTAGTTGGTCAAAAGATTTTCCCTACTTATTTCTTCCAGTGAAAGGTCAACCTTGCCGTGGTATTTTCCCTCTAAGTAGGTGATTATTTCTTTCACTTCATAAAAAACGGATTCGAAGTCGATTTCGCTCTGCAGGTTCCCATATTCGAAATTTACCCCTTGTATTTCTGGGAAATCAAATTTTGCTTCCTTTGCATATTTTGCAGAATTTATAGCATAGTCAAGCACATCTACATTGTCCAACTGGTTTGTACTGCTAAAACCTATGTGTCCATCTTTCAGTATTCTAACCCCTACGCCTTCGACAATTTTATGGGAGATGTCTTTAAGCTGGCTTTGCTCAAAATTTATGCTCTTTGTTTCAACCTTAGAGAAGAAAATTTCGTATTTTAAATCTCTTTTCTTTGCCTCGCTAAGGATTTTTTCCATTATTTCCCTCCTATTATTACATTTCTGATGCGGATGTGAGGAGCCCCATCGGAGACTGGAAGGGGCATCTGGCCACCTTTACCACAACCTCCAAGGCCTCCAAAGATTTTAAGATCATTTCCCACTGCATCAATGTTTTTCAGTGTTTCGAAAAGGTTTCCAGAAAGCACCACATCTCTTACAGGTTCAGTAATCTTTCCTTTTTCTATTTTGTAGGCCTTTGCAGCAGAGAAGGTAAACATCTCAAGTTCTGTTTGTCCACCCAGTGCACCAACTACATAAAGGCCCTTATCAACGCCTTCCAGGAGCTCTTCAAAGGTTTTATCTCCATTTTCGATGTAAGTATTAGTCATTCTAACAAGGGGCATGTAGTTGAATCTGATGGCTCTTGAATTTCCGGTAGGTTCCTCGTTCATAAGGGCAGCAGTGTAACGGGAATGGAGTCTACCTACCAATTTCCCATTTTTTATGAGGTAAGTTTTTCTTGATTTTACCCCATCATCGTCATAAGCGATATAGCCTCTCTCTCCTACCATTGAGCCGTCATCAACGACAGATAAAATTTCTGATGCCATCGTTTTGCCAAGGGTCATAATTTCCTTTAACTTTTCATTCCCATAAACATGGTCTGCCTCTGAGAGGTGACCAAAGGCTTCGTGAATGAAAACACCAGCAATCTGAGGGTCAAGAATTACGGTGTAAACACCACCTTCGACTTTGTCGGCTTTCAGGAGGTCCAGAACATCTTTTTTAATTTCTTCAAAATCTTTTTCTCTGTTCAGAACCGTTTCATAACCTCTTAAATCTCCGAAACTTCTATATGCTCTCTGAAGGATGTTTCCCTCCTTGCCTACGACCGTTGCCGCTACACCGCAATAGGGCCTCTCTTCAATAATTTCCGTTCCCTCGGTGTTGAGATAGTATCTTGTGAGCAGTTCCTCACGATATACCACGGATACCGCTGAAAATTTTTCGTTTCCTGTGAAGATGTTGTGGTATCTTTTGACCAGTTCCACTTTTTCGTCAAAGGAAACCGTCTCAGGGTGGATTGAAACGTAGGGGATGACTTTGTCTTTTTTGGGCTTATCAGGATACAATCCTACCTCTTTGTCCGTTTTGATTAGTTTCGACATCTTTTCTGCACTGCTTAAGGCTTTTTCTGCATCCTCTGGCCTTGTGAAAGTTGCGAATCCAAAAGTTCCTTTGTTAAAGAATCTCACTGAGCCTCCGGAAATGATGTTTGTAGAGGAACTTTCAATCCGCCCATTCACCATGCTTATATCGGTTACTTTCCAGATCTCGAAGCGGATATCCGCATATCCACTTGAGACCTTTCCAAGAATATCTCTAAGTTTTTCCAGCATAAATTGACTCCTTTTAATTCAATACTTCAATTCTGTAAGCTTTGATCTCTTCCTTGCCACGGAAGGTTGTTTTCTTACCCTCAACTTTTATTCTCATCCCCGGCAAGAGGTCGTAATGGCCCGTTATAAAGATTTTAGTGCCATCTTTCAAGTATATTATCGTGTAGGGCCTGCCTTTCTTTGAAACCTTTCTTTCAACACTTCTAATAACTCCCGCAAAATAGGATTTTTCAGTCTCGAAATAGGATGGTGCTTTTTCCTCGGACTCTTTCCACAATTTTTCAAAGTACTTTTTGAATTCCTTTGCAAGGGCTTCGCTCTCAATCAGGACATTGCTTTCATTATTTGCCTGTAGTCCGAAGTAGGTCCAATTTGTAGACCCAAGAAGAATGTATTTTGAATCCACAACGATGAACTTTGCATGGGTAGTCTTATTCCTCTTGTCGGTTTTTACTTCGATATTTGCCTGTTTTAAGAGCCTCATGATTTCACTTACAGATTCGTAAAAATCTTTGCCTAAGAAAGGCTCCCCGCCTTCCAGGATTATTTTTATCTTGACGCCTTTCTTGGATTTTTCTATTAATTTTGAAAGGAGCTTATTGGAGAAGCTCTCCGGTTTGTCGGCATAGTAGGAGAATTGGAACATACATATTAAAATCTCTTTCTGAGCATTGTCAATAAGGTTTGATACTACATCACAGTAAGAGGAATCATAGACCGCCTTAACTTTTGCACTTTCATCGGTAAAATTTGTTATAGAATTAGGCTGTAGCGCCAGTTGAAAAAACAAGAACCACGCAAGCATGGTTTAATTTTAAAGGCGTGAATTTGAATATAAAATAGAATCTGAGTTGCAGCTTTTGGAAATGGTTTTGAGAAAGGCTGAATTATAAAGAATTACGGGTTGGGAGTCCTTGTAAGGGTTTTTTAAGCATTCTTCGCCTTCCATATTGTTTGGATAGCACCGTTCTTTAAGTATTCTATGCCTTCCCGGAATTTTGGTTTGATTTGAAAGGAGTGAGCCTAACTTGGCTATTATTTACCGCTAAATTTCGGTGTGGGTTTGATGCTTGAAGAGGGTACTAAGTTCTGTGTTTATAGGACAAGAGACGCTGACAGGAGAGGGGTTATAGGTTCATTGCCTTTATTCAGTTTAACTCGTTTCGGGGGGAAAGAAATGCTTAAATTAGTGGCGATCTCTTTTTATTTAGAGGGAAAACCGATTTATAGGGACGAAAAAGCATTAAAGGTCGCGTGTTAAGACTATTTTGGGGTATCATTATAGACATGCGGGGCTCTTTCGGAGCCCCGCACAAGAGTGTGATTCTTTTTCTCAATCAGCTTCCGGATTTACAATCTCTATTATTCTACTCCCAATACCCCCCTTATCCTCCAGGTAAGGGTGCTCCACATCGCATAAATAAATACCCGGTGTCAGAACTTTAATCTCTTAATCTGCTTTATTAAAAGAAAGTTCAACGATAATCAGTTCACATACGACTTCTGGCTTAGTATACAATCACTATCCTTTCATAGCTCTGCGGGCTCCAATGGCAGGTTATCAAGCCAGCAAATAGCAAAGCTACCTAATCTTCCCACTTGAAGTTATTAGATTGGCATTGAATTTTAGAATGAAGGGATCCCAATAACCAGCATAACTTCCCTGAAAGTAAGCACCACCACCTGGATTGTAAACAGGAAAATCGGTAGAATAAGTATTACCTACCACATAAACATTACCCTGTGCGTCTGTCGCTACAGAACTGGCAACATCAACACTACTTCCCCCACAATAAATAGCCCATTGTAGCTTTATTCTGCGGGGATTAAATTTGAGAATGAAGACATCACAAGAATCTATACAAGCCCTACTTATATAAGGATAAGCACCACGTAGTTTGTAAACAGGAAAATCGGAAAAGTAAGTCTTGCCTACTACATAAACATTCCCCTGTGGGTCTGTCGCTACAGAACTGGCATCATCAACACTGCTTCCCCCATAATAAGTAGCCCATAGCCTTACTCCACCGGAATCGAATTTGAGAATGAAGGCATCCCGATAACCAGCGTTACTTCTCTGGTAATAAGCACCACTGAGCACTAAAAGATTGTAGAAGAATTTAGCCAGGCCAACAAGACTTCTCCTATAGTGAGCACAACTACGTGGATTGTAAACAGGAAAGTCTAAAGAACAAGTCCAACCCACTACATAAACATTCCCCTGTGGGTCTGTCGCTACAGAATAGGCACGTTCATCACAACTCCCCCCATAATAGGTAGCCCATTGTCTTCTTCCACGAAAATTGAATTTGAGAATGAAGGCATCATCATAACCGGCAAAACTTCCCTGATAGTAAGCACCATCACCTGGATCGTAAACAGGGAAATTGGTAGAACGAGTATGACCCACCACGTAAACATTACCCTGTGGGTCTGTTACTACAGAAGAGGCACAATCATTACCACTTCCCCCATAATAAGTAGCCCATAGCCTTGCCCCACTTGAATCAAATTTGAGTATGAAGGCATCATCACCACCAGTTTTACTTCCCTGAAAGTAAGCACCACATCCTGGATCGTAAACAGGAAAATTGGTAGAACGTGTATAACCCACCACATAAACATTACCCTGTGCGTCTGTTACTACAGAATTGGCCCTATCAAAACCACTTCCCCCATAATAAGCAGCCCATAGCCTTACTCCACTGGAATTGAATTTGAGTATGAAGGCATCAAAATTACCACTTTCCTGATAGTAAGCACCACCACCTGGATTGTAAACAGGAAAATCGGTAGAATAAGTGCCACCCACCACATAAACATTACCCTGTGCGTCTGTCGTTACAGACAAGGGCTCCTCCCACAAACCACTTCCCCCATAATAAGTAGCCCATAACCTTGCTAAAGGCGGGTCTATGACAAGATTTTCATTCCTGCTCCAGTCTCTTACATCATAGGCCAAAAGCCCATCATCAAAAACATAGTTCACCTTCACCCTTCTATCACCCTCATAAGCATAAATACTACCATCAAGAATATCTCCTACCGGTGTGGATAAAATGATCTCACTCCCATCATCATTTAACTTTACATCTGCCCACTTCACCTTTAGTTTTATTTCATCAGGATTACCCTCAGGCTTTACCACAAACTCATGGTGTAAGTTCCCATCGGCATCGTACCTGAAGACCCAGTCTATACCAGGATAAACCTCCTTCACTCTTACAACCCTGTAAGTCTTTAGATTTGTTATCCCCTCAGGGCAACTGGGAAGATAGTAGTTCACATAACCCGGCAGTTCATCTTCAAAGACAATCTTTGATCTGTCAATGTTTCCACCTACCAGTTCAAGATCAACACGGGCATAATTTACAGGAGAAGAATCTTCTTTATTGAGCCTCTCTTTCAAATCAAAGCCTTCGAAAGAATTTAATTCTTCTTCTGTTTTTGTGTAAATCACATAACTAACGCCATCTTTCTTAAAGAACAAATTGAGTCCCGGAGCCTTTGTTGAGAAGATGATGTCTTTTACAGGTCTCCCTTCAAAGTCCTGCACCTGGCCATAGTTGGGTTCAAAGCCCCTGTAGACCTTTATCAGTTCACCTGTAGGGACATAGGCATAGAGGGGAAAAAGCCAAAGAAGCACCCCTAATACTACCCCCTCAAGATATTTTTGCATTAAACACCCCCTCATAAGCAAGATAATTATAATTTAGGCTTTTTATGTCGTCAAGTTTTCGGCGTTCCTCAAGGTTAAATCTACTCTCGCAATGGGGTAGTCTCTTGAAAAGTAAAAATAGGAAAAGAGAGAGGGCAGCTGTCCTTTAAAAACAAGAAGTAGCGAAAAGTTCTTACACACAGTTTCTTCAAAAAGTGTTTTCTTGATACAAAAGCGGCTTTAAGTCGTGGTATTGCATTTCAACGTTGGTGCCGGATTTGGTCTTCAAATATTTTGTGCTCTAATCGTTAAACTTCGTGTTTCGAGTAGCTTGGTGCACAAAGTTAACCGCCGGAATCTTTGAAGTTTGGACCCTCGAATTTATAATCTTCCCAAAGGAGGTTGTAATGATTTTTCTTTTAGCTATCTTAATGGCTCAATTCAATCCTGCTTCTTGCGTATCAGACTTTTACTCTGGGCGTTATTTTGCAACGGGTTTTTTGATGAAAGGGCCACAGGAACTCATTCAGGATCCTTCTTATCTGCTTCTTGCAAGGAATTCCTATTTATTACTAAATTTGAGTAATTTTTCCGATAAAAACAAGCTCTTTGTATTCGGTGGAAATGTAAGGACCGAGCAGCTTATGGAAGGTGGTCTTATTAAAATCGGAGAAGAAAAGTTTCCATTAGCTAACGCCTTTGGGACTTCTGGATATTTCAGAAAAGATACACTCCAATATGAGGATGCAGACCTTAACGGCTCTTATGACAGAGCCAAGTTAGTGAAGTTTGAGGTTAATGGAGATTCCACCGTTTTTAACTTGTCTGCCCTTGTTGGCTTTCAGTTTGTTTATGAAAACTGGTTTGTTTCTGCCTCTTTCTTAAAGTCACAATTTAATACCCAATATCAGAAGCCCGGTGATACTTTGAGGAATTTTGGCTACTTCAACTATTCAATGACGGAGGCTACTTATCCTGACAATCGTTTTGTTTTGCAAAGGATTGGGCGAGGGGATTTTGCGAGTAAAATCATAGATAATCTAAACTTTGTCCAGCTTGGTGGTGGCATAATTCTCAGTGATTCATCCTTTGTAAGCTTGCTTTTAGGATATAAGACCTCGGAGGAAAGGAATTTAAGTGATGGATATTTTTCTTGGGCTATTGACTCGGATACTACGAGACGGGAAACCCACGTAGCCTACGATCAGGGCAGGTTAGACGAAGAGACTTCTTTTGCGGGCAGGGGTTATTCTTTAAATCTCGATTATTGTCTTCCGAAGGACCACAATACATACAGAGAAGCAGGGCTTTTCTTTATAAGGGATAACATGGCAGTAGATAACATCTCAAAGGTCAATATGAGCTACTTCGGAAATTTCAACACGGTGGTTGATACTTTTATGTCAAAATATGATAGCGTGACTTACAACGAGGAAAATTTCACAAGTTCAAAGGGCAAAACTGAGGATTACTTTAAGGCTTATTATAGTGAAGTCTTTGAATTAAATCCCTTTGCAAGATTTGCCCTTGGGATCAATGGTTATTACCGTTACAGCTATATGAATCTCTCTTATTCTGGACTGGATTCTTTATACGTGGGGTATTCAGATGGCGATACCGTATTCCATGATTCGGATGACTATGAAAGGGTTGTAATGCAAAACAAAGTTGGCTGGAAGACGACGGAAGAGAAGGAGTATGCAATTCAAATCCCCACTGCAGTTGAAGTAAATCCCTTTAACTTAAAAGGGGTGACTTTGTGGTTTGGTAGTCTTTTTAATTTCACCCACAAATTTTCTGCTGAGGAATTAAAAATTGTCCCCTTGGGTGAGAAGATCGATTCGACCCTTAGAGGCGATTCTACGGTAATAGTGGTTAGGACTCCAATTTCTCAATTAAGGCAGAGAACATCCTTTGTCAAAGAGAATATAATGGTCTTTTTGACTTATGGACTAAGTCTCGAGATTAATGAGAACATCGCTGTTGAGGCTTACTTCAGGAATAAATTGAACCGCTTCGATTCTGTGAACTTTTCAGTGGTTATAAAGTTTTAAGTTAGTCGATTCATATTTACAATTTTAGTTCGCCTTATCAATTAAAACCAATGTTTGGTGCTATTGCTACTTAAATGTCAAGATTTGTAACAAGAGTTGCGTGTTCCATTATGTAATTCTTACGAGGTTCGACTTTTGGCCCCATTAGGATGCTAATTAGCATACTTGCTTGGGCAGCATCTTCAAGGGTTACTTTCTTTAAAACTCTGCGTGCAGGATCCATAGTCGTTTCCCACAATTGTTCGGGATTCATTTCACCAAGACCCTTGTACCTCTGTATGGTTACATTTTCAATCCCGTGGATTCTTATAAATTCTTCTTTTTCTTCCTCGGTGTAAGCGTATTTTTCTTCTTTCTTGGCCTTTAGTTTGTAAAGAGGTGGTTGGGCGATGTAAATATACCCGTGTTCGATAAGGGGCTGCATATACCTGTAAAAGAATGTTAGGAGAAGGGTTCTGATGTGAGAACCATCGACGTCTGCATCGGTCATTATGATGATTTTAGAATAGCGTGAGTTCTCTGGTACGCAGTTGTCTTTAATGCCCGTGCCAATAGCCTGAATCAATATCTTAATCTGTTCGTTTTCAAGGACCTTTTCGAAGGATGCCTTTTCAATGTTTAAAGTTTTACCCCTAAGGGGTAAAATGGCTTGAAATTCTCTGTTTCTTCCCTGTTTGGCTGAACCACCTGCTGATTCGCCCTCAACAATAAATAGTTCTGCCTTGGACCGGTCTTTGGTGGTACAATCGGCGAGCTTTCCTGCAAGCCCGTTCGCATCCCAGGAAGATTTTCGCCTTTCTATTTCCTTCGCTTTTCTCGCTGCTTCTCTTGCCCTCTGGTTTTCAAGGCATTTTCCAATAATAACTTTTGCATCGTTAGGGTTTTCTTCAAGGTATCTTGTGAATTCTTCATAGACTGCAGAAGAAACAAGGCCGGTTATATAAGTGTTGCCCAGTTTTGTTTTTGTCTGTCCTTCAAATTGTGGGTCAGGTAACTTTACATGGATAATGCAGGTAAGTCCCTCTCGTAAATCCTCACCTTGAAAGGCCTGATTCTCCTTTATTAGGTTATTTTTTCTTGCAAAGTCGTTAAGAGCTCGGGTAAGCCCCTGGCGCAGCCCAGTGACATGGGTCCCGTGTTCTGTGGTGTTTATCGTGTTAACAAAAGAGATAAGTACTTCTTCATAGCCTTTATTATATTCTAAGGCAACTTCGACTTCGACCTTTTCATTTTCAAATCTCCTATGGAAGTAAAAAGGCTTTTCATTCAGTACATATTGGCCCTCATCAAGTTCTTTAAGGAATTCTTTTAATCCACCTTCAAATTGATACTCTTTGTATTTCCCTGTTCTCTGATCTTCGATGGATATTTTAATTCCCTTTACAAGGTAGGCAAGTTCCTTCAGCCTTTCACTTAACAATTCAAAATCGAAGTTTATATTCTTGAAGATTTCAATATCGGGTTTGAAGGTGACCTCAGTACCGTGTTCATCGGTTTCTCCTATAACCTCAAGGTCCTTAATCTTTTTGCCTTTAGAGAAGGCCATGTGATAAATTTTCCCGTCTCGGAACACCTTGACTTCGAGGTATTCTGAAAGGGCGTTTACAACGGATGCACCCACACCATGTAAACCACCGGAGATTTGATATGCCTTAGATCCAAATTTTCCTCCAGCATGCAAATAGGTAAAAACTATCTCTACAGCAGGGATTTTCTCTTCAGGGTGCATGTCTACAGGAATTCCTCTACCGTTGTCTCTTATCGTAATCATTCCATCTTTTCTTATTGTCACTTTTATTTCTGTGCAAAAGCCAGCCAGTGCTTCATCTATAGCGTTATCCACAATTTCGTAAACTAAGTGGTGCAGGCCCTGTTTAGACGTATCTCCGATGTACATTGCAGGGCGTGTTCTAACCCCTTCAAGACCTTTAAGAACTTTGATTTCTTTCGCAGTGTAGTTATTTTGCTCTTGCTCAAAGATTTTTTCGTCCATTTACAACCTCCCTACGATGACAATATTTTCTGGGTTATTTTGCAACTCTTTTCCATTTATGATGGAAAGGAGTTCCGCCCTCCTCATAAAAAGTTCATTTCTAAGGACAGGACTTTTAATCTCAATGAAAATTTTTCCCTTTTTAACTTTCACTTTTCCTATGTTTTCCTCCCCGTAAGTTTTTACCAAATATTCTCGCAATTTTTTTGCCTTCTCAGTAAGGTCTACATTTCTTTCAATCCCGAGATTCTCCAAGATTTTTTTTACGGAATCGTCCAGGTTTCTCATAATTTTATGACTCTCGTAATTCTTTGATGCTCTAAGTCAAGATATGGTGCGCTGATAAAGGATTGGTTTCTTAGGCGTGACAAGACCAGCTCGACCCCCCTTTTATCCAGGACACTAAAGGGCTCATCCAGTATCACTATAGAATTTGGGTTGAATATGTTTAAAAAGGTAAAGTAAAAGGCCAGAATTATCAAGCGCTTTTCTCCTTCTGAAGCAAAAATTTTGGCAGGTTTCCCATCAATTAAAAATTCGATCAAGTCCCTGTGCGGGCCATGAAAGGAGTACCCTCTTTCTAATTCTTCTTTAACAAAATTGTCAAAAGAAGCCTCCTCTTCTATAGAAGGGTTGTATGTTATATCTGCGGTTTTGCCTCTCAGGAACTCCTGAGAAGTTGCCGAAAAGTGGTCCTTAATCTTTTCAATGAAATTTTTTCTGTAGCGAATAATTTCATGGGAAAGTTGTTCCTGTTTCTGATTCCAGGGCTTTAGCTCTTCAACTTTGCGATTTCTTAGTAGGTAGTTCTTGTTTTCGACAACCTTTGTGTAATCAAGGATAAGCCTCATGTATTCACTGTTTGTTATAGAAATTAGCCTATTTATAACCCTTCTTCTTTCCCTTGGTGGACCGTCAATTATGTCCTGGTCTCGATCCGATGAGATCAAACTCGGTAGTATTGAAAAAAGAGTTGCCACTCGGTCCAAGGCTTTATTGTTGATGAAAATCTTTTTCATTCCTGTTTCACTGTCGTAAAATACTACAATGTTATGTGTTAATCCATCTTTCTCGAAAGTGGCTTCAATTCTAAAAAAGTTTTCTCCCCAGGTAACTAAATCTCTGTCAGAAACTCTCCTAAAGGATTTGGCCTGTGACAAATAGCAAATTGCTTCCAGCAAATTGGTTTTTCCACTTCCGTTTGGGCCTAAAATTAAATTTATTCCGCTGTCAAAGTCGAATTTTTTGGCTTTGAAATTTCTGAAGGATGACAGAGTTATCTCTTTGATCATTTGATAATTTTACGGCAAAATCCTTGAAATTTCAATAAAAAGACGCTATTATTAGCATATGAAAACGGGATATATGACCCTTCCCCTTCACGGCGGAAAAGCCCCTCACTGGCTGATGGAAAGAATGACTAAGCTTGCGAGGAGCATTATATCCATAATGGTGATGGAATTTGGAAGAGAAGAGGTTCTAAGAAGACTTTCAGACCCGGTCTGGTTTCAATCCCTTGGGTGTCTACTTGGTTTTGACTGGCATTCTTCAGGGGTGACAACTACTGTAACTTACGCTATAAAGTCCGGCCTTAAAGGCCTTGAAGGGGAATTGGGTATTTTTGTAGCAGGTGGGAAGGGTAAGCACTCTTTGTTAGTGCCTGAGGAGGTTAAAAAAACGGGTGATGCCTTTGGTTTCGATGCCGAAAGGATCATTTATGCCAGTAGACTGAGTGCAAAGGTCGATTCTGTGTTGTTGCAGGATGGATATTCTCTGTACCATCATGTGATCATTTATACAAAAGAAGGCAAGTGGAGTGTAATTCAGCAAGGGATGAACGAAGAGTCCCGCACTGCGAGGAGATATCATTGGTTTTCGGAAAAGGTGCAGGATTTCACTTTGGAACCGCATACTGGAATCATTTCTGAGAGAAGAGAACGGAGCGTCCTTGACATAACATCGAGGAAATCAAAAGATGCGCGAAAGGTAATCCTTGACTTAGTGGGGACTGCACCCGACAAAGTTATTTCGCTTTACCAGAAGGCTATTTCTTACAAAATGCCGTCAAGGCACTACATTACTTTAAAGGATATGAGACCGGAAAATTTGAAAAAGGTTCTCATAAAAACCTATGAGACAATTCCACAGGATTTTGAAAGCCTTCTGGCGGTAAGGGGGCTTGGCCCTATGAGTATGAGAGCACTGGTCTTGATTTCGGATGTGATTTACGGTGCGAGGCCAAGTTATGAAGATCCAGTCATTTATAGTTTTGCACATGGAGGTAAGGATGGATATCCTTATCGGGTAAGAAGGGACGTATATGACAAATCCATCGAAATTTTGGAGAAGGCAATCAAAATGGCTAAATTGGGTCACAGGGAAGAGTTGGAAGCCTTAAGAAGATTGCAAAAGTATTTTCTTTAGCGCTTCTTTCTGGACTTTATAAGCTTCCTTAACACTTTTAAATTCTCTTCGTAGAATTCTTCAGCTCCAGGTGTCTCAAGGATCATCGGGTGTTCTTGGAACCTCGGATCATTGACTAAAAGTTCGAAGGCTTTGAGCCCAATTTCACCTTTACCTATGTGTTCATGACGATCTACGTTGGATCCCAAAGGGGTCTTAGAGTCGTTCAGGTGAAAGCATTTCAGATAGTGGAGCCCGATAATTTGGTCAAAGTTTTCAAAGGTTTTATGATAAGATTCCTCGTCTCTTATATCGTAGCCCGATTCAAAGGCATGGGCCGTGTCAAAGCAGACACCAATTCGAGACTTTTCTTCAACCTGTTCAATAATTTCCGCAATTTCTTCAAATCTTCTACCTATTGCATTTCCCTGCCCAGCTGTTATTTCAATAAGAAGAATTACATCTTTTACCTTGGAGATTGTTATGTTGAGCGCCTCGGAAATTCTTTTGATTCCTTCTTCAATATCGGGATTCGAGCCAGGATGAAAGACAAGGTAGGGTATCTCCAGCTGGTAAGCCCGATACGCCTCGTCTATAAAAGCTTCCCTGGATTTTTCATAGGTCTCTTTATTAGCGGAGGCCAAATTTATTAGGTAGGAGTCGTGAACTACGGGTTTTTGAAGATTGTAAAGTTTTATTTTTTCTTTAAAAGTTTTAATCGATTCTTCGGAGAGTTCCTTTGCGATCCATTGTCTCTGGTTTTTCGTAAATATCTGAATTGTGTCACATTTTAATTCATGACCCCTGTCTGGGGCATTTTCAACACCACCTGCAATGGAAACGTGAGCACCCAAGAGTCCCATTTTTATTCCATACTAAATTCTGGAATGTCAAACCAGAAACCTGTTCCTTTTATGTAATCGATTTGAGCCATTATGAGCTCATAATGGGCTTTTTCGGTCTCATAGAGTTTTTTTAGCAAAGCTTTTAAAGAATCGTCATCAACCGATTGGTAATGGGTTTCATAAAATTCCATCGATTTCTTTTCTTGCTCTAATGCTATTTCAAGGGCATCCAGTTCGTTTAACTCAGATTTTCCATGTTTTTTCTTTTCTCTTGCCTTTATGTCTGGGAGTAGTTTTTCAATTTCAGATTTGGGAACTTCAAGGGTCTTTATGTGGACCTCTTTACTGAATAGATCCTTGACTTCTAAGAGAGAAAGGAGGTGCCTAACTTCCTCGCTTGCGAGGGTTATGAACATATTTTTACCACTGGTATCCTTTGTTTTTCTCGCAATTTCCAGGTAAGTAAAAATAGCACCCTTTTCGTTTTCAATGGCAATGTCAACTATTGTAACTTTATCCATTCAACCTCCTTTTTAAAATTTTCATGGATTTTTTGCGTCACTTCAAGTGAGATTATTGAAAATCAACTGAAAGGCGTGATTCAATGCGAATATTTGTTAAGGAAAACCTGCGGGTATTTACTTCACCGAGACAAATTTTCCAGTATATCTGTTTTCCCCCTTTAATACCAAAAGGTACACTCCTGAGGCCAACGGAATTTTGAGGGTTTGCAAGCCCGAGCGATTCAGGGTGGTAGAATAAATTCTTTTTCCGTCGATGGTAAAAATCTCTATGCTTGCTGGAAGTCCAACCTGTGGAGGTACCTCCAATTTTAATGTGCCACTGGAGTAGAGGGCGTTTATTTTAATATTTTTGCAAGAAACACGTTCTTCAACTCTTACCGACCTCTCTCTCAATATGTATATCCCTTTATTATCAGCACCTATAACGATGGTAGAATCATCAATGATATCACAGCTTTCCACGGCTCCGTACCAGGTAGTATCTGGCTGGAAAAATCCTATAAGCTGAAATTCGCCTGCACTATAAAGGTATTTATGGATTCCCTGGACCTCCCAGCATACGTAAAGATAAGGTGATCTGGCTGTGCCTGCGTACGGATAGACCATTCCGTAATCGTGTTCATAGGAACCACAGTTGGTTCCATCCTCCTTGAATAGTGAAAATCCCATCAAGGGAGTCCTTATAACAAATAATGTATCGTGATTCCATGCTCCGACATCGAAATAATCCCCGGGGGAGATAATGGAGTCGAGGACTATGAGGTTTGGAGGATTTGAAGCATCAAAGATTCTCACCATTGAGTATCTATGACTGAGGTAAACTTTTTGAGTAGCGGGGTTGTATGCAATGGTGTAGTTGCGCTCCCCGCTGTCACTCCAGGTATAGGCGACATTAAAGTCGGATTTGTTAATAACCGCAAGCCCTGTTCCTGAAGCAACATATAGGTATTGGTCATCTCCGCAGATGTCGTGGGCTCTTATACCTGAGATAGTGAGGGTTTCTGGAGATTCTGGGTTACTGAAGTTTACAACTTTTATGCCATATTCCCTCATACCTACATAAACAAAGGGAGGGTCTGCAAAAATGCGAGTTGTCCATGGCAGGTTTAGATCAAGTTTAAGTGATAAATTTTGGCTCTCTGGAAAATATTCGATTATTTTAAATCTAAACTGGAGCGGAGTGGTATATTGTCCAGTTAGAGCTATGAAATTTCTATTATTGATTGAAAAGAACTTAACATCAAAAACACTAAACCCTGAATCAGACCAATTGCATAAGGGATAGAAATTAATGGTACAATTTTTTCTTGCGTTGCTGTTATTATCTGCTGTAAAAAGCGATACATCACTTTCAAAATCAAAGGTTTGATTTGTTGAGGTAGAAGGGAAATACGGTGGATTACCTTCTAAAATCAAGGGCTTTGCGCCGGAGACAGGAACTAACTGCCCATCAATGTAGCGGTAAATGTACCCCCATGCGATGGGGTAATCTTTTGCATGCAATATCGAAATTATGGAAGTGATAAGTACAATAGCAAATTTACGTTTTATTTTACCCCCTCACACTCTAATTTGAGTGTACAATGGATTTGCCGAAATGTCAAGGGCTGAATATTGTTCAAATTTTCGATAAAGTTGTTTATTTGCTTTGGAGTTTTCAGCTTTTTGTTTCAAGAGGATTGAAAATTTCTTTGTTTGGATTCGGTTTTTGGCCGTTATTTCGTTAGTACAATAGAAGAGGGTTATTTACGAGCTTTAGGGCTTTGCATTAAAAGAAAAGCAGGTTTAGTTTTGTGTGCCTTCTTACTGCTAAATCAACGTGCAAAAACGTCTCGTAGGTTTTAAAATTAAGATAAAAAGGAGGGTTGGTAATGTTTTTACTTTTTCTGTTAGTTTCTACAAGAACTATCTCGGTTTCAATTCCACCTCTTGCCTCGATGGTTAGCTATTTGGCAGGTGAACGGTACAAGGTGGTTTCTATATTGAATCAAACTCAAAATCCTCATACTTACGAGATTAGGCCTTCGGATTTAAAAACCGCTATTACTTCAGATCTTTATATTGAGGTTGGAGACCATTTAGAGGGATGGGGCAAAAGGATTTGTGAGAAACACAAAAACTGTTTGAGAATTTACGATGAGCTCGAAAGTCGAAATATCAAAGTCTCTAACCCCCATATATGGTTAGATTTAACCCTCATCCACGAATGTGCGAGAATTATTGAGAAGAGACTTGAGAAGACTTTTCCCCAGGATTCTCTTCTTTTTAGAAAAAATCTTAATCAATTTCTTTTAAATTTCGATTCTTTGAAAACAGAGCTAAAAGATCTATTTAAAAATTACTCCGGGACCAAGGTCTTATTGTATCACCCCTCCTGGAATAATTTTGTCGAGCCCCTTGGCTTGAAAGTGGCGGGTGCCCTCGTTCATCATGGAGAGAAAGAGGTCTCAGCCGGTGATTTTGCAAAGTGGGTCCAAAGGATTAAGACTGAAAATATCCGCCTCATTATCGCGGAGAAAAATATGCCTTCTCGAATCTGTGAAAACCTCTCTAAGGAGTCGGGGACTTGTTACGTTCTCCTTAACCCATTGTTTGGTGGTGACTTTCTTGAGGGGTTAAGAGAGCAAGCTGTTTTAATTAAAAAAGGTTTAGAATGCCGGAAATAGTCTTTTACAAAGTTGCAATTGGTTATCCTGGTAATGTTATTGCTGAGGATATTACTTTTACCGTCGAAAAAAACGACTTCCTTATCATTTTCGGGCCAAACGGAGCAGGTAAAACTACCCTTGCGAAAACGATTCTTGGAATTTTGAAACCACTAAAGGGTGAAACTTACATCTTCGGCTGTCCGGTTACTGGAGTGTGTCCTCACAAAAAGATGATTGGATACGTCCCTCAGATTTATAACATAGATAAAGATTTTCCCGCCACCCTTTACGATGTGGTAATTTCAGGTTGCTATCCTCTTTTAAAGCCATTGCAGAAGATTCCATCCCATTTTAAGGAAGAGGCTGTTGAAAACCTTAAAACTGTTGGACTAATTGATTTTAAAGATAAACCCTTCGCCCATCTCTCAGGAGGGCAGCAGAAAAGAGGACTAATTGCAAGGGCTCTGATAGGACCCCCAAAGGCTTTACTTCTGGATGAACCCACTTCTGGTATAGATATGGCCAGCGAGATTCAGGTAAATGAGGTGATTATAAATACTCACAGAACATTTCAGATTCCCGTAATCCTTATTACCCACGACATAAATCCATATCTTGAAGTAGCCACTAAATTTATTTTGATGGGGTATGGCAGGTACTTCTTCGGTTCTTTCGAAGAGGTTATACGACCTGATGTTCTCTCTGAAGTATACAAAACCAAGGTTGATGTTGTAACAAAGGGAGGATTTAAGTTTATCAACGTAAGGGACTTTCACCATGATCGAAATGCTTAAACTTTCGGTCATACAAAGGGCACTCATAGCGATCTTGATTACAGGTGCCTTTCTACCATTAGCTGGCTCTTTTTCCCTTCTCTCTGGTACTTCTTTTCTTGCGGCTGGTTTTGCCCACATTGCTTTTGCAGGAGTTGCCTTAGGGTACCTTCTTCGTTTTGATCCGCTTTTGGGAGCCCTCGTTGTAACTGTGCTTTCTGCCTATTCTCTGTGGTATTTGAGCGAAAAGAAAGAGGGCAAATACGAACAGACCCTGAGTATTCTGTTTTCTTTCTTTATGGCCTTAGCCATTTTGTTTTTTGGGCTCACTAAGACATACACTTCTGATGCCATGTCTTACCTCTTCGGTAGCCCTTTAATGGCGAATAAAATTGATATAACACTTCTTCTTGTCGCCTTCCTTTTTTACCTTGTTTTTGTTATTTACTATCATAGAGTTTTGTTTCTAATTGTTTTTTCAACTGAGCTTTCCTTAGCCTCTGGTGTAGATGTTAGCAGGTTCAGGCTTTACTTTTTCCTGTTTACAGCCCTCGCTGTGGTTTTCAGTATGAAATCCGTCGGTGCCCTTGTGGTTTATGGTCTTATGATTATCCCACCTTCTTTGTCACAAAGGGTCTCAAGGCATTTTAGTCAAATGATTTGGATATCGGTTTTGGTCGGAATAGTGAGTGCATTTGTTGGGTTTATTCTTTCCCTTGTGGTTGATGTACCGGTGGGTGCTGCGGTGGTCGTGACTGCGACAATGTTTTATTTAGGGTCCTTTATATTCAAGAAATGAAGATTTTACAAGTAAGTGACGCCTATCTGCCTTTTCCTGGAGGCGTTGGTGAACATATATATAACTTAAAAAAGTATCTTGAAAGGCTCGGACATGAGGTTTTTGTTCTCACATCAGGGTTTCCTGAACTTACGGAGGAGGTCGATACCAACGTTATAAGGAGGGGTAGGGTAGTACTTACTCCTGCTTTGAAGATTTTTAATAATACCCAGCTCACCTTAACTTTTGATCCTGGACTACCCTCTTTTTTGAAAGAATTTTACAAGGAGAATAGATTCGATGTGGTACATCTTCACGGTCCCCTTGCACCTAATCTTCCTGGACTCGCCCTTCATTATTCACCTTATCCCTCGGTGGCAACCTTTCACACCGCCTTTGTTGGTTTCAACTGGAATAAAGTTGCGAGGATATTTTTTGAAAAAGATGCAAGAAAGTTAAGAAAGTTTATTTTTGTATCAAAAACCGCTAAAGAGGCCGTTATCCCTCCTTATCATGGCGACTGGGTTATCATACCGAACGGGGTTGATTTGGAGCTTTTTTATCCGGAGGAGAAAGGTCGTTTTGTATACGGGAAGATTAATGTGGGTTTTTTAAGCAGGCACGAGCCACGAAAAGGTTTGCATATCCTCCTTGAGGCCTTTGCAAAGGATAGGAAGCTCGGAGAGGACGCACACTTAGTAATAGGAAGTTCGGGGCCCCTTACTGAATATTACAAAGAATTTTGTGAGGAGCACAATATACCTGCCACTTTTCTTGGAAAGATTCCGAAGAGTGAACTTCCAGATTTTTATAGGAAAATTGACATCTTTGTAGCTCCTGCGACGGGTGGTGAAAGTTTCGGTTTGATCTTACTTGAGGCGATGGCCTGCGGCACCCCTGTAATTGCTTCTAACATAGAGGGTTATAAAAATGTTGTTATCGATGGTGAAAATGGCCTTCTTTTCGAAAAGGGAGATGCCTTTGATTTGGCGGAGAAAATTAAAGAGCTTATTTCTGATGAAAATTTAAGATTGAAGATTGTCAAAAATGCTTTAGAATTTGTGAAACCATATCACTGGCTTGAAGTTGCAAAGCAAATAGAGAAAGTTTATATGGAGATTGTTTGAGATGTTGGTGACGTTGATTGCTCAGTTTGTTGCTTTTTTTGTGCCGCAAAAAGTAGCCGAATTTATCGCTGTAATTCTCGCTGATGCCTTCCGAATTTTTGATTGGCGCACAAAGGCTGTTATGAGGAATCTCGAAATCTTCTTTCCTGACAAACCATTAAGGGAAAGAAAAGTGATTATGAGGGATACTTTTCGTAAGTTGTTCCTGAGTTACGTGAGGGTTATGAAGCTCAGTAGAAAAAAGTGGGAAAACTATATGGAACTTACAGACCTTGAGGTTTTTAAAGGCAAAAAGTCCGTAGTTTTCTCTATTCATATGGGCCCCTGGGATATAGCCTCTAAATACATAAACTTGTACGGGTTTGAATTCTACGCGCTCATGGAAAATCTTCCTAAGTTTTATTTGTGGATGTGGTTAAGGTTTCGCAAAGGTATTAAAGTTTTTCTTGTGGGTACTGGGACTATAAAGGCTCTTCAAAGATTGAAGAGGGAAAAGGAGTATGCCCTTGTGGTCCTCGTTGATCGGGTTACCTCCGGGAAATATGTGGTTAGAAAATTCCAGGGACAGGATGTTATTTTTGCCGAGGGGATTTTTAAACTTCCAAAAATTTTGGAGAGTGATGTCTACTTTTTAACTTGCCATTGGGACGAAGAGATGAGAAAGGTTAGGTTTGATATTGTGCCTCTTGAGAGAGAAAATATTGAGAAGCAAATCTTTGAATTATTTGCGGAAAGTGTAAGAAAATACCCCGATCAGTGGTTTAATTTTTACTTTTTCACTACTCAAAGGCCGATCTGAGAATGTACAGTACTACCTCATCGTAAGAGATCCCCATGTGCTCAGCTTCCTTTGGCAAGTCAGAAAGATCTGTCATACCGGGAAGTGTATTTATTTCTAAAACATAGTAGTTATCGCTTTCGTCCACTATCCCATCTACCCTGGAAAAGCCACGACATCCTATCTCTCTATGAAGTTTTACGGAAGCTTCCTGGAAGGCTCTTGTAGTCTCTTCAGAAAGGCGTGCAGGTATTATAAAATTTGTTAACCCCTTAGTATATTTTGCGGTGTAGTCGTAGAATTCTCTTCCAACAACTTCCATTTCAAGAATTGGTAATGGGAAGCTTTCCTCGCCGGTCCCCAATACCCCACAGGTTATGGTTTTACCTTTTATGTATTTTTCAATGTAAAAATCGCCAAACTTCTCGCGGGTTTCGTAAACTGCTTCAAAGAACTCTTGATCATTATGAACTATTCTGACTCCGAGGCTGGATCCTTCATATCTCGGTTTTACAACGGCGGGTATCCCCAGGGTTTTTAAGGCGATTTCTGCTTCTCCCCTTAAGTTTTTTTTGTGCGACGGTATGAAATAATAGGGTGGAGTGTTTATGTTCGCGTAGTGCATGATTTTCTTTGTCATTATCTTATCCATTCCGATAGCCGATGCGAGGACACCTGAACCGGTATAAGGAATTCCCATTATTTCGAGCATTCCTTGAATAGTCCCGTCTTCGCCTGGCTTTCCATGAAGGATTACGAAGGCGACATCAGTGAAGCCAGGTTTAATTTCAGAGATATTCTCCCTGGTTAGATCAAAAAGAGTTGCGTTAAAACCTTGTCTCAGTAAGCTCTCGTAAACCTTTCTACCAGATCTAAGAGATACTTCCCTTTCGCCAGACCAACCGCCACAAATTACAGTTATTCTCTTGTCTTTTAAAATCTCTTTTAGCTCTGAAAAATCCATAAACCTTAGAAACTATTAGGCATCAACCTTCTTACTTTTTTAAGCTCCGTTTTATCCACTAAGGTTGGCTTTCTGAGATTTCTTCTTCTCTTTGCGTTTTTGCCAATAAGAAGGTGGCTTTTGAATGCTTTGAATCTCTTAACCTTTCCTGTGGCGGTCACTTTAAATCTCTTTTGAGCAGAACGTTTACTTTTAACCTTAGGCATGGTCATCCTCCTTTGTTTTCTTTGATACAGCTTTTAGAAGGAAGGTTAAGTTTTTCCCTTCCATTTTTGGGGGTACTTCTACGACGGCTTCACCTTCTAATTGCTGTACGATTTTTTCGTATATTTCATTTCCCCACTCTGGATGGGCCAATTCCCTTCCTTTGAACATAATTATTATACGAACTTTGTTTCCTTCTTCTAAAAACTCTCTGACTTTTTTGAGTTTAACTTCTAAGTCGTGATCGGAGATTCTTGGACTCATCGTAATTTCTCTTACTTCGCCCTGCTGCTTCTTTTTTGCCTCTTTTTGCTTTTTCTGCTCTTCGTATTTTAATCTTCCGTAGTCGAGTATCTTGCATACAGGGGGATTTGCGTTGGGCGAGACTTCCACAAGGTCAAGTCCATATTCATAAGCTAATTTCAGAGCATCTTTTGTCTTCATGATACCGAGGTGGGAACCGTCAGGTCCAATGACTCTCACTTCGTAGGCCTTGATTTTCTCATTTACCCTGTAAGGCTCTTCCTTGTTTCTCTTTTTAAAGTTTGGCGCTAATGGGGGTTGTGTATCTCTGCTAATGGGTGTAACCTCCTTTTATCTCTTCTTTTATCAAGTTTAAAAATTGTTCCAGTGTCATTTTCCCCAGGTCACCAACACTATGTTTCCTGACAGAAATCAAGTTTTGTTCCCTTTCTTTCTTTCCAACAATAACCATATAAGGGATTTTTTCAATTTCAGCATCTCTGATTTTTGCGTTTAACTTCTCGTCTGACCGGTTGATAGTAACTCTTATTTCGTTATCCTTCAGAGCTTTATAAATCTTGTCTGCATATTCTACGTTTTCCTCAGAGATTGGCAGTACAGCGACCTGAATAGGTGCTAGCCAAAGCGGGAAGTTTCCACCATAATATTCAATGAGGGTTGCAAAAAATCTTTCAAAGGACCCTAAGAGGGCTCTGTGTATTAGATATGGTCTTTTGTCAATACCGTCTTTATCTCTATAAGTTACGTCAAATCTCTCTGGTAAATTGAAGTCAAATTGTATTGTAGTGCATTGCCAGGAACGACCAAGGGCATCTTTTATTGTAATGTCGATTTTTGGTCCGTAAAAGGCGCCTGCCCCTTCGTCGATTTTGTAAGGAATATTGAGCTCGTTGAGGGCATTCATCAGGGCTTTAGTTGCTTCCTCCCACATTTCAGGGCTTCCTACGCTGTTCTTCGGCCTCGTTGATACAAAGACTTCGTATTCTTTAAATCCAAATCTGTTCAAAATAAAATAGGCAAATTTTACTACTTCCTTAATTTCGCCTAATATTTGGTCGGGACGTGCAAAAATGTGGGCATCATCCTGGGTAAATCCTCTTACCCTCAGGAGTCCGTGCAAAACCCCAGATCTTTCATACCTGTAAACCGTGCCAAGTTCACAGTATCTGATTGGTAAATCTCTGTAGCTTCTAACCTTGGTCTTGTAGATCATTATGTGGAATGGGCAATTCATCGGCTTTATATAATATTGCTGATTGTCCAGCTCCATTTGAGGGTACATATTTTCTTTGTAATAGTTTAAGTGACCAGAAATTTCCCACAATTTTGATCTTCCTACGTGAGGGGTATATACCAGCTGGTAATCGCGTTTCAAGTGTTCTTTTATCCAGAATTCCTCGATGACTCTTCTAATGGCTGCTCCCTTGGGGTGCCAGAGGATAAGTCCTGGCCCAATTTCTTCATGCACTGAAAAAAGATCAAGCTCTTTTCCAAGGACTCTATGATCTCTCTTTTTTGCTTCCTCAAGTTTATTCAAGTACTCCTGTAGCTGTTCTTCTGTTGGAAAGGAGATTCCGTAAATTCTTTGCAATCTTGCATTGTTTTCGTCGCCTCTCCAGTAGCTTCCCGATGAGCTTAAAAGTTTTATTGCCTTTACATAAGAAGTGTTAGGTAGATGAGGACCACGGCAAAGGTCTGCAAAGTCTCCCTGCTTGTAGATTGATACAATTTCATCTGGAATTTCATTGAGAATTTCGATTTTGTAGTCTTCACCTATTTTTTTGAAATACTCGATAGCCTCACCCTTCGGCAATTCGATACGCTCAATGGGGAGACTTCGCTTGATTATTTCCCTCATTTTATTTTCTATGTTTCTTAAATCTTCCTCGGTAAAGTTGTAACCGTTGGTGTCGAAATCGTAATAGAAACCGTTTTCAATTGCTGGACCTATCGTTACCTTGAATTGTGGAAAAAGCTCTTTAACTGCTTGAGCCATAATATGGGAAGTGGTGTGCCAGTAAGTCTCTCTTCCTATCTCCGAATTAAAATCTAAAAGAACAACTTCTTTTTCATTTCCGGTGAGACGGTAAGTTAAGTCTTTGGGGATTCCGTCCACTAAAGCGACAAAGTAATTTTGGTCTTCACCGGCAAGTTCCAGTATAGACCTCCCTACAACTTCGCTTTGCAAAAAATCCTTTACTTTTTGCCCTTTTACAAGCTTCATACAGTTCTATATATTAACGCATTTTCCTTGTTTTTCAAAATAGGGAAAAACCACCCCCCTCCCGTTTTTCCCGAACTATTTTATTATCAACTGAATCATGAATTTCTCGAAGGTGATTAGAAGTGCGTACTGCAAAATTAAAATCACAAGGCCGGCTTTGAACATATCCACAACTTTAAGTTCTCCCGAGCTGTAGACAATGGCGTTCGGTGGAGTGCTAATGGGGAGCAACATAGATGCGGATGCAGCAAGCCCAATAGCGATCACTAAAATAGCCTGGTGTACGGGATCTAAGTTTAATCCCATGGCAAGAGGTATTATTAGTGCTGCTGTACTGGTATTGGACATGAAGTTGGTGATTATGGCGGTCACACCGGCAAGAAGGGCAAGTTGGGCAGCGAAAGAGAGGTTGCTTATTCCAAGAGAGTTTACTATATAAGTACCAAGTCCGCTTGCCTTGAAGGCTTCACCCAGGGAGAGTCCACCACCCATTAAAATGAGTACATCCCAGCTAAGGCTGTTGAAATCTTCTCTTTTTAGTATGCCAAAGGAGAAGTAAATTAAAACCGGCACGAGGGCTACGTATGCCGCATCTATTTTGTGAATAGACTCAGTAAGCCATAATAAGGCTGTAATGATCGATACGATTATTATAACTTTTACCCGTGGATCATTTCTCTTTGATGCATCGGGGGAAACATGCATTTCAACTTTGTCAACCTTGTGCGGGAAGAGGAAGTATAACACAAGCCATGCCAATACCGTTAAGATTACCACATAGGGAAACGCAAAGAAAACCCATTTAGCAAAGTTAACATTGCTACCAGCCTTTTTGATATAGTCAAGGGCTATTGCATTAGGTGGAGTTCCAATTGGCGTTCCCATTCCACCAATGTTCGAGCCGAAGGCAATAGCTATTAAGAGGGCCTTTGCATAATTTTTATCTGTGAGTTTTCTTACGACAGGGAGAGTTACTGCCAGCATGAGCGCGGTGACTGCTGTATTTGACATCCACATTGATAGGAAGGCGGAGACTGCGAGAAATGCAAAAAGGGTAATTCCGGGTTTTCCACCTGTGTTTTCCAGTATTTTTTCTGCAACAAGTTCGTCTATTTTGTAGGCTTCAAGACCTTTGGCAAGGACAAAACCGCCCAAGAAAAGGAGAATTGTAGTGCTGAAGAAGGGAGATAGGAATGTAGTCGCTTTAGCCCCTTCCATTTTCGGCATTAACCACAGTACTTCGAGAACAAGAATCACAAAGGAGGTGACATAGAGTGGTATGATCTCAAAAATCCACAGGATTGCAGCGACGATGAAAATGATAGCGGTTATTTTTTGTGGAATGGTCATGGATGTCATGACAGGCAATTTATATAATAGCACCGCGATTAAAGCGGTAAGTAGGAGACCAAATAACCTTTTCCAGGTGTTCATATAACCTCCTTCATTTTGAGTTCAAAAATGCCTTATACCCTTTATAAGTCATGTAAACATCAACTTTTGATGCAATTTCAAAGGGTGAATGCATCGAGAGAAGGGGAGTTCCTGCATCTATTACGTCCATCCCGTATTTTGCGAGATATTTTGCAACGGTACCTCCACCTCCTTCATCTACTTTACCAAGTTCAGCCACTTGCCATGCGACGTTATCTGAGTCAAAAATACTTACTATCTTTGCCACAAATTCGGCATTTGCATCGTTTGTAGAATACTTTCCGCCTGAGCCAGTATATTTTGAAATAGCAATTCCATAGCCAAGTTTAGCTGCATTTTTAAGTTCATGAACTTCTTTCCAGTTGGGATCAACACCTGCTGTTACATCTCCTGAAATGGCTTCACTTTTTGCGAGGATTTCTCTGATCTGGGAGTACTCCTCAACTCCGTTTTCTTTGAGGATTTTGCTAATAATATTTTCAATAATTAGTGACTGAGCCCCTGTGTTTCCGTCAGATCCAATCTCTTCTTTATCAAAAAGTACAACTAAAAGGTGTTTCTTTGGGTTTTCTGCGTCTAATAGGGCTTTCACAGCAGTGTAGGCACAAACCCTGTCATCCTGACCGTATCCACCGATCATCGAACGATCGATACCCACATCGAGGGCCTCTCCCTGTGGAACTATTTCGAGTTCGGCAGCGACAAAATCCTTCTCTTCTATGTTGTATTTTTCTTTTAGTATCTGCAAAACATTCTGTTTGACCTTTTCTTTAACCTTTTCGTCCTCCGTCTCGAGGGGAATATGCCCAAAAAGTAAGTCCAATTTCTCACCATGAATGGCTTCGGATATGTTTTTGTTTGCCTGGACATTCCTGGCAAGGTGTGGTAAGATATCCGTAAAAGTAAAGACAGGGTCTCCGGGTTCATCACCTATGTTTACCTTCAGAACCGTTCCATCCCCTTTCACTATAACACCGTGAATCGCCATAGGTTTTGTAACCCACTGATATTTTTTGATGCCTCCATAATAGTGGGTTTCAAGTAGCACGAGATCAGTGTCTTCGTAAACGGGATTTTGCTTGATATCGATTCTTGGGGCATCAATGTGAGCGGCTACGATTTTAAATCCCTCAGAAATACTCTCAGTACCTTTTTTGTAGAGGATGAGGCTCTTATTCTTTATGTTGTACGCTTTAATATCAGGTCTGTTTTTAACAAGATTTTCAAAGAACTCTACTACTTCCCTTTCGGTTTTGGCCTTTGAGAGGAATTTTCTGTAATCTTCGCAGAAAGCAAAAACTTCTTGAAGGTTTTTTCTACTCCATGCGTTTTTAAATTCCATAATGTCTCCTCACTTATAAAATTCTGGTCTCGGGATGTTTTCAAGCGTGCCGTGGGTTAATTCATGCTTTTTGAGGAGGGTTTCCAGATTTTCGTCAACCATTTGCTGGATGTACTCAACCTGGGATTCGTTAAGGTGTTTGAATCTACCCTGAAGCTTTAGGTATTCGATAACCGGGAGTTTCTTCGGTGGTAAGTAGTTTATTGTGTAATTTTTCCCATTTTCGACTTCGTACAATGGAAAAACGCCGGTTTGTGTCGCGAGTCGTGCCACTTGAATGCTTATATCTGATGGCATTTTCCACCCTGGGGGACATGGAGCGAAGATGTGGATGAATCTGAAACCTTTGATCTCTTTGGCTTTTTTCACCTTTCTTATGAAGTCCTCCGGGTATGCAACATTAACGGTTGCTAAATAAGGTATTTTGTGAGCAGCCAGGATCTCATCAATGTTTTTCTTTGGCTTGTCTTCTGGATGTTTTACAGGAGTTGTAGTCGTCCAGGCACCCCATGGGGTCGCACTGGACCTCTGAATTCCTGTGTTCATGTAAGCTTCATTATCGTAAACAAAATAGATTATATCTTCATTTCTCTCTGCAGCACCAGATATTGCCTGAATCCCAATATCGAAGGTCCCACCATCTCCCGCCCAGGCAAAAACCGTAGTGTCTTTAAAGCCTCTCATTGTCAAACCGGCTTTTAACCCTGTGGCGGAAATCGCCGCGGTTTCAAAGGCTGTATGGAAAACGGGTATTTTTAAAGCGTGATAAAGCACATCTCCGGAAATAATCGTCCAACAGCATGCAGGAATTGTTGCAACCGCGTTTTCTCCGATGGCTTTTAAAGCCAACCGCATTGCGAGAGCACCACCACAGCCCTGGCATGCGGCATGTCCACTGTATAACAATTCATCCTGTGGAATGTTCCAGTTTTTCATTATCATAGTTTTACCCCCTTCCAGATTATTTCTACCATATCTTCGCGATTTTTCATGTCGTGGTAGATATCGATGAAGTCCTTTACCGTAATGTCCCTTCCGCCTAATCCCGCAATGTAGCCATAAACTTGTGGCCTTTCTTTGAGTGGATAGAGTGCAGATTTAATTTCCTGGTAGAAAATTCCGTGATGGCCAAAGGAGATATTTCTGTCAAGAACTGCGACTTTCTTCCTGCCTTTAAGTACTTCTCGAACTTTATCGAATGGGAATGGCCTTATGACTCTGAGTTTTAAAAGGCCAACTTTCTCTCCCTGTTTCCTGAGTTCCTGAATGGCTACTCTTGCTGTCGATGTCGTAGCCCCAACGGTTACGATGACGTAGTCTGCATCGTCCATCATGTACTCTTCTACAAGTCCGTAAGTCCTACCAAACATCTCTCCAAAGAGTTTTCCTTCTTTTTCGAAGAGTGTTATGGCTTTTTCCATTGCTTTCTGCATTTTATACCGGAATTCCATGTAGGTGTCCGGAGCAGCAAGAGCACCATACCCAAAAGTCTTTCCAGGTTCTATTGCTACCATGGGTTTGTAGGGCGGAAGAAACTCATCCACCTTTTCCTGATCATAAATTTCAACGGGCTCTGACGTGTGGGAAAGGACAAAGGCGTCAAGGACCACCATACAGGGGAGATAGACCTGTTCTGCAACTTTGTATGCAAGGATTACGCTGTCAAAGGCTTCCTGGTTGGATTCCACATAAATTTGCATCCAGCCTGTATCTCTTTGCGAAAGTGAATCGTTTTGATCTGTCCAGATGGACCACGGAGGAGCCATTGCCCTGTTTATCTCTGCGAGTACTATGGGCAGCCTTGCTCCCGCTGCCCAATGGAGCATTTCGTGCATTAGTGCAAGGCCTTGAGCTGAAGTGGCTGTGAATGCCCTTGCTCCGGCAGCTGAGGCCGAGACGCAGGCAGACATGGCGGAGTGTTCAGATTCGACATTCACAAAAATGGCATCTAAAATGCCATCCGCCACCATTTCTGATAAGAGTTCCACTACCTGTGTCTGAGGTGTGATGGGATACGCAGAGATTACCTGGACCCTTGAAACCATCGCTCCATATGAGATTGCGTGGTTTCCTGTTAACACTTTTTTAATGGACATAAAGGTCCTCCCTTATTTTTCTGGAATAAGTTCAAGAACGCCCCTCGGGCATTCGTTTACACAAACGCCGCAACCTTTGCAGTAGTCGTAGTCAAAAGACGGAAAGTTGTCGATCCACTTAACGGCGTTGTCAGGACAAAATACGTAACAATTTCCACAGGAGTTGCAGGTTCCACAGGAAAAGCACCTCAGACCTTCTTTTATCGCGTCTTCAATGGTTTTTATTTCTTTGACCGCTGTTTCGTGGTTGAAATAGTCGGTAATAACTTCTTTAAAAGAGACAACCCGAGGGAGTTTTTCTTCCTGAAACTCTTTCCCTTCGTCCAAAGAGGTTATAAAATTCGCTACCGTCAGCCCGTTCTTTATGCTTCTTGAGATGTCTTGATCTTCTGCAACTATGAAAACCTTTTCGTCGTTGGTTTTTCCTACCTTTGGATCAACGACGTTTACCTCTGGGGCATCTTCTGCAGAAGTTACAATGTAATTGAATGAGGCTTTTAGCTCTGAAATGGAGGGCGGCTTATCGGCTATTAGTTCAATCTTTGCGTTAATCAATACTTGCTCTTCTTTTTGGAGAATTTCCCCTGGGATGCTCTCTTTTTCATCACTAAATAGGCTTTGTCCTTTAGCAAAAATTGTCACCTCGAAACCGTTTTCGCGGAGCCTGTATGCAGTGCCCATTAAAGAGGTTGATGTTCCAAGAACCGCTACTTTCGTTTTTTTCTGGCTTTTCACTTCGATTTTTTTCTTTTCTAATATGAGGTCTCCAAGGAATCTCTCGAGTTCCCTTATTGATATTTTTTCGTCGTATTTGTTCCTGTTGCAACCAGTTTCACATTTTGCTGGGCAAAGTCTTCCCGTTATGCTTGGGAATGGATTCCACTTTAAAATCTCTAACGCTGCCTTTTCCGGCTCTTTTTTTGTAAGATAATCTATAAACTTGGGGATTCTTATTTTTAAGGGGCATGCATTTTCGCAGGGTGCACTGCGTTCACCTACGACAGGTCTTACGTTCTTCCAGCTCCCCGTTTTTCGGACAAGGGTAATACCTTGGGAAACCGGGGCTTCTGGAAGATCGTTTATGGAGTTAACTTTAATGGGTTTAACGTCCATGAAGCCTCCTTATTTTCTAATCTTAGTCAAATTGTATGCTTCTTCGCATGCCTTTTGATTAGCTTCAGGCTTTATAGGTACTTCCTCGGGTATCGATTCTAATATGGCTTGGAGTGGGATCAAAGATTCCAGAACCCTCGAAAATGCACCGAGTATTGCGGTATTTACTATAGGTTGGGCCTTAGAACCGAGTCCATATTTTAGGGCTATTGCTGTGGCGTCTACGGTAGCAACTCTAAATTTGTCAGGGATGTCAAGTTTTTCTGGGTCTTCAGGAGTATTAACTATAATCCAACCGCCTTCTTTAAGGCCTGCAAAGGTATCTGGAATTGTAAGAAGAGTAGGGTCAAGAACGATTATGTGATCTGGTTCATAAATATTTGACCGAACCGGTAGCTCATCTTCTTTTTCGGCTATCCTTGTGAAAGCTACTACAGGGGCTCCTCTTCTTTCCACCCCGAATTGGGGAAAGGATTGAGCGTACTTACCAACCCTGAAAGCTGCATCAGCGATGATTTTTGAAGCTATGACTGCGCCCTGTCCACCCCTTCCATGGGTCCGTATTTCAACCATCGAGCCCTCCTTGATTTAAAAATAGTTTAATCCCAAAACGTTGTGTATTCAATTGATTGAGGTGTATACCTATCTGCAGCAAAAAGTAGCACTTTATAAGTTTATTTTTTTCGCGTATTTGGGTTTATAATCATTGCAAGTAACAAAGGAGTAGAAATGGTTGAAATTAGGTGGCATGGAAGAGGGGGATTAGGAGCCAAGACGGCAGCTTTGCTTTTTGGGGAGGCCATGATGCATGCAGGTATGTATGTTCAGGCGTTCCCCGAATACGGTCCAGAAAGAAGAGGAGCACCAGTAACTGCTTATAATCGCATTGATACTAAGCCTATTAGAATTCACTATGGTGTTCAAAATCCCCAGGCGGTTTGCGTGCTGGATCCCACATTACTCGCTACTGACCAAGTTAAAGAGGGAACTGATGAGAATACTGTTTTTATTGTGAATTCCTCTTTGGATCCTAAGGTTATCAAGGAAAAGTATGGTCTTCCAGGCAAGGTTTACACGGTGGATGCCTCAGGTATCTCGGAAGAAATTCTCGGTCGAAATCTCCCTAATACACCAATGCTTGGCGCTTTGATGCGGGTGTTAAATCTTATGGATTTTGAAAAATTTATTGAAGCTGTTGAATCGAGATTAAAGATGAAGTATAAACCTCAGGTGGTAGAAGGTAATATAAAGGCCATACGTAAGGCCTATCAGGAGGTCAAGGGGTTATGAAAAAGAAAGGATGGAAAGAATTACCGGAGGGTGGAATTATTAAAAACGTTCCGACATCCCAGGAGCTAAAAACAGGTAGCTGGAGAACGCAAAAACCTGTCTGGGATCCCAACAAATGCACAAATTGTTTTCTGTGCTGGTTGTATTGTCCCGATTCTGCCATAATCTTGAGAGAAGTAAATGGCGAGCCTAAGGTTTCAGGAATTAATTATGACTACTGCAAGGGGTGCGGAATTTGTGCAGAGGTATGTCCGCCAAAGGTGAAGGCCATCCATATGGAAAAGGAGGAGTTGTAAATGTCTGAGATTTTGAAAACAAGACAGGCTTTAACTGGGAATGAAGCTTTCGCTTATGCTATGAAGCAGATTAATCCTGATGTAGTTGCTGCTTATCCCATTACTCCTGCTACTGAAATTGTGCAAATTTTCTCAAAATATGTGGCAGATGGCGAAGTAGATACTGAATTCGTTGCCGTGGAATCTGAACATTCTGCCATGTCTGCGTGTATAGGTGCTTCAGCCGCGGGCGCAAGGGTTATGACCGGTACATCCTCACAGGGATTAGCTTTAATGCATGAGATGTTGTATATTGCATCAGCTCTTAGGTTACCTATAGTTCTTGCAGAAGTGAATAGGGCCCTTTCTGCACCGATCAACATTCACTGTGATCACTCAGATACCATGGGTTCAAGAGATTCTGGGTGGATTCAGATTTACTGCGAAAATGCGAATGAAGGTTATCACTCGCTGATTCAGGCTGTTAAAATTGCAGAGACAGTGAATTTGCCGGTAATGGTAACCCTCGATGGTTTCATTATCAGTCATGGTATGGAAGTTGTAGAAACCCTTGATACCGATGCGGTAAGACAGTACCTTGGTAAGCGTAAGCCTATGTACAATGTTCTTGACTATGAAAACCCAATAATGGTAGGTCCTCTTGACCTTCCCGATTACTATTTCGAACACAAAAGACAACAGATAGAGGCTATGAGAAAGGCAAAAGCGGTAATTGAAGAAGTTGTTACGGATTATAACAAGCGTTTTGGTTTTGACTTTCCTGTTTTTGCTGAGGCTTACAGGATGGAAGATGCGGAGTATGCCATTTTGGTAATGAGCTCGGCGGCAGGAACTATGAAAGAAGCTGTGGATATAATGAGAGAGAAAGGGAAGAAAGTGGGGTTGGTAAGGCTAAAGGTCTTCAGACCGTTCCCCTTCGAAGTGCTCCAGGAACTCTTTAAGAATGTTAAGGCAATTGGTGTTATGGACAGGGCAGATTCTGTAAATACGATGGGTGGGCCTGTTTTCAACGAGGTAAGGTCGGCTCTTTATGACCTCAATTCAAGACCAAGGATAATGAATTTTGTGTTTGGACTCGGGGGTAGGGATTTTCCTCTAAGTGATGCCCTTTATATAATCAATCGGGTTAAGGAACTCAAAGAGGGTAAGTCTTTAGATTTTGTTGAATATGTGGGTGTGAGAGAATAGGAGGTAGAAAATGGCTGATAATTTTTCTATCAGTTTGAAGGAACTCGCTAAGAGGAATAAAGGACTTGCATCAGGTCACAGAGCTTGTGCAGGGTGCCCATTTCCCGCAATTATAAGGATGACTTTAAGTGCTTCCGATTACCCTGTGGTTGTTGCTAATGCTACGGGGTGTATGGAAGTTACGACTTCTATTTTCCCCTTTGGTGCCTGGCCTGTCCCCTGGATTCACAGTGCTTTTGAGAATGCGGCGGCTACAATTTCAGGTGTAGAAGCTGCCTACAAGGCCCTTGTAAGGAGAGGTGAAATTCCATCTGACAAGAAGGTAAAATTTATTGCCTTTGGGGGCGACGGTGGTACCTATGATATCGGACTTCAGGCTTTATCGGGTGCAGTAGAGAGGGGGCACAATTTCCTCTATATTCTTTACGACAATGAAGGTTACATGAATACAGGGATACAGAGATCAAGTTCAACACCTTACGGTGCAAGCACTACCACCTCCCCTGCAGGAAAGGTGTTACCTGGGAAACTGCAGCATAAGAAACCTATTGTAGATATAATGGCAGCTCATGGTATGCCTTATGTCGCACAGGCATCGGTTAGTCACTGGAATGACTATGTGAAAAAGGTACGGAAGGCACTTTCAATCGAGGGACCAACTTTTATCGCCGTTTATTCGCCCTGTGTACCGGGCTGGGGCTACCCAGAAAATAAGAGTATTGAAGTTGCAAAAATTGCCGTGGAAACAGGCTTCTGGCCTCTTTACGAGGTTGAAAACGGTTATTACAAGATAAACTACAGGCCGAGAAATCCTCTTCCAATTGAGGAATTTTTGAAGTCCCAGGTTAGGTTTGCTCATCTCTTAAATCATCCGGAAGCTATTGAAGAGATCAAGAAGTTTATTGAACAAAGGTGGAAGTTCCTTGAGTTCATGGAAAAAAGAAGGGAAATTGAAGGGATAAAGGAAGATGTTTAAAAAGATTCTTGTACCCATAGATTTTAGTGATGCATCGAAGGCCGCTTTAAACTATGCTGTAGAGCTGACTCAGGGGAAAAAGCAAATAGTGTTAATACACGTTTTCCCAGCTAAAATAAGAGAGATGATTGCTTTTCATGATGTCCCTGAAAGGGTAAAGGCCCTTGAAGCGGAGGTAGAGGAGCTCAGGAAAAAGGCGGCCTCGGAACTTGAGAAGATAACAGAATCCCTTAACGAAAGGGGAATCCATGCGAAGTATATCTTCATTGAGGGAGAACCTGCCCAGACAGTTGTTGAAGAGTCTTCAAAGGGATACGACCTTGTAGTAGTTGGGATTCCTTCAAAGAAAACTCATGTTGCAAACACTTGCTACAACATTATAAAAGGCGTCAAGACAAACTGTTTAGTTGTTAAAGAAGAAAAAGCCAAATTTTCTTTGAAGAAGGTACTTTTCGCAGCAGATTTTTCAGAAGCCTCCAAAAAGGCTTTTAACGAATTTGCCATTGGATTCAAAAAAGAATTTAGTGTTGAAATGGCGGTCCTCAATGTATTCGAGCTTTATCCTTTGCCATATTTAGAGCAAGGGATTACCTGGATGCTTGGTGACCTTGAACAGGTTAAAAAGAACCTGGAAAAGAGATTGGTGTCAGAGTACGGTGCAAAGGATGTCTCATATTACGTGATTGAAGGTGCCGACGCGGGAATCGAGATTGTTGATTTTGCGGAGAAAGGGAAATATAATTTAATAATACTTGCAAGGGAAGAAAAAGATTGGATGGAAAAGGCTTTTTTAGGCTCTGTTTCAGCAAAAGTAGTAAGATTAGCGAAAATACCGGTACTTATCTATCAAACTAACTTTAAAGGTTAATGATAAGCGGGTGTAGCTCAGGTGGTAGAGCATCAGCTTCCCAAGCTGAGGGTCGCGGGTTCGAGTCCCGTCACCCGCTTTTTTTGATGGAGGAAAGGCCTTGAGTCTTATTGAAGAGATTTCACAGCATTACAATATTTCTCTTGACTTAGCAAAGGTTTTGGTGGAGAAAGGTGTAAGGAATCTGGATCTTGCTGAAGCGACCTTCAATCCCATCCTTGAAAATCTGCAACCTCCTTCCACTCTTCCTAATTTAATACCTGCTGTAGAAAGAATACTTAAGGCTGTAGGAAAAGGCGAGAGTATAGTGATTTTTGGACACGAGGATGCCGATGGTATAACTTCAACAGCAATTATGGTAAAAACTTTAAGGGCCCTCGGCTCTAATCCTTCACATTACATTCCTTCTAAAAAGAACGAAGCATATGGTCTAACAAAATCAGCAATCGATTACATAAAAGAAAAGTATAATCCGACACTTTTAATTACCGTTGATTCGTGCACTTCCTGTTTTGAGGGCGTTGAATATTGCAAGGAACAGGGTATAGATGTAATAGTTACAGACCATCACGAGATTAAAGAAACACTTCCTGATACACTGGTGATTAATCCCAAAATCGGAGGTGATTCCTTCCCTTATCTTGCAGGATGTGGAGTGGCCTTTAAAGTAGCTTGGGAACTACTTTCATTAAAATTCGGATGGGACCTAAGCCGCATAAGAGATGAAATGCCAGACCTATTCATCTTTGCTGCAATAGGGACCTTAGCGGATCGTGTTCCACTCTTCTGCGAAAATAGGATCCTTTACGAGGAAGGTAAAAAGGCCTTCGAGTGGTACCGAATGAATTTCGTTAAGGCCTTTGAAGAAATAAGAAGGCAAAATGGCTATTCTAATGAAAGGCCCACAATGGAAGAGCTTATTCCCATCATTTCCTCGGGCAAGTCAGTAAATGGTGAGAATTCAGGTGTGCATCTATTGTTGTCTGAAGATGTCGCCTCCGCAGAAGAGCTTTTAAAACCGCTTTGGGAGGCATCTACTAATTGGCAACTGAAGGCTCAAGCATATTTAGAGAAGGCAAAGAGTTTGATAAAAGTTGTTAGAGATTATATTGCTATTGACCTTAAAGATGCAGAACCCCAGTATATTGGTTATGTAGCGAGTCAGTTGAAAGATGCTTTTAATGTGCCCGTGATTGTGATGGGTAGAAGGGAAGACGGAATAGTTGTAGCTGAAGTGAGAGCGCCCTATGGATTTAATTCCCTTGATATGCTTAATTATCTGAGTGACCTTTTTATTGATTATGGAGGTCACAAGCCAGCCAGCGGATTCAGCATGTATGAAAGAGATATTCCCGAGCTTTTCGAGCAGCTTGAAAGTTATTTTAAATTACATCCTTTTGAAAATGTTGAGCTTTTTTACGACCTTTCTTATGATAAGGTCGATGGTAACCTTTTAGAGGAGTTAAACAGGCTCGGTAATGTAGGGGTTGAAATAAGGGTGCTTTTTAACTCCATTAAAATTGGTGAACTACGCGAAGCTCTGAGAAAGTACACCATTGTCGATCCAGAAAATCTCCTGGACCTTTACCACGGAGACACAAGGGTCAAGGCTTTACTGATTACTTCACCTAATGGGTTTAAGGTCGATAAATTAATCCTGGCTTAGCTTTTTAATGTGATCATATCCGAGCCCTGAAATTTCAAAAAATTGACCATTTAGCTTTCCGTAGACTTTTCCTGAACCTTCCTTCACTTCTCCTATCTTTGTTACTTCTGGAGATTCAATTTCATTTTTGCAGGAAAAGCAAACTTCGTATTCCTCCCCACTGGAAACCAGATTCAAATAAAAGTCTTTGCGGTTTTTGTAATAGTTCAACTCCTCAACATATGGTATCTTATCCAGTTCAATTATAATATCGACCCCTGATGCTTCAGCCACGCGTTTGAGATCAATACCCAATCCATCTGAAATATCAATAGCGCCACCCAAAAGGTATTCGTTTTTAATTTTTCTTATTTCTTTAATTCGAGGGGTAGGGTAAGACACTTTCTCACGTAATTTGCTAAAAATTTCTGAGTTTCGATCGGGATTTTTGAGCTCTTCGAAGAAGTAAAAGACCCTTCCTATATCTCCAGTGATGTAAACCTTGTCTCCCGGTCTAAAACCATTTCTTCTTAGAATGTAATTCCTTTCTACAATGCCTATGACTGTGGTTGTTATTCTCCAGCGATTACCGTGGACAATATTCCCACCTCCTATTGAAAAGTGAAATTTGGTCTGTAGGGCACTTATGCCTTTATATATCGATTCAATCTTTTCCGTTTGGGGAGCAGGTATTTCTAAATCTATAAGTATGGTAACCGGTTCTCCACCCATTGCAGCGATGTCAGATAGTGCACCCGCCACGGCCCTGTAACCTATTTCTTCGAAGGTAAGAATTTCTTCGGTGAAGTGAACGTTTTCAAGACTGGTGTCTACCGTTACCAAATATGCTCTATCATCGTACCCAGGAATTGCAAGAGTATCGTCTCCATTGGGAACGATTAGATTGCTTTCGTTACCCCAGTATTTTGAAAGGATCTTAAGCAATTTGTCTTCATTCATGTTGCTCTGGCTTCTGGTAGAGCTTGTAAATTAACTCCAACTTGTCTAAAAACGCCTTTGCGACATCCGGGTCAAATTGTTGACCTTTCATGTCCTTTATGTAATCTGCAGCATCATCAAAGGTCCAGGCGGACTTGTAGGGTCTCTCGGAGACGAGGGCATCAAAGACATCTGCAACTTGAACAATTCTTGCTTCTAACGGAATTTTATCACCCGAAAGACCGTAAGGGTATCCAGTTCCGTCAAAGCGTTCATGATGGAAAAGGGCAATATTTTTCGCCATTTTGAAAAGCGGATATTTAGATTCTCCAATAATTTGTGCCCCAAAGATAACATGTTTTTTCATTAATTCCCATTCTTGAGGGTTAAGCCTGTCGGGTTTATTTAAAATGTAATCGGGGATCGCAACTTTTCCTATATCGTGCATTGGACTTGCGTATAGGATCAACTCGGAGAATTCCCGGCTGGTTTGCAAAGTTCTTGCAATCAAAAAGGACACCTTCGAAATCCTTTTAATATGATCACCGGTGACCTTATCTTTGAATTCCGCAGCGGTCGAAAGCATATATATTGATTCCAATTGTACCTCTTTGAGTTCCTCCATAAGTCTTGCATTCTGAAGGGCGGCAGCTGCTTGGGAAGCGAAAAATTTCATCAATTCTATCGTTTCTTCCTTAAAAGGTACAATCTTATCACCTTCTCGTGCATTTATGAGTTGTAAAACCCCGACTATCTCACCTGTGGAGGAAACGAGGGGCATTGTTAATGAGGATTCTACGGCATAATCAACTCCTGAGAGTGCTACAAGGTCAAAGGCGAATCCCCTTTCATGGGCACTTTTTCTATCTGGAAAATGCAAAATTTCCTTTGTTAGTGCGGAATATCCTGATAGGCTGCTTTTAGAAAGGGGAATTTTTTTAACCGAAAAGAGGTCAGTAATGTCGTCAGCAAAAAATTGCTGCTTTAAAACTTTGTTTTTCGAGACCTTGAATATGAGGTGATTGTCTTTTAAGGTGTAAATCGTTCCTCCATCACATTTCGCAAGCTCAATAGCCTCATCAACTATCCTCTCTAATAATTTGTTGATATCTGGTTGGGAAGAAAGCGATATGCCAATATCGTACAAAATTTTATAAATTCCAGAGTTGTCCATGTACTTAAATTTAACGTATGCGGTTTGGTTTTTCAAACTCAGCGAATTATCATTAATTTGATGGAAGTTCTCAAAGAAAAATATGACGTAATTGTTGTCGGCGCTGGACATGCGGGTATCGAAGCTGCCCTTGCCGCAGCAAGAATGGGTGGTAAAGTCTTAGTTGTTACGATAAATATTGATCAGATTGGTCAGATGTCCTGCAATCCAGCCATAGGAGGCCTTGCAAAGTCGCACCTTGTAAAAGAGGTGGATGCCCTTGGTGGGGAAATCGGTGTCGCTGCGGATGAAACAGCGATTCAGGTTAAACTCCTTAATACTTCCAAAGGCCCTGCGGTTTGGTCATTGAGAAGTCAGAACGACCGAAAAAAATATAGAGAGAGAATGAAGCGTGTTTTGGAAAATGAGAAAAACATAACCATTGTTCAGGATGAGGTTACCGAGATTTTAGTTGAGGGGAGGAAAGTAAAAGGTGTTAGGACAAAATCGGGCATGGAATATTATGCCCACTCGGTTGTTATAACAACTGGAACCTTTTTAAATGGTTTGATACATGTAGGACTTGTCTCTTTTCCTGCAGGGAGGGCAGGAGAGTTCCCCTCCATTGAGCTTTCAAATAGTTTAAGAAATCTTGGGTTTAAACTTGGCAGGTTTAAAACAGGGACCTCTCCAAGGATTGATATCCGAAGTGTAGACCTTTCAAAGATGGAGATCCAGGAAGGGGATGTCCCTCCCCGAGGATTTTCCTTCAGAAATCCGATTCTCAATATTGATCAGTTGCCGTGTTTCGTGACGAGAACCACTCCTGAGACCCACAAAATAATAATGGAATCTTTAGCCTTCTCACCTTTATACACAGGTAAAATTGTCGGAATAGGCCCCCGGTATTGCCCATCCATTGAAGTCAAAGTCGTGCAATTTGCAGATCGCGAATCCCACAGAGTGATTCTCGAACCTGATGGACGGGATACCTTTGAGTATTATTTGAATGGTGTTTCTACATCAATTCCTGTAGAATATCAATTGAGAATGTTGAAGAGCATTCCAGGCCTTGAAAATGTGAAAGTGCTAAGATGGGGCTATGCTATCGAATACGATTATGTTTTGCCTCATCAACTTTATTCTACCTTAGAGTCGAAGCTTATAGAAAATCTCTTTTTTGCAGGTCAGATAAATGGAACCTCAGGTTATGAAGAGGCAGCTGCACAGGGTATAGTTGCCGGCATAAACGCTTTGTTGAAGATAGATGGTAAAGATTTTGTCCTATCGAGATCCGAAGCGTACATTGGAGTTTTAATTGACGATCTTGTAACCAAAGGGACTGATGAACCCTACAGACTCTTTACATCCCGTGCAGAATTTAGATTGGTTCTTAGAATGGATAACGCCTGCGACAGGCTTATGAAGTATGGATATCGTTTCGGCCTCATTAAAGATTCTGAATACCAGCAGTTTTTAAGGCAAAGGGAGACCTGGCTTGGCCTCATTGAAAGATTAAAAAGCATTATATTGAGACCTAAAGAATTTAACCAAAGGCTTGAAAGCCTCGGAAAGCCTGCTTTGGAGAATTCACTTTCCGCCTATGAACTCCTGAAGAGACCTGAATATAGCTATGATGACCTTGTGAAACTCGGTGTTGTGGAGGACTACCCTTATTACATTAAAGAAAGGGTTGAGACAGAAATAAAGTATGAGGGGTACATTAAACGAATGGAGAAGGAGATTGAAAGATTTCAAGAACTTGAAAGATTTAAAATCCCGGAGGATTTTGACTACGACCAGATTCCTGGAATTTCTAAGGAGGCCTTGACAAAGCTTAAGGCGATTAAACCACAGAATCTTGCACAGGCTTCCAGAATTTCAGGAGTTAATCCATCAGACATAATGGTTTTGTACTACTACTTTGAAAATTTGAAAAGTAAGAAAGGATGAAAGACCCCTTAAAGTATGCCTTTACCCTTTTGAAATTCCGATTCAGGAGCGAAAATGAGCTGAGAAAACGAATGAAACAAAAAGGTTTTACCGACGAAGAAATTGAATCTACCGTGAATTATTTAAGGGACAAAGGGCTGTTGAACGAGCGGCTCCTCGCCGAAGAATTGACAGAAAAGTATCAGTCTAAAGGGGTATCACCCAGAAAGATTGAGAGAATTTTAAGGGGTTTAGGTGTAAAGGGCGAAGTAATTGATGAGACACTTCCGGTTCTGGAGATTAATGAAGATGCTTTAATTAAAGTAGTCGAGAAGATAACCCGTGGTTCTAAGAAACTTGATCAGAGAACTTTAAGACGAATTTTGAACAAATTTGCATACCTTGGCTACACACCACAAGAAACCTTCGAGTTTTTGAAGAGGCAGGGTTTCGACTTAAATTTCTCTGATTTCTCGCAGTAAGAAGATAGCACCCACCACAGCGGCGAAGTGATGGGTGAAAAACCTCCAGACAATAACAAATATGCCGAGGATTTCTTGATTCATAAAATCTTTAAAAATAAAATATCCAACACTCTCTGCTATCCCTGTTCCCCCAGGTGTCGGCGTCCATAAAAGTCCTCCTTGAATTAAGGATTGAAAAGAGAAGGCCCTACCAAAATCTATAGGTGAATTAAAGGAATAGGAGAGAAAAAACGGAATGAGGCAGATGGAAAGGTGGGACGCAAAGGATGATAACATCGCCAGAAGAAGGATTTTCTTGTCCGAACTCTTGACAAAGGCAATGGTTGTTTCTCTGAGGGAAAAAATTTCCTTAATAATTCTCTCGCTTTTTATGATTTTTTTGAGTAAATTAGGCAAAAACAAAGCAACAGAATAGAGGAGAAAAATTCCTGCAACCAGTATAGTAGCATAAATGATAATTCCTCTAACAATTCCTGAGGGTGGGGGCCATATGTATTTTAATGAAATTAACACGGCAATTAAAATGGTTAAGTAGCCAATAAAGCCTCGTGCTGCCAAAAGCGCTGTGGACCTTCCCAACCCAATTTTTCTTTTGTTTAAAAGCATAATTTGAACGGGTAAACCAGCGACTTGAAATGGCGAAACTGCTGCCAGGAAGATGCCGACGGTTATAACTTTTATTGCGGTAAGCAAGTTAAGTTTGTGCTCTCCAATGCTTAAACTGGCAAGGGCAAATCTCAGGCCGTCAAAGAATACATAGGAAATCCAGGCTAATAGAGCTAAAAATAAATAGGAAGGCTGTGCGCTTTTTAAAGCCTCAAAAGTTTCCTTAGAGGTCGTTTTTAGGAGGATGATTAGCAAAACCAAAACGATAAGACTTGCTGAAATAATCAAATTCTTCTTTGATAACCCCGGTATTTTCACGAAAATATTATACTCTCGAGATGGCGGTATTCCAAAGAAAGCTTTTAATATTCAAACAGCGGCTAATTGCAATAGGCCCCCCTTAAGGAAAGACGAAAGCTTGACAGAAATTTAAAAAATCTGTATAATCTAAACCGTCTCAAACTTATATCTTGAGTCCCGGATCTAAGTTTGAGGCTAAAGGAGGTTATATGTCAAGGTTAAAGGTACTTATAATAATGGGTGTAGTCTTGTTGTTGTCGAGCTGTATTAAGTTGCCCGATAACACGCCAGAACTTAAAGAGTTGCGGCTCTTGGGTGACGCTGTCCCTCAATCGGATTTCCAGTCCACCGGAAAATTCAATCTTAATGTTATAGCGCTGGATAATGAAGACAATGTGATAAGGCTCTCTGATAATCAAGCTCATGTTATTTTAGATTCAGTTAAACCTTCGATTGGTTCTTATAAAATCCAGCTTGTTGATGTTACCTACGTCCAGCCGAGTTCTACCGGGAAAATAAAAGTGGCCTTGTTACTCGATTCCAGTGGCAGTATGGAATGGAATGATCCAAATAGGGTAAGAGTTACGGCTTCAAAGGATTTTATAAGACTGCTTTTATCGAATAATAACTTACACAAGGCCGGAATCTTCGATTTTGCAGGAAGTAGTGGGGACGCCAATGGTGATGGGATAGATGACTACTATTTGAGAGTTCTGCAGGATTTTGTTTATGTTTCAGATACTACTGGCCTCTTTACTGCCGCCGATAGTGCAACTGAATTAGGTGGGACTCCCCTGTATTTGTCTCTCTGGTATCTTCTCGATTATGTATACAATAGAAGAGAGTCGGGATATGGTCACGCAATTCTTGTGCTGACAGACGGTGAAGATAATGAAAGTGACCCAATTACCAGTGATAGCGTAATAAACAAGGCGAAAAACTATGGAATTCCTATATATGCGGTGGGACTTGGAGATACCGGTAGTGTTGATTTTACTGAATTAAAGCGGGTTGCAAATTCTACAGGCGGTGTTTTCGCTAATGCAGTTGAGGCAAATGCTCTCGAAACCGTTTTCAATTCGATGGGATTTGGCTTATCGCAAGGATATAGCAAGGTGATTGCTAAGATAACTCCCATCCCTGGTACGGGCTCTTCAATATTTGGGAAGATTAAAATTACTTCTGGTGGAAATACGTTGACTAAGATATGGCAATTTGTTGCACCATAAACTTAATATCAACTAAAAAACAAAGGGGAGGGGTTAACCCCTCCCCTTCTATTTTCCACCAAGAATTTTTTATTGTTTCGCTAAGTAATTCTGTATACCCATCTGTTTGATTTGATCAAGTTGCTCTTCTATTTCGTCAATATGGTTTTCCTCGTCGTTTAAAATTGACTCTAACAAGGTCTTTGTCCCATTGTCACCAAGATCTGCACAGAGCTTAACAGCTTTGTTATAGGCCTCGATAGCATCATATTCTGCTTGCCAGTCATTTTTGAACATCTCCTCCACTGTAGAGCCTATCATTACCTTTTTCAATTTTGTAACTGTCGGATTTCCTTCGAGGAAAAGGATTCTCTTTATAAGCATTTCCATATGTTTCATTTCTACTTTTGCTCTATCTTCGATCATCTTGTTTAGTTTCTCGTAGCCCCAGCTTTCACACATTTCAGCATGTACAATATACTGATTTATGGCCGTTATTTCATCGGCCAGTAAATCATTTAGTACTTCCAGTATTTTCTCATTTCCCTTCATTGCTCACCTCCTGTAAAAAGTTTAAGGATTTGGAGCTGGATTTGCAAACATTTTAAAGACTGATGGTTGTAGTTTAATATATTTCTACAGTAAAATGGACCGCGTATCAAAAGTCAAACTTCTCATCGAATCAGCTAAGTATGACTTATGTGGTGACTGTTTCCTTTCAGAAGATGTAAAGAGAGTAAAAGACATATCCCACTCTAAATGGATTTACCCTGAACTTCTACCCGATGGTAAAAAAGTTCGGCTTTTAAAGGTTCTATACTCCAACTACTGCGAAAACGATTGTGCCTATTGTTCTATATCCAAATTTATGAACATAAGGAGAGTTTCTTTTACTCCCCAGGAACTGGCTGACGTTTTCATTAATCTTTATCATAGAGGAATTGTGAGCGGTTTGTTCCTTTCTTCAGGGGTCAAAAGAGATCCTGAAAGGACTATGCAGGAACTCATTGATACCGTTTGGCTTTTAAGAAATAAATATCACTTCAAAGGTTTCATCCACCTGAAAATCCTGCCCGGGGTTTCCATTCAGAGTGTTGAAGAAGCAGTAAAGTTGGCGTCGAGGGTTTCTGTTAATTTAGAAGCACCGGACGATGTTTACTTAAAGAGAGTCTCGTCAAAAAAAGACCTTGCAAAGGATCTATTAGAGAAGCTCAGCAAAATTTCCGCTATAAAAGAGAGTCACCCTGATATTTTGAAGGATGGGTTCACAACCCAGTTTGTTGTTGGAGCTGCAGGAGAAAATGACCTTCAAATTTTTAAAAGGGTTTATGATCTTTATAGAAATCTTAGGCTTTCAAGGGCTTATTATAGCGCTTTCCAGCCCGTTCCAGGAACTCCGCTGGAAAACAAGCCACCTACAAATATAACAAGAGAAGTAAGACTTTACCAAGTAGATTATTTATTGAGGAGGTACGGGTTTAACCTTGAAGAAATTGTTTTCGATGAGGCGGGGTTTCTGCCATTAACGAAGGATCCAAAGGAATTGTGGGCTTTGCAACATATTGATTTCTTTCCTGTAGAAATCACTAAGGCTGACTATTTTGAACTTTTAAGGATCCCTGGAATTGGCCCAAAGACTGCAAGGTGGATACTAAAAGTGAAGGAAAACCTTTCTGTCCATTCGCTGCTTAATGCTTTAAAGGTTTACCCAAACCTGAGGAAGGCTTTGCCTTATATCACTGTTAAAGGCAAAAGACCTGCCAGGATAGCCTTACAGGGTGCGCTTTTCCAAAGTGAAACTCAGGAGGTTTAAATATGTGGCCTTTGATCCTTGTAATACTCATTCAAAATAGTTCATTATTAAAGAAGGCTGATGAAATGAGAGTAGGTGAGTGGGCTAAATTTATTTGGGAGTATTCTGCTCCTGTGGACCGAGCCAATTTTAATGAAGAAAACTTTTTAAAGCACCTTTTAGCGATAAAAGTAAACATGGAGAGGCTCCCCTGGGGGAAAAATTTGACAAAGGAGCTTATTTATCCTTATGTTATACCGCCACGGGTTTCCCAAGAACCTCTGGAAAACTTTACCTGGCTTTACAGAGATACTCTCTATAATCTGGTAAAAGATTGTAGCTCCATAGAAGAGGCAATTCTGAAGGTTAACGAATGGTGTTTTATTCACATGGAGTACAAACCTACCGATCCATGGGATCAATCGGCAACAGCAACTCTGAAAAGGGGATTTGGAAGATGCGAGGAAATGACGATCCTTTTTATGAAGGCTCTGAGAACAGTGGCAATTCCCGTTCGTTATGTTTATACGCCCTGGTGGCCCTTCACCGAGTCTAACCATGCATGGGTAGAGGTCTGGACTGAAAAGGGGTGGAAGTTTCTTGGATCGGCAGAGCCAACGGACCTGAATTTTGCCTGGTTTCGAGAACCTTCTAAGAAGGCGGGAATCGTACTTGCTGTTGCCTTTGGCAATATCAAAGGCTCTACTGATGAAATTATAAGAAGGTACAGAAATTACACGGTGTTGAACATAACAAAGAATTACACAAATCCTTTTGTTTTGAAAGTAAGGGTTTTTGATGGCGGTAGACTCGCAAAGGATGTTTCATTCTCCATTAATGTGTGGAACTATTCTGCCTTTGTACCCGTTTGGGCCTGCAGTTTAAGTAAAGGTGTTGGATCTTTTGCTCTCGGTAGAACCGATTTTCTTCTCTATGCTCAAAAAGGTGATAAAAGGGCTTTTTACTTTTTGAGACCCACGAGAGATACCGTTGAAGTTAAATTAAAACTCGGCAAAAATTTAGAACTTGATACATTGTTTACGATGCGGACAGTTCGGACTCTTCCAGATACTGAGAGGCCTAAGTATTCACCGGATTTAGAGCATCTTCAGCAGGCGCGTGCGGAGTATTTCGAAAAGCTGGAGTTTCCATTCAGGGACTCAATAAACGACACAATTTTAATCAAGATTTTCACCGAATCAAGGGGAAACTGGCCTGCATTGTGGAATTTTTACAAAAATCACGGCAATTTGGCGTCTGTTTTTAAGGTTTATCTATCAAGATTTGAATCTAAGGACCTTGTAATGCTTGATACCGTTGGGCTTTGTGATGAACTCTGCTATATGGATAGCGCTTTAAAATTGTCAAGGGCGCCACAAGTTCTTGTGGACAGCTTTGTTATCCCGCCCAGGATTTATTACGAAGAATTTGGATTTTATAGGAAAGCATTGTACAGCAGGTTTAAAGCAATGTATGATGAAGAGTCTTTTGATAATAAGTTGCTGAGTTGGGTTAAGAAAAACATCAGGAGGGTTAATTCAAAGGAGTTTTACAAGCCTTTTCAGAGCCCAGTTCAGACGCTATTGCTTAAGCAGGGGAGTGACAGGGAAATATATGTGTTTATTTCTGCCGTCTTTAGAACCTTTGGCATCCCTGCAAAGCTAACCGATGATTTAAACGGAGTACAATATTATGTCAATGGGTGGAAAGTTTTTACCTTTGAAGGCAAGACCCCTAAAAAACTTGAGACTGGAAAGATAAAGTTGACCTTTTCCAGAGACGGCATTGATGTGACAAAGGAATTGCAGTACTACTACAACTTTTCTATCCAGAAATTTAAAGATTATCCTGTGAGGCTTGATGTTGAAGGAAGTAATGAAGATTCAGCTGTGTTTTTTGAGCTTGTCCCAGGTGAATATTATTTGATGTACGGTTTTAGGAATGCATTGGGTGATGTTTTTGGCAAAAGCCGGAAATTTAATGTCAAGAAAGATAGTACTCAGTCGATTTTTCTTGATGTCTCCTTCCCCTTGGAATGGCTAAAAGAGGGAGACTTAGTCGTCAGGACCGTAAACCTTGATAGGCTTAAAGAGTTACTTGAGGGTTACGAACTCGAAAGGGGAAATTATTTGATCGCATGGGTTAATCTTGCATCTGAAGCCTCTAAGTCTTCATTAAATTCCGCTGTGACAGAACTTCGAAACTTTACAGGAAGACTGGTGATAATGACTTCGGACACACTTTCTGCTATCTCGTACCTGAAGGATAAAAATCTCTACGGTGATGTGTTCAAAATCGATTCTGAAGAGTTGAGCAAAGCGGGATTTATGAAGGAACCTTCTTTTATCCTCCTCCTTAATGGAAGAGTTGCATTTTTTGTAGAAGGCTTAACGTTGAACTTGGGAGACCTAATTAGAAAATTTACTCCGAGATAAAGAAAATCCACTTTTCTAAAGGTGTAGAATTCGCTTTTTCTTGCCAATCTTTGTCCGTCATCCTTTCTTTCATCGGCTGTTTGAACTCATAGTAGGAAAACATCGCACCTCTATAGGTCTTCCCCTTTCCCTTAACATAAATTTCCAGTGGATACCCTATTGCCACTTCAAGAACTTGTCCTGAATTTACATCAGTGTGTACATCGGCAACTAATGGTAATAGTGCATCTTCTTCATTCTGAGCAAAGGAGGATGGGAAGGTGTAAATTCTGTCCAGTATCTCGCCGAAGGAGTAGAGATACTTGGCTTTATCTAAGGGTAAGGGTTTGTTAGAGGACTGTAATTCGCAAGCTTCCAAGATATTCTGTGTCAGTTCCTTTAACTCGTCTATTTTCTCAAGAATAGTTTCATTTTCAAAGCCATAGGTGGTGAGCTTGTTTTTGAAGGAATCTAAGAAGCTCAGGATTTCGCGATAGCTCTTTGGCAAGGGCTCTACCTTTACATCTGGGATAAGAGGCTCGGGTCTAAAGGCCGTCACCTTTGCTGTATAACTTTGCTTTGCGTAAAGAATTGTATCATGCCTGAGTTCTGCCCAAAATCCCTGCTGAGTTACTAAAAGTTTATCCCGATAAGCAACGGCATTCACATTTAAAGAAGCAGGGAAATGAGGTGTCTCATTCATCGTTTTTATTATGTATAGCCAGTGCCAGTAGGCATTTTTATGCCACTCCTCAATTTTGATGGCCTTAGACCATTTTTCGAGGCTGTCCAGCATCTTTGTATAATTTGCATATTGGTTCTCTTTGTAATAGTTTATGAGTATATCCTTTGCTCTGTCATTCCCGAGAACAGCTAATAGGTCCAATCCCCTCGGGAAGAGGCGTGGCTTTGCTCTTGTTCCGACCTTGGAATAAACAAGATTTTGAAAGATATAGGCATCGGGAATGAATCTCTGAGACATGAATTTACAAGAGAGGAGGACCGCTTCTGGTTTGTCAACATCTCTGAACCATGTCGAATAAATTGAAGGTTTTCTGAGAGTGGAAGCCAACTTCATAAATTCTAAAATCTGAGAATCATCGGAAAACCCTACTGGGAACCCAGGAAACTGTTTATATACAAAGGGTGTTAACTCGATGAAATTCAGGTCATCGCTTTCTCCCACAAGATAGGATGTCATTTCGTAAATGCGACTGTAAAGTTTTTGAACTTCCGAATCCTGAGAGATAACCCATGCCATCAAAATTGCACACCTTGTCAGGAAAAGGTTACGCTTAAAGTTTTCTTTGTCTATGGAAATGTAGAAGGGCATTCTTCCAAGCCACATCATACTGAGGAAATATCTTTTGAGGGTATCACTTCTTGTATAGTGTCCACGAGGAATGTATTGGGAGTAATCCTCAAGAACCTTTAATACCTTTGAGGTGTCAAATCCGGAATGTTCAAAAATTAAGTTTAGTTCCGCTTCAACAATTTCTTTCACGTCATTATCTACCTTAAATTCTGGGTCCAAGAGCTTGTTGGCAACTTCAATGTAGGCGAGGTTTGTCATCGAGGCTTCTTTAATTTCCCGATTTTTTGCCTCTTTAAGTTCTCGGAACCTTGCATCTAATTTGTAGAGTATTGTTTTTAAATCCGCATAAAATTGCTCTGTTTCAAGGGTTCTAAGAGTGAAATCATAAATTAGGTGGACGCCGTGGAGAAGGGGATCGATAGTGATATACATTGGCTCATTTTTATCTTTGATTCGTTTGTAAATTGTGGTGAAATGATTCTCGTTGCTCTTTACTGCTACGAATCCCTTTTCTTTCAGGATGGCCTCCCTTTTACTATCATTGTTGCCTAAAATTAAGGATGCGAAAACAATTATTGCCAGCATAGTGGATAAATTATAATGCTGTTTTTTCGTCAATTAATTTTTGCTCATGCAAGCGGGAAGCTTTAATATTTCTGCATGTTGTTGACCCTTGTACTTGTTTCATACATCTTTAATGCCCGGTATTTTACAAATTTTCACAATGCCTTTTCTTTTGTAAAGGTTGAGGACACGATTTACGCTGCGACGGTTGGTGGGGTTGTAAGTTTTTCCCCCTCGAGTATAAAACTAAATGAATCAACTTTCGATTTTCCTTATAGAGTCTTTACCACCGTTGACGGGCTTCGTCGGAATTATATTTTAGATATCGATGCTGATAGTGGAGGTAATTTGTGGGTTGCTGTGAAGGATGTGGGGATTCAGGTTAAAAGGAGAAATTCAGACAAATTTGAAACCTATGAATTGCCAATTGTCACTTTGAGAAAGGCTAAAATTCTAAAGTACTACGGAGAAGATTATTATTTGATCGGCACGAATTATGGACTTTTAGTTCTTAAAACCAATAGCAACTTTGATCCTTCCGATGACCGGATCTATCCACCTTTGTTAATTCGTGACACCGTTAAGTTTATTTCTAAGGGAAAGAACTTTGCTTACATCGTGACTCCATCTAACATATATGGATGGACACCTGATAGTACTTTCAGGGTAAGTGTGCCTCTGAATTTCGGTGAATTCGGAATTGTGCAGGAATTAAACGAAGGAATTCTTTATTCTTCAGGCATGAAAGTGATTTTCAATTCGGCGGAGACAACTTTAGTTTACGATGCTGGGACAATTTATACTTCAACTAAGAAAGATGAGAAAATTTACATTGGAACTAGTTGGGGAACTTATGTTTTCGAAAATAGACGACTCAGAAAAATTTTGAACTATCCTTCTGCCTGCATTATTCCCGTCGGAGATTCTGAGGTTGTATTTACTTTCTTTTCCTCAAATCGCGAGTTCTCTTATTATGGGCCTCCCTGGAGACTTTTTGACGGAAGTAAGGTCTACCAATTTAGAAGTCCTGTTCTTTTCAATTTGATTACAGCTTTAAAGGTAAAAAATGGAATTTACGCCGCCGGTATTCTTGCCTGGACCTCCGATACCCTTTCTTTACCCTCGAAACTTCTTATTTTTGACGGAAATGAGTTTTATAATGGCGAAAGTTTGAGGACCATAAATCACGCGATCAGAACCTTAGACATAGATGATTCTGGTAACGTTTGGGTTGGTCTTTATTCGGACAACAGCCCGGGGATTTTCATATTTGATAAGTTTGGAAGGCTCACTCACATTATTAACGATTTGCCAACAACAATTATATGCCATATTTCAATTGCAAAGGATACGGTCGTAGCGCTGTGGTTAAACGGTATATACAGGATTCACAAAAAAGGTTCAGAGTTTTCGGCAGAGGAAGTCTATAGAGTTGATTATCCATTTTACATAGAACAGCCAGGTGATGGCTCTTATCTTATTGGAACAGAAAATGAAGGACTTATAGTAATCGACACCCTTGGAACGGAATTATTGAGGCTTACACCTTCAGAACTTGGTTCTTCATTAGTGAGCGTTGCCAAAAAGAAGGGCGAAAAAATATACTTGGGTACCAGTAACGGTTTGTTGGTCTATCAAAGTCAGAATATTAAGAAAATTGCTAATGGTTATGTGAGGGACATGGAATTTTATAAAAATTTTGTGGTGGCTTTGACCGACTCTGCAATTCTTTTAATAAGTAATGATTCGGTTTTATACTCCTTTAGAGATTTAAACTCACCTTTTACGCCTATAGATGAGCCATACTACCAGGTTAGGGATGTTCTCGAAATTTTGGGTGATGGCACAATCGTGGCTGGAGGCGAAGAGGGTATTCTCGAAATTAAAGTTCTGTTTCCAGAACTGCGAAAGAAGACTTTCCGCGTTTTTCCAAATCCCGCGAGAGTTGGAGATAGAGTCTATGTAGGAACAGTAGAGGAGCCTTCAGTTTATGACCTAACCATGAGAAGACTACCCTATAAGGCTCAAAAAGAAGGTGATCTTTTTTATTTTGACACTTCTGGATGGGCAAAAGGAATTTATTTGATCGTTTCTGACGAAAAGGAGCCTGCTAAGATTCTTTTAAGGTAGTTTTTATCCTCTGTGTTTCTTGAGTGTTCGAATCTGTGAATCTATAATTAATTTAAAAGGAGGTTTTCAATGGCGAAGAAATATGTATACTTTTTTGGTGGTGGAAAGGCTGAAGGCAACAAGGATATGAAGAATTTACTTGGCGGGAAGGGCGCCAATTTACACGAAATGACAAATATCGGCATACCTGTCCCTCCTGGATTCACAATTACTACTGAAGCATGCGTATATTATTTTAAAAATGGTTCTTTCCCACCAGGTCTTGAAGAGGAAGTTAAGGAGAATCTTAAAAAGTTAGAGAATTTAACCGGCAAGACCTTCGGTTCTATCGACAATCCATTACTGGTTTCCGTGAGATCTGGTGCCCGCACATCGATGCCAGGCATGATGGATACTATTCTAAACCTCGGTCTTAATGACCAGTCGGTCCAGGGGCTTGCGAAGAGGACCAATGATGAGCGTTTCGCCTATGATTCTTACCGTAGGTTTATCCAAATGTTTTCCGATGTGGTTTTGGGTGTGGATAGAAACCTATTTGAAGAGCGGCTAAGAGCTAAGAAGGCGGAGGTTGGTGTACGGGAAGATTTTGAGTTACAGGCAAAACATCTTAAAGAACTTGTTGAAGAGTTTAAGGACATAGTTAAGAAGGTCACGGGTAAGCCATTCCCTCAGGATCCTTATGAGCAGCTCTGGCTTGCCATTGAAGCGGTCTTTAAGTCTTGGAACAACAAGAGGGCTATTGAATACAGAAGACTTCATAAGATCCCCGATGATTGGGGTACTGCTTGCAATGTACAAACAATGGTCTTCGGAAATATGGGATTCGATTCAGCGACAGGTGTCGCCTTTACCAGAGACCCATCCACTGGTGAAAAGACCGTTTACGGCGAGTATCTTCCCAACGCTCAGGGTGAAGATGTAGTAGCGGGAATAAGAACTCCGAAGAAATTACAGCTTCTTGCTAACGAGATGCCAGAGGCGTATAAAGAGTTGCTCGAAATCTTTGATAGACTCGAAAAGCACTATAGAGACATGATGGACATTGAGTTTACCATCGAAAAAGGAAAAGTCTATATACTTCAAACGAGGGTGGGGAAGAGGAGTGCTCGTGCGGAAGTTAAGATCGCTGTTGACATGGTGAAGGAAGGATTAATTACGAAAGAAGAGGCAATTTTAAGAGTTGATCCCAGAAGAATTGAACAGCTGTTGCATCCGATGATTGATCCTAAGGCTGAGAAGGTTGTGCTTACCAAAGGACTTCCTGCTTCACCTGGCGCAGCCTGGGGTAAGGTAATTTTTGATTCTGATGAAGCTGCTGACCTTTCCGAGGCTGGGGAACCTGTTATTCTGGTCAGGGATGAGACTTCTCCCGATGATATTCGCGGAATGGCGAGGTCAAGAGGCATTCTCACCGCGAGGGGTGGAATGACATCCCATGCAGCGGTAGTGGCCCGTGGTATCGGAAAACCTTGTGTAGTGGGGGCAGAGGAAATCGAGGTTGACTATGAAAATAATCTGTTCAAGGTGAGAGATGTAGTTGTTAAAAAAGGTGACATAATAACCATTGATGGTTCAACTGGCGAGGTATTGTTAGGCAAAGTGCCCACGGTAGACCCTGAACTCTTCGAAGAATTTAATGAACTTCTTAAGTGGGCTGATGAGATCAGATGGATTGGCGTACGTGCCAACGCCGATACTCCTGCAGACGCTCAAAGGGCGAGAAAATTCGGAGCAGAGGGGATAGGCCTTTGCAGAACTGAGCATATGTTCTTTGAGGGCGAAAGAATCTATGCTATGCAGGAAATGATTCTGGCGAAGACTAAAGAAGAAAGAGAACGGGCTCTTGCCAAATTACTGCCTATGCAAAGAGAAGATTTCAAAGGCTTGTTTAAAGCTATGGACGGATTCCCGGTGACGATCCGCTTACTGGACCCACCACTCCACGAGTTTGTACCAAAGACAAGGGAGCAAATGGAGGAGCTTTCCAAGAGGACGGGGATCCCGGTAGAGGAAATTGCAGCGAAGTCTGAAGCTCTCCGTGAGGCTAACCCTATGCTGGGTCATAGAGGTTGCCGTTTGGGCATAGTTTACCCTGAAATAACAGAGATGCAGGCAAGGGCAATTTTTGAGGCGGCTTGTGAATGCATTAAAGAAGGAATAAAGGCGATACCAGAAATAATGGTCCCGATAGTCTCCATGAAAGAGGAGTTGGACAATCAAAAGGCGATTATTGATAGGGTTGCAGAAGAGGTGATGAAAGAGAAGGGCGTCGAAGTTGAATATACTGTTGGTACAATGATTGAGTTACCCAGAGCCTGTGTGACTGCTGATAAAATAGCACAGACAGCAGAATTTTTCTCCTTTGGAACCAATGACCTAACACAGACGACATACGGCTTTTCAAGAGACGATGTGGGTAAATTTGTACCGAAGTATATCGAGCTTGGCATTTTGAAGGATGATCCATTCCAGGTCCTTGATCAAGAAGGAGTCGGTGCGCTTGTGAAAATTGGTATCGAAAAGGGGAGATCCACAAGGCCAAATCTAAAAGTGGGTATCTGTGGTGAACATGGTGGCGAGCCATCTTCAGTGGAGTTCTGTCACAGAGTTGGAATGGATTATGTCTCCTGCTCGCCCTTCCGTGTACCCGTGGCCAGGCTTGCTGCTGCTCAGGCTGTTGTGAAAGAAAAAATGAAGAGACAGAGGTTACCACATTAAAAATACTAAAAAAGCTGGCGTAGCTCAATCGGCAGAGCAGCGCATTCGTAATGCGCAGGTTGGCGGTTCGAGTCCGCCCGCCAGCTTTTTTAATTAATTATGGAAAATAAAGCTTTGTTTTCAGTGTCTGGTCTAAGGGGTATAGTCGGTGAAAGTCTCACCGTTCCTCTCATAATAAAGTACACATCAGCCTTCGCAAAGCATAATGGCGGCAACCTATATTTTGTTGCCCAGGATACAAGACCCCATAGTTTTGCAATAAAACTTGCGGTAATTTCAACCTTGCTTTCGATGGGTAAAGAAGTCGTGGATCTTGGAGTGGTGCCTACTCCCACACTTTTACTCACAATCCGCGAGAAAAAAGCGGATGGCGGAATAATGATCACTGCCAGCCATAATCCGATTGAATGGAATGCCCTGAAATTTGTAAATAAAAATGGGCTTTTTATCTCAAAAGAAGATATCGATGAAGTTGAGAAGTTAGCGCAGGAAGAGCCTACATGGTCAAAGTTTGACGAATTTAAACCATTGAGGCAGAATGTGAATGCTATAAAGGACCATATAGAAAAAATCGTGGAAAGCCCTTTCATTAATGTGTCATTAATAAGGAAAAAGAAGTTTAAAGTTGCCTGTGATTGTATCAATGGTGCCGCTTATCAAGCTATACCGACTCTGCTCAAAGAACTTGGTTGTGAAGTTGTGTGCATTAATTGCGATGATTCTGGAGAATTTACAAGGAACCCAGAACCAAAGAAAGAGCATTTAACAGAGCTTGAGAATCTACTCTTTGAAAAAGATGCAGATGTTGCCTTTGCTACTGATCCCGATGGGGATAGGCTCTTAGTTGGTTTTAGAGATACGGGACTACTCTCTGAAGAGTACACCGTTCCATTGTGCGCTTATCAGATTTTAGGCAAAAAGAAAGGGGATATTGTAGTTAATCTTTCAACATCTATGATGATAGAACATGTGGCTGAAGCCTTCAAAGTGAAAGTCTACCGTACCGCTGTTGGGGAGGCTAATGTTGTTAATACGATGATGGAAAAAAACGCCATCATTGGGGGAGAAGGTAATGGTGGAGTCATCTTCCCATCTATAAATGCCTGCAGAGATTCTTTAACAGGAATAGCGATAATTCTTTCCCTCCTTGCGGAAAAGGACATTTATTCTGTTTATTCCTCTATACCTAAGTTTTGTATGAGAAAAAAGCAGGTAAAATTTGACTCAGAATTGCCAAAAGAGAAGTTTGAAAAAGCCTTTAAAGGTTTCAAGATAGACCTCACCGATGGAATTTATTTAAGGAAGAAAGATGCATGGGTTCATATCAGGAAATCCAATACCGAGCCGATTGTTAGGATTTATGCTGAATCTCCTACAGAGGAGGAAACTCTTTCTTTGATTGCCAAAGCAGAAGAAGTACTTTCTTCGTAGTTTTTTATTTTCCCTTGATTATGCGTGGTTTCCGTTGTAAAATTTAGAAGTATGGACGAAATTTTAAAAGTTCTAATAGCAATTCAGAATTTGGACAGTGAAATTGAAAAGTTGAGACACAAAAAAAATAGCCTTCCTAAGGAAATTCAGGAGCTGGAGAACGAAATTCGGAAACTGTCAGCGGAAAAGGAAAAGATAATAGCGAGTTTCAAAAAGGAAGAGATTAAACTGCGAGAGCTCGAAGTAGACCTGAAAGAGATTCAGGAAAAGATCAGGAATTTTCAGGAAAGATCGAGGCAGGTAAAGAGCAACGAGGAATACCGTGCAATGATCTCCCAAATTGAGCATGCGAACATGGAAAAGTTAAAAAAGGAAGAGGAAATAGTTGTACAAATGGAGTTGGTTGAAAAACTTCAAAGGGAGTTACCGGAGAAGACGAAATCTTTAGATGAAAAAAAGCAAGAATTGGAAAAAACCGCAAATATTTCCAAACAGCAATTGGCAGAAATAGAAGAGCAACTAAAATGGAATGAAGAAAAGAAGAAGGTGCTTCTTGAAAAATTACCAGACAAGGAAAGGCAATTGTATCTTAAACTACAGTCCCGTTTTGGAAGTTATGCGATTTGCAAGGTCGTTGAAAATGATGTGTCCAAATCTGAAAAAGACTATGTGTGTTCAGGATGTTACAGTGTATTGCCCCTTTCCTTTGTGCAAGAGTTAAAATCAAAACACACTTACTCCAGATGCCCAAATTGTGGGCGTATTATTTACTATCATGAGGAAATGTGAGCTTTACATTGATGGTTCCTCCAGAGGTAATCCCGGTGAGGCAGGGTGTGGATTCGTAATATACTCTGAAGGTAAGAAATTACTTGAGAAAAGCATCTATCTTGGTGTTAAGACAAATAACGAGGCTGAGTATTTTGGCTTGATTGAGGCTTTAAAAGCTGCAAGGGAAGTGGGGTGTGAGGAGATAATGGTTTATTCAGATTCAGAGCTTCTTGTAAATCAGATTAATGGTGTTTACAAGGTAAGGGCATTAAACCTAATACCATTAAGAGATGAAGCTTTAAGTTTGCTAAAATTTTTTAAAAAATGGCGGATAACCCATATAAATAGAGAGCAAAATTTTGAAACAGATTTTCTTGCAAAAAAGGTTTCCAAGGAGGGAAAGGATGGTAAAGAGTAAATTCAGAGTTCTTGATGAGTTAAAAGAAAGATACGGTTCAAGGTACTTAGTTATTCTGCTTGCCTCTAAAGTTGCTAAGGTAATATCGGATACCAAGCAAGAGAAAGAGGTTGCTGCGAGGCTCGGTATTAGTGACGAAGATGTTAAGCCCACGGTCCTGGCATTATATAGAATCCTCCGCGAAGGTGTAAAGTTTAGACTTGAACAAGAAAAAACAGCCGAAGAATAGGATAAACTAAGTGGCCAAGGTATTAGTTGGTCTGACTGGCAGTGTTTCAGTCTATAAGTCTATAAATGTCCTTCGTCTTCTTGAAAAAAGAGGGCATAGCGTTAAAGCGGTTTTAACTGAATCAGCGCAGAAATTTGTTAACCCTTTGCTTGTAAGTTCCACTATTAAAGGGGAAGTTTATACTGATGTTGATTTCTGGGGAAAAGGCAAGAGCATTCATATTGATCTTGCGAGATGGGCTGAGTTGATTGCGGTAGTGCCTTGTACTGCGAATACAATTTCTAAGATACGTTACGGAATAGCAGATAATTTATTGACTTCTACAATCCTTGCCTTTAAAGGGCCTTTGCTAATTGCCCCTGCTATGCACCAGGAGATGTGGTTAAATCCCGAAATTCAGAATTCTGTGGAATACCTCAAAGAGTTTAGGGGAGTTTTGGTTTCGGGTCCAGAAAGAGGAGTGTTGGCATCCGGAGAAACAGGTTGTGGCAGGCTTTTACGGGAGGAATTCATTGTTGAGGATATTGAAGCCGCTTTAAAAGGGTCTCCTTTAAAGAGTTATAAAATCCTTTTGTGTTATGGAAGGACTGAAGAACCAGTCGATGCCGTGAGGGTTATAACGAACAGGTCTTCAGGCTTGATGGGTTATTACATAGCAAAAGCGGTTAAAGAATATGGTGGGAAATTGATTCAAGTAGTGGGTGAAACTTCAGTACCCCCCTATGAAAGAGACGAGGTTGTAAGGGTAAAAACGGCAGAGGAAATGTTAAACTCCGTTGAAAAATATTTAGAACAGGCTGATGTTTTTATCATGGCGGCCGCGGTTTCCGACTATCGCTCAGAACATCAATATTCAGAGAAATTGAAAAAGGGTGAAAAATTAACAATTGAACTTGTGCCTACAAAGGATATTTTGAAAACAGTTGCACCTTTAAAACGGGAAGGGCAGATTTTTGTGGGGTTTGCCCTTGAGACTTCGAATCTTGAAAGTTACGCCAAGAAGAAGTTAGAGGAAAAGAATCTTGATATTATTGTTGGAAATTATGCGAGTGCGATGGGCTCAGAATTCTCCAGTGGTTTAGTTATTGATAAGAATGGGGGAATTGAAGAATTCTCGAATTTATCCAAAGAAGCCCTTGCGATAAAAATTGTTAAGAAGATCATCAAATTGGTAAAATGAAGGACCCACGGGTTATTATTTACAAGGAAGCTCTTGGATTTGACAGGGTTTGGCTTCCGGATTCCAATAAAAATTTAAAATTGTTCCTTTTGGAACAGCAAGCAAGTAAATGCAGGAAGTGCCCACTGTACCGTACACGGGATAAATTTGTGTTCGGATGGGGAAATCCATATTCTGGAATTATGGCTGTTGGAGAGGCTCCTGGGCCAGATGAAGACAAACTTGGAAAGCCTTTCGTAGGAAGGGCAGGGGAATTTTTAAACTATGCCCTTAAGGAGGCAGGTATTGACAGGGAGAGGGATATATACCTCGCAAACGTTTTAAAATGCATACCCGTTGAATTAGCAACGGGTTCAAATGGAAATCCTGTCGCGTTAGTTAATAATTATGGCAAAAAATCTTTTAGGGCTCCGAGCAATTCCGAGATTGAAGCCTGTTCTCAGTGGCTTGAGGCCCAAATTTCCATAATTAAACCCAAGTTCATACTCGCTATGGGAAACCCTTCTGTTAGGTACTTTCTGGGTAAGAATGTAAATGTCACAGCAGTTTTGGGTACACCCAGAAAAATAAGGGATGGGAGCATAACGGTATTTCCTGTCTTGCATCCGTCCTATATTATTCGTAAGAAAAGCCCTGATCTCGAGAAAATGTATATTGAGCAACTTAAAAAGTTTAAAGAATTGATCTCGGGGCTCATTCCAGATTGAGGTTTTCCGAGTTTTAAACCCTCTTTATCTTACTAAATTTTTCGGATTCTTAAAAGGTTTATTTATCGAGACTTTCAGCCATTCGAGATGAAATTCTTGACATAATCAACAGATGCCATTAGAATTTTGTTATACAAAAAGGAGGTTTAAAAGTGAAGGTCCTAAAATATGTGCTAACAGGTGTGGTTGCATTGGGTTTCATAGCAAACCCAATAGTCATCAATGCCGCTGAGTCTGAAGTACTTGCCAATGCTTGTAAGCAGGGTGAATTCGATGCCCATAGGGATGTCAATGGGACTTTGTGGTTGGCAATTGGTTTCTTTGGAGGTATTTTCGGCGTTGCAGCCGCTTATTTGATTGAGCCTACGCCTCCGGCATCGAGACTTTTGGGTAAGTCTCCAGAATACATCCAGGCATATACAGACTGTTATACAAGTGCGGCTAAAAGCATTCAGACCAAGAAAGCAATAACTGGCTGTGTAGTAAGTGGTTTAGTTGTAGTCGCTTGGGAAGTGCTCTGGTGGCTTGTTTGGGCCGGGTCTGCTTCCACTGCGTACTAAAACTCGAGTTTGCTTTACACAAAGGGGCCCGTAGGGCCCCTTTGTGTTTTAAAGAGACGTCATGTTTTTATCGGTTTTACTTTTTTAGTGATTCACGTTGATACCTTTATCGTATTTGATTTTACCCATATTTTGAAAGACCAGGTAAAATCAGATACAGCTCGCGGCCAAATTTATAAAGGCGACACTCTTTTCTACATCAGCGTTGAGTATCCTTTAAAACAAGTAATTTATTTTTCCACTGATACAATGATCGTAAATTACCCGGAATCAAAGCGAGCTTTCAAGGTGAAATCAGGTATTACTTTTAAATTCCAGACTCCAGGAGGCCCTTTAGGAAAAACTGGCTCCAATCTTAAGAAAGCCGGCTTTATGTTTTTAAAAAGGGAAAGAAATGGTAACCGGAAAAGTGAGATCTGGATTCATCCGAAAACCAAATTGAAGCTAATTTACACCTTTGAAGGGGAACACTTACTTGAAATGGCTTCTCTTTCAGAGAAGGGGGACACTTTGATTAAGGTGAGTTATGGTGATTATCAAAGGATCAAAGATAAAGACCTGCCAATGATGATGAAGATTACGTCTCCAGACTATCAGGAAATTTACAAACTCTCTAACCCAAGGTTTGTACCCTTTACCGATTCACTGAGGTCTTATCTTGAGGTGGGTAAAGACACAAAGGTAGAATGCAAAGGTTTTGAGAAATGAAAGAATTGCTGCTTTTTCTCACACTCTTAACCTTTGATATTCCTGAGATCTTGCAAAATAGAGCCGATAGTGTTTTAAAATCGGAATACTCGTTGTATTCGAATCCTCTAAAGTTTCTAATCTTAAAGTCAATACGAATTTATCAGGGCACCGTTTCAAAGGTTCAGGGAGATGTTTGTAATTTTATTCCATCTTGCTCCCATTACGGCTATGAGGCAATAAGGAAACACGATATTATCAAAGGGTTACTTATGGCTTCCGACAGGGTTCAGAGGTGCCACGGCTTTGCCATCTTGTATTATCCGGACTACTATGGCTTAAAGGAAGATTCAATAAGAGGGGCCAAGGCTTTTGACCCGGTGAAATGATAGCGCTTCTTTTATTAATTTTTGGACAATCTATTGAGTTTGCAAAGCATTTGGAGGAAGAGGGAGACCTTTTCAGGGCTATTTACGAATATAAAAGAGTCTATTTTGAAATAAAGGATTCAACCTTAAGAGATTCAGCGGCTACTAAAATTGCCTATTTATCCCTTAAGATTGGATCTTTTAACGATGCCCTTTTATATGCTGAACGCATCTCTGAAAAGGATCCATTAAAAAGGATAAAATTAGGCTTTCCCAATTTGTATCTTGGTAACTATAAAATTGCAGAAAATTACTGGCAGGATAACGACACCCTCCTAACCTGGTTATATTTAAAAAGTGGACAGCTTGATAAAGCAAAGTTGTTGTTTCCCAACATTTCTGTTAATAGGAAATCCCCTTTTCTTGGGGGCTTTCTGTCTGTCGTAGTGCCTGGTGCTGGCAAGATTTACGCTGGAAGGGTTTTTGACGGGATTGTTTCACTCATTGTAAATGCCTCCACTGGCTATTCTGCCTATAGGGCTTATAGAAATGGCAGAGGTCTTGAATTTTACCTATATTCGAGCTTGTTTTTGATCTTTTACCTCGGGGATGTATATGGTTCCTATGTGGCAGTTAATGAGTATAACAGTGTAAGCCTTGAAAAGACGGTTAAGGATTTTGAAGTCAGGTTCAATGTATGGAAATACTGGTTTTAATTTCTCTCCTCTCTTTAAACATCGGTGATTCGCTATTTAAGGAAGGTGATTTTTTCAACGCAATAACGGAATACAAGAGGGAACTGTATTTTGCATCTTCAGATTCGAATTTACTTCTTAGAAAGATGGCACTTTGTTATGTAAAAAGAGGGCTTTTTGAGGAAGCGGCAAGCTATTATTCTGATATTCTCTACGAAAACCCTTCTACTGAGGTACAAAGGCTCTTTGCTTTGTGCTTAATAAAAATGAAAAAGTACAGCGAAGCTCGAGAATTGCTTGCAGGTTTAAAAGATAGCTTAGCGATGACCCTGCTAACTATATCTGAAGGATTAAATGGGAATTATTTTGATGCTTTTCGGTCTCTTGACTCTTTTGGCATTAATTATCCTAAATATATGAGCCTAAATAAATTAAAGACTGCCTCGATGATTTTACCAGGTTCAGGCCTTTTATTTCTTGGGGATGTCCCGCTATTTCTCGGAACCCTCACTTTGAGCACCCTCGGAGCCTATGTAGTTTATTATTATTTGAAAAAGGGACTTGTATACGAAGCCCTTTTTTCAGGCTATCCCATTATTGAAAGATTTTACAGGGGCGGAATAAGAAACACTAAGGTTAAATACCGACTTTATTACGATAAATTTTTCAAATCTCTTTTAAGGCAAGTGGAATCTCAACTTATTAAAGAGGAAGAAGCCCAACTTTTCAGCCAATAGTCAAAACAGCAGAGCCGTCTATCTTTGAGTGTTTTACATCTTGCAGTGCCTTATTAGCCAGTTCCAATGGGTAAGTGGTTACTACAGGCCTTATTGGAATTTCAACGGCGAGTTTTATTGTTTCTTCTACATCTTCCCTTGTGCTATTTGCCGTAGATTTTAGGGTTCTTTCTTCATACAGAAGGCTGTAGGGAAAGGATGGGATATCGGTCATATGGATGCCTGCACTTACAACTGCGCCACCTTTGTCAACATATTTCAAGCTTTCAACTAATGTATCTCCAACAGGCGCGAAAACAATTATTCCGTCAAGTTTCTCTGTTAAAGCATCACCCAACTTTCCTGCCCACTTTGCGCCCATTTCCAGAGCTTTTCTTCTATGGGTCTCCGATCTCGAGAATACGTAAACTTCCATATTTTTGTAGAGAGCTATTTGTAGAACGATATGAGCAGAAGAGCCAAAGCCCACAAGCCCCAGTTTTTGACCTTCTTTTACATTAGTTAGTTTTAATGCCCTGTAGCCGATTACTCCACCGCATAGGATGGGAGCGAAGCTTGTAATATCGACAGTATCTGGGATTTTATAAATGGCGGTCTTTTTAGCGACCATATATTCTGCATAACCACCGTTTACGTGGAATCCTGTGAAGAGGATGTTTTTACAGAGGTTGCTGAGGCCCTTTTTACAGTATTTGCACTGGCCGCAGTTGTAGTGAAGCCAGGGAACTCCAACGAGGTCGCCTTTTTTGAAGCCTTCCACTTTTTCTCCGATCTCTTCTATTTTTCCAATTACTTGATGACCTGGAATGAGAGGGTATCTTGGAGGCACAATGTCCCCTTCTACGATGTGCAAATCGGTGTGACATACACCACAAACTAATACCTTTATAAGGACTTCATCTTCCCGAGGTTCTGGGATTTCCAGTTCTTTCAAAACTAAAGGGCTTTTCTCTATATAGTCAGGCTTCTCTAAAACCATTGCCTTCATAAAAGATTTGCCCCTCCTGTTAATTCTCTCAAAATCCACCGTTTTCTAAACATACCCTTTGAGAAGTTAAAAGATGCTGGCTCCATTGTGATAAAAAGGTATGGAACAGGTTCTCCAAATTTCTTTAAAAGTCCCGTTCTTAATGCCACTTTGAAATTTCCGTTCAATATGCTCATAAGGTGATCGAGGGTTAGAAGCATACCCCTTCCAGAGGTGCTATCCGTAGATACATTAACCAGTTCCAGGGTCAAAAAGTTTCTCTCATAAAAGAAGTGGATAATCGCATCATTGCCCCAGTTTATCCTTACAAGGGGTAATGTCATTTTGAGGTCTTCGACGTGTTCTATTTTTTTCGAGTAATGGCAGTAATTTACTCCAAGTTCCCCTGAAATTAGAAGGGTCCGAGCTACCGGTAGTCGAGTGGAGTGGTAATAAGAAGTGGTGAACTTTTTGTTTTCGTATTGCAGGCCAAAAGAATAGGTTTGATGTATATCCGGGTATATTTTTCCCAACAATACTGTCGAAAAACTGCCTCGGGCCGACCAGGGAAATAGTTCTCCATAAAGGTTTATTTGCCTCCAGTAGCCATAATTTCGCACATATAGTATATGCCCTATACCAAGGCCTATGTTATTTCGAATTCCCGAGATAGAGAAGGAGATACTTGTTGCAGGTATGCCGTTGTAGTAAGAGGTAAAAATGCTTTTTCTTAGTTCTCTGAAATTCGCCAATGCTGAGTATTCTAAGAGATTAAGAGGCGAGTGCCCCTGGAATTGAATGCCTTCAATGGATATTTTAGCATTGTACAGGTTCTGCGGATATTCAGAACTAATGTTTATCACCGGTAAAATGAGATCAGGGTAAAGAATTTCTTTGAGATAACTCAGGTTAGTAGTTTTTTCTATAGTGGTAACGAATTCAGTTTGCGTTGATCTCTCGGCGTTTTTAGGGGTTATTTCAAAATCGGTGAAATCCTTTATTGATGCTGTTTTTATATATTCTCCATCGATGTCAACCGTAACATAGTAGACCGTTTGAGAATCGAGGGCAGGGTAATAGGCAAGAATGGGTTCATCAAAGATCTTCAATCTATGGTTTTCCGTGTCAAAGGTGAATAGGCTCCATTTTCCGTCATAATTACCAGGGAATATGAATTCCTTTCCCTTCCTTTCGAAATATCCAATTTGAAATGGTAGGCTGACAACTTTTTCTACCCTTCCCTCCGAAAGTCTGTATATTTGATTACCTTCTAATTCCTTTTGGGCTAAGAAATAGAAATCCTCGCCCTCACGCTTAACCTGCTGAATCTTTAAGTCTTTGAATTCCGCTATTTTTTCTTTAGTTCCATCCTTGTATTTCCATAGAGAGGAGCCTTCAGTTTCATCAATCACATAGAAAATGGTGTCATTAGAAACATCAAAGGCCCTTATTCTACCGCTTAAAAGATATTTGGGCTTTCCTGAGCCGTCAACTTTTACTATGGCATTGGTAAATTGGAGGCCATAAAAAGAAATGTTTGAGTTCCCCTTTTTTACATCAGAAATTCCAAGGTATATGGAGGTTCCGGATACTACAGGTGGTAGCGAAATGTCACCGGTGTAAATTTTCTCAATTTTTACATATTTAGGGTCAAAGACGCATAGGACCGATTCGTAGTAAGTGTCATTCCAGGAAAGCCTCTTGTAATTTGTTTTAACATAGTAAATTTTCCCGTTAAAGTTTCTGAGGTACTTGATGTAATATCCCCGATCCACATAAAATCTAAGTGGAAGAAAATATTTTTTGTGGAATCTTAAATCTTTCTGCCATTCCCTCCAAATAGAGCTCAGTGGCTTTTTAAAGGTTAAAAGTGCGGGAACATCAATTAGGGGGACAGTAAAAGGCATCCTTCCAATGGTTGTATAGTATTCTTTTAGCTTTTGTTCGCCATATTTCTTCGCAATAAATTCCGTGAATTCTGAGCCCATCAAGTAAACAATTTCGCCCTTTGGGTAATCCACCGGGTCATGGTTGAGATAAACGCCTTGTCTCAATTTGTTTCTCGCATTTAGTATCTTTAAATAAGCGTCAAAATAACCTTCATTAAGCCTACCATCATCAGGCTCGAGGTTAGACTCGTTGTAAACTGCAATCCCTTCATGCATATATCCTGGCAAAAACAGCATATTGGGTAAATATATTTTCCCAAAAATGAGCCTCAGAAGGCTTGCAGGAAAACCTATATTAGAGAGTTGGGCATGGTGTGTGTATTCGTGCACTGATACCGTTCTCCACCAGGATTTCATTGTTCCAAAGTGAAAGTCAGGCTCTGGCGTGTGGTTAAAAATTGAGATGGTCTTAGATGTGGGATCGGAATAGCCGTTGGACATTGTACCCATATCCTCTATGAAAATGTAAGGTTTTGGAGGATTTCCTCCGGTAATATTTAGAATTTGATCTCTGTTTTGTTCCAGATAGTTGCAGATTTTAACTGCGTTTGTAGAATCTTCACGGTAGTACACAATGAAATTCTTGCTCTTTAAGGCGTTAACAAAAAGGTAATTAGTTACGAACAATATTAACAGCATTTTTTGAGCCCCTTTTAGTATGAAGATATTCCTGAAGAAGCACCCCTGAAATTATGAGGACAAGCCCTATGATTGTTGATGTATAAATTTTCTCCTTTAGAACTAATGAAATGAACAGTAACGAAAGAAAGGGGGCAAAATAGATAAGATTGCTTACCCTTGCTGTGTCTTTGATGGTGCTCAAGGCTTTAAGCCACAGCAAAAAGGTGATCCCCATCTCAAAGAGTCCAACATATATTCCCCCAAGTAAGGCAGTGGTCGAGCTTATTTTAACGGGCCTTAAGATAAGTGTAAAGATCAACAGGTAGAGATCGCCGAACAAGAAGTTATAAAAGAGTTTTGTTTCTGTTTCCCTTTTATCGGTCATATTTAGAAGCCAGTAAAGTGCCCATATAACTGTACTCAATAGAGCTAAGATAACTCCCAATGGGTTTTTAAAGGAGAGGTTTTTTACGTTACCCTGGGTTATTGTTATGAAGGCACCAGAAAAACTTAAAAAGAGAGCAATTAGCTTTACGGGGGTCAAAGGCTTTTTTAAAAGTACAGAGCTCAAAATAGTTAAAACTATTGGCCATAAATAATTGAGGACGAGGGCCTCTTGAGCCTTTAGCAAACTATAAGCGGTAAAGAGGACGATATAATAGAGGAAAGGGTTTAGAAAGCCGAGGATTAGGGATTTTGTATTTCTTCCAAAGTTTTTGACCTGATCGGTGAACTTGTTCGTAACTGTAAGCCATATTAGATAAACTATTAAAGATGTAGAGGAAGAAAGGACAAGCAAACCAAACTGGTTTGTATACCTTAGGGTAAGCTTAAAAGCGGTTGCTTGTGTCGACCATAAGAGAACAGAAAGTATAGCATAGATCATTTATATGAAAGTTAATACTTAAGTTTTTTTAAGCACCTATATGGAAGCCGGGCCACTCAACCTCGTAATCTTCGAATTTCTTTGCATAGTCTCTTTCTATTTCCAGGAGCTTGTAATGTGAAAGCTCAACGGTCGAAATATATTCTAAGGTTTTCCTTATCATCTCATCGGAAAACAGTTCCATCATAGATTTGTAAAACTCAGAGGCTTTTAGTTCTGCTTTCATTGCGATTTCAAGGACCTCAGAAATGGGTAACTTTTCGACCTCGGGTCCGATTTCTGGGAGTGGGACAGGGGATTTATCTGGGAGCGCTACTGTTTCGCCGGGAAAGTTTTGTGTGAACATTTTCTCGAAAAAGACTCTGTGTTTTTCCTCTTCCTTTGCAAGGAAATCGAATTTGTCTCTCAGTACGAAATTTGAGACCCTATTTTTCATTTTTTCATAAAGGTCTTTCGACTCCACTTCGCTTTTAAGCGCCGTAAGAATGATATCCTTTAATGTGTATTTGCTCAGATCCATAATGCCTCCTTTTCTTAACTTAATTATAACCTCAAAATTGTGAATTTTTACAGCAGGGTGTTTAAAATCTTTGCCAACTCCTGGGCGTTTTTTAACATTGCATAGTCATTGTTGAAAAATACATAAACCTTTTCAGGATTCGTCTCGAGGATTTTTGTAGCCACTTCTTTTAATTCCCTTTCTGAATATTCGTAGGAATACCACCTATCACGTCCATGCATTCTTAAATAGACAATACCATTTACATTGAAAATTGTCCTCGGTAAATTTGGTGCATCGACTGAAACCAATGTTATACCAAGGGATTTCGCCCAACCAATAGTCTCATCAGAAAACCATGTTAGGTTTCTTGGCTCAAGGGCAAACCTTTGACCAAGATTCGCAAAAGTGGCAAATTTCTGGATTTTATCAATTGAATCTATTTTGAGAGAGGGCGGAAGCTGAAAGAGATAAAAATCAACGCAAAGGTCAAGTGGTTCAAAAAGCTTTTTAAAATCTTCCCATATACCCAAAGATTCGTCGTTGAATTTATGTATATGGGTTATCCTTCGGGTGACCTTTACTGCCCATCTCAATTGACTACAAGTTTTTGACCAGCCTTTAACCTGTGACGGGAAGGGGAACCTATAAAAGGAGGCATTTAGTTCTACCGCGTTGAGATTGGAGTTCTTAATGTACCAATCTAAGGAATTACCAAGGTTCCAGGAATATCTCCAACCCGATGTTCCTATGAAAATTTGCATAAAAGAATTTTTAATCAAATTTTTCGTAAAGTAAACTGCTTGTTAATTTATTGGCGTACCTTGGCTCAGAAGTTCAGCCTCACTATCTCTCCGTACCTTGCCAGTTCATTAAGATTTAATTTGGTGCTGTCCCCCACTACGACAAGGGAAATTTCGTCGGGTTTTAGATACCTTTTTGAGGCCTCTTTAATGTCATCCAAGGTGATTTTGTCAATGGCCTTTTGCATTTTGACAAAGTAATCATCGGGGAATCCAAAGAGGCTTCTTAATGCAAGTCTTTGCACGTAGGCCCAATCACTTCTTATGGAAGTAACAGTTGAATTCAAAAAAGAGTCTTTGGAGAATTTAAGTTCTTCTTCCGATATTTGACCGTTCACCATTTGATTTATGGCGTCAAAGATATAGTAAATCGAGGTGCCCACCGCATCGCTCCGCGTAGCCGTGAAAGAGTAGAATCCTCCCTTTATGTTGCTCAAAATACTGAAATAAGCGTAAGTTTCATAAGCTAATCCCAGTTCATTCCTGACCTTTGAAACTATTTTGGAGTTAAAGCCACCTCCGAGAATGTCACCGAGTATAAATAATTTGAATACATCTTCAAAGTAGCCATTTGGAGCTTCGCCCACCAGCATAACATAACCTTGCTCTATGGGTCTCTGGCAGAAATAGACCTTCTTACCTTCGACAGGTAAAGCCTTTGGTGAAGTTAGCTCGAGGGTATCATTTAGCGAATCACTAAAAGCGAATTGTGCAAAGGCTTGTGGCCAGTCTTTAACGAAATCTCCAACAATGGAAACTGTTATATTCTTTGGCTGGAAGAGTGTTCTGTGAATTTTCAACAATTCTTCGCGGGTTATATTTAGTACTTTCATCGTATCGGGTGGACTTTCAAGGGTTGTGCCTTTGTATAAGATCATTGTGCTAAGAGTGTTTATCACTTCATCAGGGTCGTCAAGGGTTCTCCTCCAATCGTCCATTAATCTCGATTTTTCTACTTTCAATACCTTTTCGTCAATCCTTGGTGCGAAAAGGATTTCGTAAATAAGCTTTTCAGCGATGTCTTTAACCTTTGGATCGAAGGTAAAAGTAATAGAGCAATATTCATTCTCCGCACGGTGATTAATTTGAATAGCGTTGTACTCTATGGAGTCGATCAATTCTTCGGGGCTGAAACTTCTCGTACCGCCCTTTAGCATATTTCTTATTAGTAGTTCTGGGATTAGCCCATATCCCTCGGGTAGATAGGCTGGTCCACCTTTAACAAAGACGGTAACTTCAATGAGGGGAAGGGTATGATTTTCCTTAGAATAGACGGTCACACCCGAAGGAAGCACAATTTTGTTTATATCTTTTCCAACTTCAGGAACCTCCCACTTTAACGGTTTGAATTTCATTTTTTTGATTTCTCGTGACATCGGAGATTCCTGATTTCCACCGAAAACAAAAGAAAAGAGAAGTAAAACACCAAGCAAAATTCTAAACATCACTCACCTCCTAAGGTTACTATGGATGCATTGTCTTTTCTTAGGTACTTTTTAACGGCGTTTATTACGTCCTCAGACTGAATGGATTCAATAATTTCGATTTCTTTCTTGTAAAATTCAGGGTTGTTGAATAGCCTTACGCCCCTTGAGATCGTAAAGGCAAAGCTTAGAGGGTTTCTTTGCCTTGTTACATAATACATCTTGTAGTTATTCTTCGCCTTTTTAAGCAAATGCTCATCGATCCCGGCATTTTTGAGGGAATCTATGAGTTCGAATACTCTTTTTTCTAATGAATCCATTGAAATTCCTGGGGCAGGGTAGAGGTAGATGCCGAATAGGGAAGGACCTTTCCCGTCCCAATCTATGTTGAAAGAGTAGGTATTTGAGGCCATTCCTTTCTCCTCAAGGGACTTTTTCATAATTGATGCGTCGGATTCGCCAAATATAAAGGAGAAAATAGAAAGGGCGTAGTACTCCTTTTCGGGATAATATGGCCCTTGAAAGCCGATTGCTATTGTGGGTTTTCCATAAGATTTTACGCTAACACGCCTCACACCCCTTTGAGGAGGTTCCTTCGTATATCTTGAGATTTTGAGTTTTTTACCGCTCCAGTCTCCAAAGTATTTCTTAATAAGTTTAATATCTTCTTCTGGTTCCACATCTCCAACTAAAACGATGACACAGTTGTCAGGAGTATAATGGGTTTTGTAGTACCACATAACTTGGTAGGGCTTGACATTCATTATATCATCTTCCCATCCAACAACTGGCCACCTCAATGGCGATGCATAGTACACCGTAGCCATCAGAGCATCCCATATCTTATTGTAAGGATTGTTTTCTCCCATCCTCCTTTCCTCATTTACAACGTCCCTTTCGGAGTAAAATTCGCGTAATACGAGGTTTTTGAACCTATCCGATTCCACTTTGTACCACAATTCCTTTTTGTTCGATGGTAGCATTACATAATACTGAGTGCTAACCTTTGATGTGGATGCGTTCATCATTGAGCCGCCGTGGGATAGATAAATTCGCCAGATTTCTTCAGAGACTATATATTTTTTAAGTTCCTGTTTAATGCTGTCGATTCGCGATAACAAAACCTTCTTAGAAGAGTCGTCTTTTGCAATCTCTAACTGCTGGTAGAGCTCATCCAATTTGCGGTTCAGTTTTTCTTCTTCCTTATAGTTGGTGGTTCCCAGTTTTTTTGTCCCCTTAAAAAGCATATGTTCCAACAGGTGAGATGTACCTGTGAGTCCAGGGAATTCGTCGGCAGAGCCGGTATTGAACTGAATAAAGCCTAAGAAGACCGGGAGTGTCCTGTCCTGCACGAAGACCACTCGCAGGCCGTTTTCTAAGGTATACATAGTTATGGGTTTACCAGAGGTTGTAAGTGTTAGTAAAAGAAGTAAAATCCTCATTTAGCCTCCTTTTGCTCTAAATTATATTGTTTGTATCACGAACTATCTTTTAGGGCTATTCGATGGTTAATCATTATAATAAATTACAACAAGGAGGGATTATGGTGAATTTTGATGAACTCAAAAAAATTGCCGAAAAAATCGAAAAGGGAGAATATGAAAAAATTGAACCTTCGCGCCTTGCTAAGATGATTGACCACACGAATTTAAATGCTTTTGCAACGAAGGCTGATATCGAAAAACTTGTAAAAGAGGCAATAGAGTATGGTTTCTTTAGTGTCTGTGTTAATCCTGTCAATGTTAAACTGGCAAAGGAACTTACTAAGGGGAGCGAGGTAAAAGTTTGTTCTGTTGTGGGCTTTCCATTGGGCCAGAACACTATGGAATTGAAGATTAGGGAGGCCGAAAGGGCGGTAGAAGACGGTGCAGATGAAATTGATATGGTGATCAATATAGGTAAGCTGAAGGAAAGGGATCTTGACTATGTTTCAGCTGAAATTGCGGGAATAAAGAAAATCATAGGGGATAAGATTCTTAAGGTCATTATTGAAACGTGCTATTTGGAAGACGAAGAAAAGGTGATAGCAACGAAACTTTGTGCCGATAGTGGTGCCGATTTTGTGAAGACCTCAACGGGTTTTGGGAAGGGTGGTGCAACGGTGTACGATGTGTTAATTTTAAGCAATACTGCGGGTGACAGGGTAAAGGTAAAGGCTGCAGGTGGCATCAGAACCTACGAGGATGCTCTCAAAATGGTAAAGGCGGGAGCCTCCAGAATTGGCGCTTCAAAGAGTGTTGATATCGTCAGGGGGACAGGTAGTTCCTCAGGGTCACAGTATTAAGGAAGTTAACAGCTGCATCTGAGTTAATACTTTACCAGCCCAGCGATCAAAATGAGCTTTGATTAATTAGTGCCTTTATCCGTCTGGACTTTTAAAGTGCCTTTAATTTCGCATGTCGAGAAATTTCAAAACGGAAAATGTCGTAAAAAGGTTTCGATAATAGAACCCTATTTTTGTTTCTTTTCAGGCAACTGGATATTAAATAGTTGCCTTACTAAGTTGTCGTTTTCTTTTTCTAATTCCTCAATTTCTTTTTCTTTGCCTTCAGCTTTAAGCTCGTGGCATTTTTTGGAGATCTCGGCGAGTTTTTGGTGAAGCGGATTTTGGGGGTCAAATTTTGGAATGCCAACATGCTCCATCACCGAAGGTGTGCCAAAACCCCGACCAGCAGAAGAAAAGGATTTGATAAAATCGCGAACCGGTTTTGAGTTGATAATGGCACAGAGATAATGGGCTTCGGATTCGGAGTCAGTGGCAAAAAACGCTGAAGGATCAAGTACAACTACTGTTTTGTATCCAAATGGGGTTTTATGTTGAACGACCACGGCCGCATTTATATCGTTGGCTTGTCTTCTCCATACAACTTTATAAGGAGAGAATATATGCTTCCCGATATTACGCTCACCATAAAATGGGCCACCCACAGGTTCATGGAAATGCTTATAGAGAGCCATCTGCATTAAGATATCCTTAAAATTTAGCAGATAGCTGTAAGTTTTCGGCCACTTATTTTTCATTGTTGTCTCACTGTATGGAATTTGTGATGCTGGATGAGTAATTAAAACAAAAATTTCTGGAGTCGCTGACCATCTATGAATATCAGAACTTCTTATTGCAGGAAAAACCAAATCTTGCTCAACTATTGCTTCAACTTTTGGAATTTTGACTTTTCCCTCTTCGTTAAAATTTTCTATCAGTAAATCGCCATTCGATAGAACCTGTTTTACATTCAACCAAAATACTCCATAAGGGGAAACAACGACACCTATATTAGCTTGATAATAATTTTTACCTTGGATTTTTAGTAATTCTTCTAATTCTGATAATTGTGTTTGCCAAGGACCAACAAATGAACCAATCGGTTGCGCAATGAGTCTTTTCTTTTGTAAAAGCGGCAATACTTCATCTAATAATTTGTCAGTAGCAATTTTGCCAACACCTTTCTTTTTGGTCCAAAGAATATAAGGTACAGGGTATTCTGTTTTCTCTCCTTTTTTAAGAATAATTGCAGCGGTTTTATTAGCTGGTCCCTCGAATGGTTGGATAGAAACCAAATCGTGAGCCTTTAATACCTTTAGATATTTACCTTCGCCAAGTTGGAATCTTCTAAATCCCTCACCAGCACCTTTTGATTTAAAAACTTCTTGAGTTATAAGAAATCCTAATTTTGCGCCATCTTTTAAGTAATAATCAGCAGAAGTGTAAACAAAAAGCATTGAAAAATCTCTTCTGCCCCTAATGAGAACATTTCGTGTTTCTCCAATTTTAGTCAATCCATAATTCTCCCATAGATTTTGTGTAGCTTCTCTATATTCTTTCGATAAATATTGCCACATAATCCACGGCGGATTGCCGACAACAAAATCAAATTTGCCAGCGATCATTGGCGCAAAAGCGTTTTTCAGAAATCTTGCCCAGATGCCGTTTTTATTTTGTTTTTCGAGTTCTAAAATTTGATTATAAAAATCCCTTACAACTTGTTTATTGTATGGTAAAACTAATCCTTCTTTTTCGAATCTTTCCATTGCTTCATCAACCGAGTATTGATTCTTTACCATTTCTTCAACAAGCGGAGCAGCACGGTTTAATGTAAAACTATCTTTTACCCATTCCGCTGGTATCCTGAATTTTCCAACAGAGGTCGAGACAAGTAAAGATTCTCCGTAAATTTCTCTGGTTATCGTTGTTGGTGTTAAAACAGAATCACAAAGATAAATTGGAATCTCTATCGTTCCTCCTTTATCTAATACTTCATTCACTAAATCTCCCAAAGCAAACAGGTAATTTGTACGTGCAGCAATAACAGCCAGAGGATTCAGATCGAAGCCCCAGATATTGGCTTTTATGCTTTTTGCTATTTCTAAATCTGGTCGACCATTTTCTCTTCCCCACTTTATGGCTCTTTGTATTGCTAAAACTAAGAATGTCCCTGAACCGCAAGCTGGATCTAAAAATCTTTTGAAGTTATTTCCGTCATAACCTACCTCGTTTAGTAACAATTCCGCTAACCAATCGGGAGTATAGTACTCACCGAGGCGATGGCGGACTTCTTGTGGAACTAAATACTGGTAAAGTTTTTTGAGAAGATCTCGGGTTGAGATGGGCTCTAATGTGCTGGTCGCCGGTTCAAATTCAGAAAGGGTTCTGGCAGTTTCTCTTATTGCATCTCTTAATTCTGGCGAATCAAAAGCGTCAAGATACCAGCGGAAAAAGTCGCCTTCCAAAAAATTGGTAATCCCTTTTTGGGCATAAATTCCACCGTTCTCTATATCTTCAAGCTTTCTCTTGAGTTCGTCATCAGAAATATGGACGAGTTCGTAAGCGAGGGAAGAGCTAAAAGATGTTTCTCTTAAGGTTAAAATTTCTGCGGCGATAAGTTTCATTAGAAAGGCAAAGTAAGTATGAACAGAAAATAAAAGTTCTTGAAAATCGGTATCTTTGCCGACTTTGTAAAGTTTCGAGAGTGTTTCGTATTCTTTCCCTTGTTGGCCGCTGGTAAATTGTTCGCCATAAACGATACCAAATATTCTTTTCCATTCGTTAAAAAATGTTCTAATATGTGTTTGATTTCCCCAGTATTCTAAAGCGTTGGCAAGAGCAGAAACCATTTTAGTTGCCAGTTCACTTTGGGGACCAAATCTTTGTGCAAGGTTCTCAGCAGTAAGGGGAAGCCGCGATAGAGCCCTCAAATGTATCAAAAATGTTCGGGCACTTTCGGGATTAAAGTCATAGGGCCCTCGTCTAATAAATTTGGTTCTATCTATTGTTTTCCAATCGTTATCTTGATATTGAACAAAGAAAATCTGTTCACCATCGAAGCCCACTCCCACTAATTGAGTTAATTTTGTTTCTTTTGCTTCGTCTGATAAGTAATTTACCAACTGCTCGTAGGCATGCTCTACATTCTTCTTTGATGAAAATGATCCTGGAGGCTCGTATTCAATTATTACCTGCCCATGTACCGCATCGGAACGGCCGCTATAAACCGACTTTTCATATTTAGGGGTTGATTTTAGATTTAACTTTGACCTAATCGGTTCCAAAAGTTTTTCAAAGCCTATTCTTAAATCTTCTTCAGTTTTAGCTTCACGGAGTAAATTTCTTGTTTCAGAAACAAGACTATCAGCTAATTTAATGAGTGAATCGTGATTTGAATTTTGTAAAGATTTTTTGTCCATAGCCTTTTACTTCGTTAAATCATCAAAAAAAATAAGGTTCTTTGCTAATTTTTTGAATGTGTTAATCTGAAGGGTGGTGATGCCAGCAGAAGCCGACTCTTTCGCTGCCTTATAGGAGACAACAGCCGATTTAGGAAATCGGGCTTGCAAGAGGCCCTTTTGTTTTCGTAATTTTCTTATATTTTGGGCGATGTCCGATTTAACATTTGAATAAGATCTCATTGTTTTTTGATGATTTATAATACTATAACAGAGGCGAAAAATAAAATCAACGAAACGGCGTTCTCAGAACAGTTTGCTTGAAATTCTATAGTCTCTTTGAAATAAGGAAATTGGAAAACGGCACGCTGAACCTTTTATGCTCTCGATGCTAAAGGAGGCCGTTCACCAGCTGGACTTGCCAGGTCAGCAGCCCTGATGCCATTGGGGGATTACTACCCAATATAGTGTTACATGTATTTTTGAATAGTGACTTTTATGCACGATGCGACTATCTTGTTCGAACTAAAAACTTCAATTCAATTTGACCGCATACGGTCATTGTATTAATATTAAATGCTTAAAAGGAGGGCTGATGTACAAAACTTTACGTTACCTTATTATAACCACGATTTTCCTGAATTTCCTTTACGCGCAAGGGAAAATTGTGGGGAGGGTTTATGATGCGGTAACAGGAAAGGGCCTCCCCCTTGCCAATGTTCTAATTCAAGGGACTAAGATTGGTACATCCTGTGATCTCGAGGGAAACTACATTATACCAAAGGTTCCCCCTGGAGAATATCTTCTTGTCGCTTCAATGGTGGGATATAAGCCGCAAACGATAAAAGTTACTATTCGCGGTAATGAAACGAGGGAGGTCAATTTCTATTTGCAGGAAGAAGTTTTTAAAGTTGAGGAGATCGTCGCTGTCGGTGAGAAGCCTGCAATTGAAAAGGAAGTCTCGTCATCAAAGACTGTAGTGAGGAAGGAGAGGTTAGATATTATACCCTCAGAAGATGTAAAGGGAATCCTTGAAAAACAGGCGGGTTTTCAAGGACAGGGTACCGATATTCATGTAAGGGGTGGACGCTCGAACGAAGTTATGGTCTTAATTGACGGACTTCCTATCAAAGATGTTCTCTCTGGCAGTGCTTTTGGCCTTTATATTCCAAGTTCTGCTATTGAAGAGCTTGAAGCCTTGACTGGTGGGTTTAACGCCGAATACGGTCAGGCGATGTCAGGGGTAGTGAATCTGAGCTTAAGGGAAGGCTCATCACGGTTCACTGGAACCGTTGATTATGTAAGGGACAACTTTGGACAGTATAATGACCTATTGAGGATTAAGAACCACCAAAATAAAGATGTGCTTAATGTTAGTTTGAGCGGTCCAGAGCCTCTCTCTTTTGCCCTCAAAAATTTCTTGAAAGTTAATATTCCCGGTAATATCACTTACTATGTGAGTTTTCACTCTGACCTTGAAGATACCCATTTGCCCCATGCGGATAGCCTGTACACATCGATTTATAAAACCTGGAAGCTTTCACCACGGGAAGAAAACGACTATTCACTTCTTTCAAGAATTTCCTGGAAGGTCACGAACAATTTCCGCGTTTATTTTATGGTAAACAAATCCTTAGAAATCAATCAGGGTTATTACCTATCTTCTTCCGACTATCCCTTTGCCAATGGATTTCCTTATCGTTATATCTATAACCTTCAGAATTATCTAACCTTTACAAGAGATGCTATTCAGCAGGCCATTTCTATAAATCATGCCCTTTCCCTTAAAAGCTTTTACGACCTTAAAATTTCGAGGTTTTTTACGAATCTAAGAGCAGATGTGAATGGTAAACATTGGTCACAATACGTGGAAACCGTTGATACTATACCTCAGGATTTGTTCTGGGATTACGGGGATGCACCTTACTGGCATGACCATTATGTAGAAACCTGGACAGCGAAATTCGATTTTACTCGGATCTTCTCTAAGATCTGGAAGATCAAAACCGGCTTTATAGCTAATAGAAATGAATTGCAGTGGCTTGACATCCATTATCCCTGGTATGGCACACAAAATGGGCTTGGCCTCAACTACGACCTTTATAAGATTTACTCCTTTGATGGTGGTGCTTACGCCCAGACGGAAATAACCTTTGCAGGGATGATAGCAAACCTTGGAATTCGTGGAGACTTCTGGGTACCTGGTAAGTATGTTGACGATGCAGTCAAAAGAATCCTACAAGAACCTGATTTACCTCCAGCGATTAAATCCGAATATACAAAATATTTGAACGATAACGCTTCAATCCGGGGAAGGATTGTAAAGTTCCATGTAAGCCCTCGTCTTGGTTTCGCATATCCAATTACTGAGAATACAAAGTTTTTTGCCTCTTATGGCCATTTTTCTCAGCTACCCGATCTGAAGTATGTCTATTCTAAACTGGGGGTGAGGGCTTCATCCTCTTACGAACTTGTGGGAAATCCCAACTTGAGACCTACGGTTACCGTTGCCTATGAAATTGGTGTTGAACAACTTTTACATCAGAAAAGTAAACTAAAGGTTACCGCTTACTACAAGGATGTGTTCAATTATCCTACTGCGAGAAAAGTCCCTGGTATACCTCCCAATCCATCCTTCTGGATGTACTTTAACTCCGACTATTCACGCTCGGTGGGGCTCGAAGCAGACTTGAGTTATTATACCCCTTATCACATCTATGGCTCTCTATCTCTTACCCTTTCTCAAAGTAAGGGTAGGTCCTCTTCCTCTGAAGATTGGTACTGGAGTGGTGGCGTAGAAACGCTAAAAGAATGGTATTTGAAGTGGGATAGGCCCGTTAAATTTTATGGGGATATCGCTTATTCATTGAGAAAGGGAGAATATTTAAGGATCTCTAAGTTAAAAATAGATGATCTGCTCATTTCTGCTGGTTTGTCTCTTCAATCCGGCGTAAGGTACACGCCTCAGGATACCCTTGGAAATACAGGTGAGATAAACTCAAAACTCGGGCCTATGTGGAAGAGGGCAGATATAAAATTTGAAAAAGGTCTTTTCAAGACTGGAAAAGTAGATTTCCGATTTAAGTCAGAGATCCGGAACGTTTTCAACTGGCGAGATCATAGAATAATAAATCCTGTGACTGGCAGGGCGTATGAACCTGGCGACCCCCTTCCTCCAAGAACCACTCCTGAAAGCATGTTGAATCCAGCAAGATATGGCGAACCAAGGGAGATTTTTGTGGGGGTGTTGATAAGATGGTAAAAAGAATTCTTGTCCTACTTCTATTAGCAAGTGGATCACTAAAAGCCCTCACTATTTTCGAATTCTTAGGAGGGCAAAAGATAGGTACAACCACGATGGCATTTCTTAAGATTCCAGTGGGGGCAAAGCAAGGAGCCCTGGGAGAAACAGGGGTTGCCATTGCCAGTGATGCTACCTGCATGTACTGGAATCCATCAGCGATTTCCTTTATTCCATCGGGAAAGAGTACTGCTTTATTCTCTCAACGGTGGATTGCAGATGCTTACTATACTTTCGGTGGAGCAGTTTATGAATTTGGGAAATTCACAAGGGCGGGTATTATGCTCGGGAATCTTCACTCTGGGTACATACAGAGGACTGATGAGTATCATCCCTTTGGCCTCGGTACCTATTACAGAGTATCGAGTTCCTATGTAGGAATTTCCCTTTCAAGGAAGTTGATCGATAGATTTGCCTTTGGGATTACCGTCAAATACTTAAATGAAGTTCTTGACGACTATACCCAGTATACCGTTGCACTGGACGTTGGTACTTTTTACCTCATAGGTTATCGAGACCTTAGCCTCGGTATTTCCATCTCCAATATAGGGCCTGACCCTATTGTTAAAAGTCCAAATCCAGCGGAGACGCCTTCTACCTTTTCATTACCCGTGATATATCGTCTTGGATTTTATGGAAGCCCCTTTAGTACCTTTTATATTTCGGCACAGCTTGAAAAGAGTACTGACAATGTTGAAATCTTCAGGGCAGGCGTTGAATACATTATCGGTGAGGTTTTGGCTTTGAGGTTTGGCTACAGATTGAATGCCAATTTGCCTGGAGAATATTCTGGATTCACAGCCGGAATTGGACTCACAAAGAGCATTGGATTTAAAAAGGATATTCACATTGACTATGCGGCCACCTCTATGGGGTTTGCAGGGATTGTTCACAAGGCGCAAATGGGGGTGAATTTCTGATGAGATACTTAAAATTTGGTGCGTTTATTGTCTTTATTTTGGGCTTGAGTTGTGGGTATAAATATCCCCTACCACCAGAAAATCCAGGTTCATTACCTTACGAAGAGGATTACATCGAAGTGAGGAACACCTCCTGGGATAACCAGACCTTTAATGGGATAAGGGACATCATCGTGGGAAAGGATGGTTACATCTATGTTCTTGAAGCACACGCACTTTTAAAATTAAACTTTAACGGAGACCTTGTTGATACCTTTTATTCAGATTTTGTGAATGCAAAAAGTGTGGCTCAGGATGTTAGCAGAAATCTTTATATCACAGATTCTTGTATGATCTATGTTTTTGACAGAGATAAAAACCTTTTGCGAGTTATAAATTTTGCCGATACTTTGAAGCCCTATGGGATAGATGTGGATAGCCGCAAATACCTTTACATCACAGAGCCGGAACTTCATAAAGTTGTAAAACTCGATTCCCTCGGAAACTTTGTTGAACTTATTGCCTCTTATGGAAGCGGAATTTTGAGTGTTAATAACCCTCATGGGTTATTTGTTAACGAAAAGATGGGAGCTGTTATAGTGGCCAGCACAGGAAACAACTGGGTTGAGGCACTCTCCATAACAACTCCAAGGGTGAATATAGTTCACTTAGGTGGTACAACCCACGAAGGTGGTGATACGGCTGGAGTTTTCAATACACCAACGGATGTTTGGTCAGATACCCTTGGTAATATTTATGTTCTGGATTACGGAAACAATAGAGTGCAGAAGTTTAGGCAAACAGGGGAATTCGTGACGCAGGAAGGATTTTCGGTAGCGCCGGTGAGCCTCGCTACATCAAAGGATGGAGCCTATCTTTATGTTGCTTTTTCAAACAAGGTATTGAAGATGAAAAAACCTGAGCTTCCCCAAAATCCAGGAGGTGGAAAATGAAGAGGACATTATTTGGCTTATTGTTGACTTTTGGCCTTTTGAGTAGCAAAATCGTCTCCTTTAAATATACATCCATCGGTAATATGCGACTGAATGTTACGAATTTTGGCCTCTTTGGTACGAGCTTTTCGCGGTACATCGATCCCTCCACAGGGCAACCCTATCCTTCAATGGAATATCCAAAATTCAGCAAAATAGAAAGACTTTACAAGGGGGGACTTTGGGTAGGTGCAAAGACACCACTGGGTAAAACGGTAACAACAGGAGCGGTGGATGAGACCAGCGTTACACCAGGTTCAACCCAGGGGTTTGAGTTCCTTCCGTCACCCTCCATTTCCGACACGATTATTGAAAAGTCAAGTATTATAACATCGCCTTACTATTCCCCCGATGCCATTTCGGAGCAGGATTTTTACTGCTCTTATACGGATTACAGAGACTTCACCACCTTTCCACCGGAACATATCCCCCTGGGTTTAAGAGTTTCCCAAACGGTACTGGTTTGGAGCTATCCTTATATCGACGATGTGGTGATAGTGAAGTTTGTTCTATACAACGACGGCTACGCAGGTGACTGGGATAGCGTGTACATAGGATTTTATGGAGAACTTGCCTCAGGATCGAGGGACTTCTGGGGTGACGATTTTGGAACAACCCCTTATTTCCAACATAAAAGGCTGTTTTACGATCCTCAAAACTATCTTGTTTATGAAAGAAATGATGGATACGATAATCTGGCAACGGGCTATGGCGCCTTTAAGTTTCTCGGTATGTACTGGGATAGTGTACGGGTAGATTTTGACACGATGAGAGTAAGTTATAACTGGTGGACCTGGAGGGATATGAGAGGAACAGTTCCGGACACAATTAGATATAAAATTATGTCCAATGGCGAAAGAGACCCCGATGTGGACGATAACTATGTTTATACGAGGGGTTACCCAGATCCAATTCCACTACTTTCTGTCGGTCCTATACCCCATGTAAATATTGGCGATTCCATTGTATTTGTAATGGCTTTCATAGGTGGGATGGACTTGCAATCTTTGTATGAAAACGCTTCCTGGGCTCAAAAGGCCTTCGAAGCCAATTTTATTTTGCCTGCTCCACCCCCGTCTCCAAATCTTGTGGCAGTACCCGACAACAGAAAAGTTACCCTCTATTTTGACAATATACCAGAGTTTTCCCGGGATCCCTTCCCTCCCCATTTGAGGGACTTCGAAGGATATAGAATTTACAGGGGAACGACTTACAACATTGAAGATACATCCTGGAAGTTGGTTGCAGAATTTGATAAGACGCCAGATGATTCCATCAGGGATGTGGATCATTCCATAGGTTTCAATACAGGACTGCCACAGGTAGAGACAGAGGGTCTATTCAAAGGCTGGTATAAGTTTGAAGATACAGGGGTTAAAAATGGTTTTACCTATTACTATGCAGTTACATCCTACGATGTAGGTGATACTTTACTCGGCTTACCCAGTCTTGAAAGTTCTAAATTGCTAAATATGGTAAAGGTAATCCCTGGTACACCTGCAACTTCTGAGTCTCCTGTAGGCGTCTATCCTAACCCTTACCGATTAAGCTCGGTATGGGAAAAGGGGAATGAGAAGATTATAAGGTTTTACAATTTACCCAAGAAATGCACTATCTACATTATGAATGTTGCAGGGGATGTGGTAAAAACTATAAGTCACGATAGTGATTACGGTGAAGAAACCTGGGATTTGCTCTCCGATAAAAATCAACCAGTTGCCACAGGGCTATATTACCTCGTTGTCAAAGACGAAGACACGGGTAATGTGAAGATTGCAAAGTTTACCATTGTGAGGTGAGTTATGAAGAGGCTTTTTATTCTAAGTATTGCTCTAACTTTTGGGCTTCTTGTATCATCCTGTATTAAGAAGCCCATTGAAAGCCCCGTCGGAAATCTACCACCTGAAACCTATTGTTTCATAGCCCACGTGGATACCGTTGATACAGTGCCTGCGAAGGTTACACTTTACTGGATGGGTAATGACCCCGATGGTGAAGTGGTGGGGTTCTACTATGCCATTGATGGAAAGGATACCACTTTCACTACGAAAACCAGTGAAACCTTTACATTTAATGTGCCCAGCGGTGACACCTTTGCGACACATACCTTTGAGGTATGGGCAGTAGATAATGAAGGTGCAAAGGACCCTACACCCGCAAAGGTTACAATACCTGTGAGGAACACTCCTCCTGTTGCCTTTTTCATTACGGAAAAACTTCCACCCGATACCACTTTGCCCGTCGCCACCTTTTACTTTGGCGCTACCGATGTTGACGGCGATTGGACCGTCATTGGTTTCCTTTATAGACTTGACTATGAGCCCGATACCGTGATGCATTTTGTAAGTAAAGACAGTGCCTCAGTGTTCTTGACTGACATTCCCGAAGGTCAGAGAACGATATATTTGTGGGCGGTGGACGAGTCCTACGCCCTCTCTGATACGGTATCTCATAACTGGTATGTGAAGCCGAAAGTTGGTGATATTTTGTTGATCGACGATGCAAATGTGACACAGGCGGATCAATTTTACACTGCCTTTCTTGATGGCTATTATCCTGGGAATTATACGGTTTTCATGGTGGAGAATGGGTTGCCATACTCTTCCTTGGATGTAGACTATATGATCAATGGAATGGGATTTAGGCTTATAATCTGGTATACTGCCGATCAGACTGAGCATTTCTCTCCTGCTTTACCTTCCTTTACACGATACATTGACAATGGAAACAAACTGGTGCTTATCAGCCCCCAAATCCTCGATGTACTTTTAAACCCTGCCTTTACTCCTTCTCCCTTTGCAAGAAATTACTTGGGTGTCGATACGGTGCTGGCATGGAATAAGCTTCTTTTAAGAAATGAAAAACTTTACCCCATGGCAGTGGGCTACGATACCCTTAGTTGTGGATCTCCCATAATTTCAAGGTTTGATGGATTTTTAGCAGATCAAAATTCAAAGGTTCTTTATGTGCTTCCAACGGTGCCTTCTCGTTGGCCTGGTAATCCACCCGTGATCATTGCCTATCCTTCCTCTAATCCGAAGGTAATCTTCTCTTCCATTCAACTTCATGCTTTGAATGGCCGCGGAAACGCCTTCACTATCCTGCACAAGATGATCAGCGAGGAACTGGGATATACTAAGTAACTGGATATGGCTATTGAATTTAAATTGCGCCAAACAGACGATCATTTTAAGCAGCAGAGGATTTGTAAACGGGGCCTGACATATTCTTAACACATGTTTGAAATTTTAACTTTACAATTTTTACAAGTCAAAGATTCAAAACATAAAAACAGGAGGTGTTTATGAGGGTCAAAAGTATAGTAACAGTACTCCTCCTGGGCTTCACAATGCTGAGCGCCCAGGCGGTGGATACCACCATATATGCGATCCAGTACGAGAGGGATCCAAACACCCAGGCTTCCCTTTGGGTATATCAGACCGTTACCCTAAGGGGTATTGTTGTTGCTAAGACGGGGGTTACAGGCACTCGTAACATCTTCGTCGAAATGAATCCAGGAGGCCCTTGGCGTGGTATAATGGTTTACTTCCCAGCCTCTGCTGGAACTTTGCCCCCAATAAACGTAGGTGACAGTGTGGTTTTCACAGGCGGTGTATTAGAGTATTATGGTAATACGGAAATTCAAGTTAACAGTATAAGCGATTTTCAGATTGTTGATACAGGACATACACCACCTGCACCAGCACTCATTACCTGTGCCCATCTTGATACAACATCCACTTCTGCTTTCCCTGTCGACTCCGCTGAGGCCTACGAAGGTGTTCTTGTGAGAATTGAAAATGCCTACGTAACGAGAACTGGGCTTGGAACCAATAACGAATTTGAGATCTCTGATGGCACTGGTTATGTTATTGTAAGGAACAATTACTCATACACTCCTACCGTTGGCGATGCGATGAACATTCAAGGGATTGTAGAAACCAGAACACTTGGTGGTATAACCTATTACATGCTGAGGCCAAGGTCTATTGACGATTATGAATTCTTACTCCCTGGTGTCGCTGACATTTACTCCATCGATAGAAACAAGGTATTGATCAAGTTCAAGACCCCAATGAGACCTTCTACTGCTCAAGATCCAACAAAGTATATTTTGCAGGATAGTGCAACTTCAACCCCTCTCAATGTGATTTCAGCGGAGGTATCAACCAGTGATAGCCATTATGTGACCTTGACAACTGACAACATGGTTGATGCACTTAAATATAGATTCTTTGGACAGAACCTAACAGACACCTACGGACAACAAGTTACCGATACAGCCTATTTCTACGGTGGCTTTACCCCGATAACTTTAATTGAGTCTGATACTATGCCGAATGATTCTGCCAATGGTTTCAGGAGTAACTGGATGGGAAGAACTGTGACGATCACAGGTATAATCACGGGCTGGAAGGACAAATTCCTTTATCCAATCTTCTTTGTGCAGCAGGGTGAAGGACCCTGGACGGGTATTCACGGATTTGATAGCCCCAATTTCATCCCTGTAAATGCGATGCAAGAAGGGGATTCGGTGATAATTGCAGGTGATGTTGCTGAATACGGTGCCAATGCAATAACAGAACTTATCAACATAAGGTATTATAGGGTTGTAAGTAGTGGGCATACTGTAAATCCAGTAGTGGTTCCTTTACCGGATCTTAGAAACGAAGCGGGTGCCGTTTCTGAACAATGGGAACACGTATTGGTGGCTGTTCAACCACCGGTGTTTGTGTATGATGTTGGTACTGGTGGCGATTGGAGAGTATATACTTATGTTGAGCCAGATACCTTTGTCTTAACGGTCGAGGGGGATCAGGCGATTGGATATACCTGGAGGCCCACTGAAGTTCATCAGCAGATTGATATGCTCGTAGGTATTTTAAGGTACAGAGGGACCCTCTATCCGAGAACTGATGCAGATATTGTACCTTCCAGTGTTAGAGAGACTGGCTTAGTGACATTGAAAAACTCGATTGCAAAATCAAGCTTAGAGCTTAGTATACCGACAAATGCGAACATGGTAAGGGCTGAACTTTACAATGTCGAAGGTAGAAAGGTGATAACGCTTTATGAAGGCAAAGGGTTTGGAAAGAGCGTGAAGGTTGATGTATCCAATGTGAGACCTGGTGCCTACTTCTTAGTTGTCAATGCGGATGGTAAGGTGGCTACTCAGAAGGTAGTGATAGTAAAGTAAGGAGTGTGGCTTTTGTTTTCAATTTGCGCGCGCCCCTTCGGGGCGCGCGCAAATTTTTGAAAGAGTTTTTTTAAATCCCCTTGTAATATCAGAAAGAGCCAATTCACCGACAATTTTAAAGAAGCCTTTTAAGGCAAAATTTTGGGATTTATATAAACATTGCGGCTGTGTTTGCGGACTTTTAAAATTTTAAAACCGGTTAGACCAGCTACTGCCGATGCAAGGTGAAAGCAGATCTTCTATCCGAAAGCTTCACAAGAAGTTGTAAGTGCCAGCCATAGTCGATGCACGACGAAGTGGCTCTAATTTAATTTTAACCTTTTGAAACCATTAGTTTTGAAAGATGTTTTTCTTAAATTTGAATCATAAGGTTTCAAAAGATGCCTTGGCCTGCATTACTAAATTGCCAATAAATCTATGGCAATCTAACTTGCAATTATACAGTTATTAGTTTCATGATAGCTCATCCACTAAGAGTAACTTAACTTTACTGGGCTCCCATAAATTTTTTCCTTTAAACTCCAAACACCCCCTGATTTTGAACTTCTCCCTGCCCCATCTATTTGCTGGCCCACTTGCCTTTTCCTTTCCCCTTTCAAACCCTATAATTTTACTGCTTTAAAAAGGGAGGTTTTTATGTTATTTTTTCTAATTCTTTCATCTTTTTTCAATTTAAATTCTGTGGCTCTCTCTGAGCGGAGTCTCGCAACTACAGTTAATCCGGCGGGCCTTGCTTTCTCTCAGGGCTTTGAGTTATCTTATTTTGGCAATAAAGATAATTACCGTTTAAACCTCTATTCAGGAACCCTTGGTTTTTCCTGGGATAAAGGTTCGAATTCCTATTATGTGGCTGACGGCATCAAACTTGCGGAGAATGTATACTTAGGATTGGGCTTAAAATATGCAAAAGACTCTGGATACGGTTATTACGGTGGAATACTTTTAAGACCCGCGGATTTTCTGTCCTGTGGCTATACATACAATAACTATAAAAATAATAGATTTGGCCTTGCTATAAAACCCTTCAAGGAATATGTCAAGGTCTATGTTGATGTTACAAATGGCAAGCATTTCGAAGGCGGGATTGAGCTTGAGCCGGTGAGCGGAATTAATTTATATGCAACAACTGTTAAAGATGGAAAACCTTCTTTTGGAGTTGAAATAAGCCTTGGAAACCTCGTGTTCTCTGGATCGCGGGAAGATAATAAAACCACTTATGGTGCCATAATATCTGCCAACCCTTACCCTTCTCTCATGAAGATGCCAAAAGTCCATATTGTTCGTCTGAGCGGGGAATATGATGAAATGAGGGCGGAGGGTTCCTTCGCAATGAGAAGAAAAATGTCCTTTTTTGATTTAGTTACTGCCCTTGATTCCCTTTCTTCAGATAAATCGGTAAAGGGTCTTTTCCTAATTTTAGACAATGTTGCCCTTTCTATTAATCAGATCGAAGAACTCAGGAATGTCATTTCGAAACTCAGGCAAAATGGAATTAAAGTTTATACCTACTCCGAAAACTATTTCTTAGGTTCATATCTTCTTGCAAGAGCTGGAGATAAGGTCTTTCTAAACCCTTCGGGCGACATTTTTATACCCGGTTTGGGCACAGTTAGTATGTATTTCAAGACCGCTTTAGAAAGGCTCGGTATCAAGCCGGAGTTCCAGAGAATTGGTGAATACAAGTCGGCGGCGGAACCCTTTATTATGGACACAATGAGTTCTTATAACAGAGAGCAGCTTATGGCTTATCTTAATACAATCTACGACTATGCAAAGGAAGCCATCCCGGAGATTGATTCCATTTTTGAATACGCTGTAATTAACGCAGATAAGGCTAAAGAGAAGAAGTATGTTGATTCGTTAATTTTTGAAAGCGATATTCAGGACATTATAAGGAAAGAATTTGGAAAAAAGGTTCAAATTGTACGAGGATTAAGAAATCCTTGGCAACCCGTGAGAACAGCCTGGTATGAACCAAAGTATAAAGTTGCCTATGTAGTGGCAGATGGGAGCATAGTGGAGGGGGAGAGTAGTGACAATCCACTCCCACTTCCTTTTATCGGCGGAAGAAACCTCGGCTCTTCGACAATTGAAAAAACCTTTTCGAAGCTCGAAAAAGACAGGAGAGTAAAAGCCGTAATTCTCAGGGTAAATTCACCCGGCGGTTCTGCCCTCGCTTCCGATATTATGTGGAATGCAATAAGAAAGGTGTCCAAAAAGAAACCTGTGATAGTAACAATGGGCTCTGTTGCTGCATCGGGAGGATATTACATCTCCTCAGCAGGAACAAAGGTACTTGCTTCTAAAACGACATTAACGGGTTCAATAGGCGTTCTCAATGGTAAATTTGTGACCACGGGGCTCTTTAACAAATTGGGAATAAATTTATATTCCGTTAAAATTGGAAAATATGCCCTATCTTTTTCATCCTATGAAGAGCTCGGACCTGAGGGTGAAGAGATAATGAATAGAGAAATCCAATGGGCATACCAGAAATTCCTGAAGAGAATCCAGGAGGGTAGGGGGCTTGATCCGGATAGCGTTGACAAAATTGGAAGGGGTAGGATATGGAGTGGAAGAGATGCAAAAAGGATTGGAATTGTTGATGAGAATGGTGGAATTTTGGATGCGATAAAACTTTCTAAAGTTCTTATAAAATGTGAGGACGTTAAAGTTATCTATTACCCGACTCGCAAGCCTTCCTTGCCCTTTGCTAATCTGATGCCTCAAACAACGGTTTTGGATATGCTGTTAGAGGGACCATCTTACATTGAGTTTACAAAACCTTTGATTGTAAGATAGAAAGGAAGTAAAATTTTACTATGGAAAAAATCGTTATTGACACCAGTGTATTTACAAATCCTGATGTTTACAGCCTCTTTGGTAAAAGCGCAAAGGATGCCTTCAGGAATTTTTTAGAACTCGCAAAGAGCTTTAAGAATGAATTTGAATTTTATATGCCTCCTTCGGTGTTTGAGGAGTTGAATCTCATTCTGGGAGAAGATAGTATACCCCCTGAAGCGGACCTGACTATAAAATTGAAATCCCCTAAAAGGTTCAATATTGAGGTCCCCGGATTCCTCCTTTATGAGCTAATTGAAGAGGTCAGAAACCGAATTAATAAGGGTTTAAGGGTTGCTGAAGAAGCGGTTCAGGTTGCCGAGAAACAGAGTAAGGAAAAGATCATCAATCGTTTAAGGAACAAGTATCGTGAGGCACTAAGAAGTGGCATTATAGATTCAACGGAGGATGTAGATTTGATTCTTCTCGCTATGGAACTTGGTGCTGCCATTGTCTCTGCCGATGAGGGTGTAAGAAAGTGGGCAGAAAAGCTCGGAGTAAGATATATCAACCCAAAGGCGTTAATTTCAGTACTTCTCTCTAATCGTAAAGAGGATAACCTCTGATAAGCCTGTAAAGCCGTGAGGTTGCTTTAAGGAAGGTTTTCTCGATGGTAACTTTGTATTTGTTTTGTTCCCTTTCGACTCCAATGAGTTTTACTTTAATCAAGTCCGAGGCCCTGTTTTCCAGTTTCAAAAATTCCTCAATGTTTTCCTCTTCATTGAAATAGAGCACGTATTGGCGCGATATTTTACCTGACTCTTTAAATTCCTGTACAATCTTCTTGAAGTTTTCAATGAAAATTTCACCCAATCTATTAGCCATTTCTTTTCCATCGTAACCAAGTTCAAGGGATGAGAGGGCAAACCTTATGATTCTTTGAATAAAAAATTCACCGGGGAGTTCAAGGAGTAAATCTACATCGGCTTCAATGTCCTTAATGTTGATAATGGGGGTGGCGTACTTGAAATATCTTAAATGCCTTTGGGCGGACTTGATTACAACTCCCTCAATCTCTTCAGCGTTGAGTTTTAATATAAGTTCCTTGATCCTTTCAATATCCCCGGTTGTGTAAAGTCCGTACCTGGTAACCTGTGGTATCTGAAAGGTATCAGCAATTTTATAACGCTCTTCAGGTAGTAAAAACCTATTTTCTTTCAAATCATAGATGTCAAATAGCCTAAAGGCAACGTCAAAGGTGATGTAGGGTGGATGCAATTCCATATAAGGGTTATTGGGGCCTACGATTTCTCCACAGAGGACAAGTTCTGGGTATTTTCTAAAAAATTCATTGAAGTCATAAAAATCTTTAAGTCTGTCAGTACTAAAGGGACAGATGAAGCCTCCTCGGGTAATGGCAAGAGGCCTCTCTTTGTAATATATTACCCTTATATTGTAACCATCGGCCTTTTCCTCTATGTAGAAGGGCTCTTTGAAAAAACGCTTAAGACCTTCTTCTAAAACAAAAAGACGCCCAATTTTAGGGTAAGGAGGAATAATTGTGTCCCCAATTACTATAGTGCCCCGCTTAAAGATTTTCGAGTCATCAACGAAACGAATATATTGAATATCTCGATAGGTTTCGTAGACGGCCTTTTTCAAGTCAAGGGCTTGCTTGACCGCTTCTTGCATGAGCTATTCTTTTAGACCGCTTCTGGCATAACTTTCGATTATCTGTTTTTGGGCAATGAAGAATAAAATCACAAGAGGCAGAATGGAAAGGGTTGAAGCTGCCATAAGGGCAGGGTAGTTTGTGGATTCGCCCTGGGCAAAGTATGCAAGCCCAACCTGAATGGGTCTCAGATTGTCTTTGTTTATAACCATAAGGGGCCACATAAAGGTGTTCCAGCTGGAAATGAACTCGAAGATGACCATCGTGGTTATAGCAGGTTTAATAAGAGGAACAATTATTTGAAACAGAAATCTCAGTCTACCGCACCCATCAATGACCGCTGCATCGTATAAATCCTTGGGAATGGAGCGCATATTCTGCCTGAGTAAGAAAATGCTAAAGATACTTACTGTCCAGGGGACTATCATAACCTGCAGGGTATCGAGCCAGCCAAGTCTCTGTACTATGAGAAAGAGCGGTATAATGTAAACCGGCATCGGCACCATCATTAGAGATAAGAAGCCCATAAAAATAGTATCTCTACCCTTAAACTGAATCCAGGAAAAGGCATAGGCGGCAAGAAGCGCCGTTATAAGAGAGCCAAGGATGGTGAGAATAGAGGTGATAAGGGAGATATACATGTACCTGAGAAAGTGAATTTTAGTAAGGACGGTTTTATAGCCTAAGAGGGTGAAGGTTTTTGGAATCCATGTAGGAGGAACGGCAATGGATTCCGCAGGCGTCTTAAAGGAGGTTGTTAGCATCCAATAAAATGGCAATATAGAAAGTATAGCAAGGGCAATGAGGATTGAATAGACAATGATTTTCCAGATTATGACACTTCTAAACTTCATAATAGACCCTCTTTTCGCTCACTTTACGCTGGAAGAGAGTTATTAAAAGTATAATTACGAAGAAAACGAAGGCAATTGCAGAACCGTATCCAACCTGGTACTCTTCATATCCCTTTCTATAAAGGTAGTAAACCACTACTGATGTTGTACCAAGAGGACCTCCCGTTGGAGGCCCCGTCATCATCCACACAGGGGCAAACACCTGAAAAGAAGAAATGGTAGTCATTATAAACACATAAAAGGTCGTGGGAGAGAGAAGGGGCAACATCACGTGCTTTATTATCTGCCATCTATTCGCCCCATCAATCCTTGCAGCTTCATAATAAGTTTCCGAAATATTTTTGAGACCCGCGATAAAAATCACTATATTGTAACCAAGGGATTTCCATACGCTTAAAATAACGAGAGAGAATAAAGCCAGGGAAGGCCCTTCAAGAAGATAAGGCAAGTCTTTTCCCGTTAAAAGTTCAAAGATCCCTCGTGGTTCTTCAAGCCATTTTAGGGTTGGAAGTTTTAAGAAGGCAAGGATAGCGTTAAAAAGGCCCCTCTGGGGATTGTATAACCATTTCCACACCACAGAAACAGCGACCAAAGATGTAATAACTGGTAAGAAGAATACCGTTCGGAAGAGTCCAACGCCTTTTATATTTTGGTTAAGGAGATAGGCGATAAAGAGGGCAAGTACAATGCTAAGGGGAACGGAAAATATGGTATATAAGACGGTGTTCCACAAAGCTTGCCAAAAGTACCTATCCCGGAGTAAAAACTTGTAGTTCTGGAGGCCAACAAACCCCTTATCCCCTGCGATTCCCCATTCGTGGAAAGAGATGTTAAAGGCAAAGAGGATAGGCAGAACCTTAAAAATAAAAAGGATTACAAGGGCAGGAAGCAGGAAAAGAAGACCATAAATAATCTCCCTTCGTTCGTTTGGCATTGTTAAATTTTACCTTGAAATCTGCAAAAAATCAAACATTTAAGTGTCGTTGGAATTTGTAACAACATGGGAAGAAATCTCGAGAATATCTGCAAAACAAATTGAGAGATTGGCACCATTACCAAACAGGAGGAAATTTTAAAATCCTTGTGCAGTTCCTACAAGCCCGTTGGAGCTGGTAAAAACACGTAGTCTAAGGAGAATTTTTCTTTGAGATGTTCAGCTAAGGCAATAAGTCCAAGAGTTTCCGATTGATAGTGGCCAAGGAAAACTACATTGATATGGTTATCTATAGCAATGGAGTAGGCATAATGCCTTGGCTCACCAACGACTAAAACGTCAAGACCCTTTTCTATTGCTTCTGGTAGAACTGATACCGCATCGCCCGAGACGAAGGCGCCCCTTACAATCTCTTTATTTCCAAAATCCCAGTAAAGGAGGACCTTTCCGATTTTGGACTCTAAAAGCGAAATGAAATCTTTGAATTTTAAAGGCTCCTTAAGTTGAAATTCCCTTCCTATTTTTATCCCATGGTAGTCTCCGAATTCCTTATGGTCTTCAATACCCAGCAATTTCATTGCATAGGCGTTGTTTCCGAATTCAGGATGCATATCAAGGGGGAGATGTGAAACATAGACTGCAATGTCGTGCTGAAAGAGAAGTTTGAATCTTTCATACAATGCTCCTACAAAGGGTAGAGGAGTGCCCCAAAATGGTCCGTGATGGAAGAGAACCATATCAACCTTTTCTTCAACTGCTTTTCTGATGGCTGGAAGATTGAAATCCACCGCAAGGCCAATTCTTCTTATGTGATTGGAATTTTCGAGAATTAAACCGTTTAGCGATGCATCTTGAATTTCCTTGGTTCTTAAGATACTATCAAGGTATTCAGCGATTTCTCTTGCTCTCATTTTGCCCCCCGAAATTAAGCAAAGGTTTTTTCTCATAAAAAACAGGGCCCCTTGCGGGGCCCTGCGAGGGTTCTTAACCTTTGGATTTATTACAGTGCACCATAGGCAAGCATAGCCTTGGCCACTTTAACAAATCCAGCAATGTTGGCACCCGTGAGATAGTCACCTGGTCTGCCGTAGGCGGCAGCAGCATCGAGACAGCTCTGATGTATTCTCTTCATGATTTCCTGGAGCTTAGCATCGACTTCTTCTCTTGTCCACTGGAGTCTAATGCTGTTTTGTGTCATTTCGAGTCCTGAGGTTGCAACGCCGCCTGCATTGGCAGCCTTAGCCGGCCCGTAGAGAATTCCGTGTTCCTGGAATACTTTAATAGCTTCAAGAGTAGATGGCATGTTGGCACCTTCTGCAACGGCGATAACACCATTCTTGACAAGGGCTATAGCGTGGTCCTCGTAAATCTCATTTTGAGTCGCGCAAGGCAGGGCAATATCTACTTTGATACCTTCGTCTCTTATGACATCCCATACTGACTTCTTTTCGTAATATTTGGCCTTTGGATATTTTTCAGCGTATTCTTTAATTCTTCCTCTTCTTACGTTCTTGAGCTCCATAACATAGGCGAGCTTATTGGCATCAATTCCTTCCATATCTACGATGGTGCCATCGGAGTCAGAAAGGGTTATAACCTTTCCACCAAACTGGGTTACTCTTTCACAAGCATACTGGGCAACATTACCAGAACCACTTATGGCAACGATCTTCCCTTGGAGATCCATGCCCTTAGTCGCAAGCATTTCAAGGGTAAAGTAGGTTAATCCGTAACCGGTGGCCTCTGGCCTTATTAAGCTTCCACCATATTCAAGCCCTTTACCCGTCAAGACGCCTGTATGCTCATTTATAATCTTCTTGTAGAATCCATACATGTAGCCAATTTCCCTTGCACCGACGCCGATGTCACCAGCCGGAACATCTGTGTCGGGACCAATGTGTCTATAAAGTTCACTCATAAAGGCATAGCAAAATCTCATTACTTCTGCATCTGACTTGCCCTTAGGATCGAAGTCCGAACCGCCTTTTCCACCACCCATTGGGAGTGTAGTAAGGGCATTCTTGAAGATCTGCTCAAAGCCGAGGAACTTGATTATCCCAAGGTTAACGGAGGGATGGAATCTCAAGCCACCCTTGTATGGACCTATGGCGTTATTGAATTGTACTCTGTAGCCCCTGTTAACGTGAATGTTGTGGTTGTCATCTTCCCAGACTACACGGAATTGAATTATTCTATCAGGTTCCACAATTCTTTCGAAGATCTTCGCTTTTACAAACTCTGGGTGCTTCTCCTCTACAGGTCTGAGGGTGGAGAGCACTTCCGTTACAGCCTGTATAAATTCAGGCTGATCTTTATCCTTCTCCTTTATTTTTGCTATGACATCATCTATTTGAGACATTTTTGACCTCCTTTCAACTAGATTATCTCTTCTATTTTGTATCCTTCCTCATACACTGCTTTGTTAATCTTAATGGTAATACCTAAATCATTGATAATGGTCCCCTCTTTGCCAGCAACGGAAAAATAGGGGACCTCAATGTCTGCATATTCGCTCTTTCCAAAAACAACTGTCATTCCACCCAGTTTTTTATGTAAGTTCCCAAACACAATATATAAGGAAGCTTGAGGTAAATCCTCGTCGAACCCAGATTTTAAAAGGCCAGTTTCGTTATATTTATTATGAAGAACAATTGTAGGAACCCTTGATTCATTAGCTGGTGCCTCGGTTATTAAGAGGTCTTCGTCTGAATCGACAATTGCAGCATTTCTATATTTCCTTAGCTGGAATAGTAACACTTTAAGGTAGGGATACTTGTTTACATCGCATGTTAACTTTATTTTTTTTGCGTTGAGCAATTCTTGTAATGATGCTGTTGAAATTCCTTTGTCAACAAGAACGCCGAATTTAATTCCCCTGGTGTGGGCCAATTCTCTCAATTTTTCAGCTTCTTCAAGGGTCACATCTCCAGTAATCACAATCGCTAAATCGCTGTAATTTTTGAGAATGAGGTCTTTCAATTCTTTAAGACTCATTGCGCTGTTTTCTATCTTATTTATAATTTTCTCTACTCTATCGGCCCATGGTTTTGCATATCTTCCAAAATCACATATGTGGCCGTTATTCCAGGAAGGTAGTTTTGATGATGCCCTAACAACCATATTTTCGTACACTTCGATGTTGATTTCGCATCCTAAACCGCATCCGTTGCACACAGAAGCGACCGGTTTTGTTTTCCACGGTCCTGGTTTAGAGAAGTTAAGTTTATCCTGAAAACCTCCGGTTGGGCATACATCTACCAGATCTCCAAAATAGAGGCCATCCATATCTGCAAGTTTCTTATCAAAGGGAACGGAAATCCTCGTAGAAAATCCCCTGTAGAAATAATCGACGATCCCCTCTCCTGTGAGATCTTGAGTCAAATTGACACATCTACCACACAGAACGCACTTATTGTTATCAAGCAGAACATTTTTGTGAGATTTGTCAATTTCAAACTTGTTCAACTTACCTTGGAACTTCGTTTGTTTTGCATTGTATATGGTCGCATATTCCCTTAATTTGCATCTGAAGACCTCCGAACAACCGCAAGACATACATCTTTCAGTTTCCCGCTTAATTTCCTCTTCGCTTAAAGGTAATTCCACTTCATTGAAATCCTTTCTACGCTCTTCGGCTGGTCTATATGGAGTTTGTACTCTTGGAATACGATTTACATCTTTGTAGTCTTCAGGAGTGACCGCTTTCCAATGATTATAAGGCTTCAGATCAAAGAACACCTTTTTGATTTCTTCATTTTCAACAATGTCGACCAAGTTTTGATCGGGAGCTATTAGCGCCTCCCTCAATTTTTCCAGATTTCCCTTGAGATATTGGTCAATCATCAGCGCTGCAATTCTTCCTTGAGCTATAGATTCTATAACGGTTGATGGACCTAAAACAAGGTCTCCGCCTGCGAAAACACCTTTAATATTAGTCATTAATGTTACTGGATCAACAACGATTGCGCCTTTCTTCACCTCTAAGCCATTTTCTTTCAGAAGGTTTTCATCTGCGTACTGACCTATGGCAAGAATAATGTTGTCGCAATCTATCGTAAATTCAGAACCCGGTATTGGCTCTGGAGCTCTCCTTCCGCTTGCGTCAGGTGCGCCAAGTTGCATTCTAATTAGCTCCACCTTTTCAACCTTATCATTACCAATCACCTTCACCGGGTTAGTAAGAAATTCAAATTTCACTCCTTCCTCAATAGCTTCTTCAAACTCGATTTTGTTAGCTGGCATCTCGTCCCTTGATCTTCGGTACACTACGGTCACATCGCAACCCATTCTAATACATGTTCTTGCCACATCCATAGCCGTGTTTCCACCGCCAACCACAACCACCCTCTTGCCAATTTCAACCGGCTCATCGCTGTTTACTTTTCTCAAAAATTCTATTCCGTGAATAACTCCGGGAAGCTCTTCACCTTCCACACCCATTTTCCTTGATTTCCAAGCTCCAATACCCAGAAAAACTGCATCATATTGCTTGGTAAGGTCTTCAATACGGAAATCTTTTCCCAGCTTTTTGCCTGTTTCTACTTTTATTCCAGTTCCTATAACGGTATCTATGTCTTTATCAAGAATATCCTTTGGTAATCTGTATTTTGGTATACCATATCGAGTCATTCCACCCAGTTTAGGCATAGCCTCGTAAATGGTTACATCGTGCCCCATTGTTCTTAGATAGTAAGCGGCTGAAAGACCCGCAGGACCACCTCCAATAACTGCGATCTTTTTCCCTGTGGAAGGTGGAATTTCAGGCATCCAGGGTCCGTGTTCTAAATCGTAATCTGCAGCAAACTTCTTTGCTTGTCTAATTGCAACTGCACCGTCTACAAGATTCCTGCGGCATTCATTTTCACAGAAAGCTGGACACACTCTGCCAAGAGTCGCTGGTAAAATGTATTTTTCTTTCATCAATTTTACTGCCTCATGATATTTACCCATATTTATGAGAGCAAGATACCCCTGGATATCACTGTGGGCGGGACATCCCTTTTGACAAGGACCAATGCAATCGCCGTAGTGGTCCGAAAGCATAAGTTCTAAAGCAGTTTTACGCATTGATATGATTTTTTCAGTCAATGTGTTTATTTCGAGATTTGGTTGAGGGGTTAATGTACAAGCAGTGGATATCCTTCCATTTGCTTCCACTAAACAAAGGCGGCATGAACCGTAGGGATCAAGCTCAAAGTCATAGCACATACCAGGTATGTGCTGATTGTTTTCCCTTAGAAACTGGAGTATGTTTTTGGATTTAACTTCAACTTCTTTATTGTTAAGTTTAATTTTGCTCATTTTTCACTCCCTGGAAAGCATCTACAATCTCTATTGCGTTGAACCTGCACACTTCATAACAAGTACCACACTTGATACAAATATCCTGGTTTATGTAATGGGGTTTTCTAACCTCCCCTGTGATTGCTTTAACAGGGCAATATCTTGCACAGGCTGTACAACCGGTGCATTTGTCGGTAATTATTCGATAAGCAATTAAAGGCTTACATACCTTAGCACGACACTTTTTATCAACCACGTGTTCTATATACTCGTGCTTAAAGTATCTAAGGGTTGTGAGTACGGGATTCGGAGCAGTTTGACCCAGGCCACAGAGGGAACCAGCTTTCACTTCGTATGCCAATTTTTCAAGATTTTCAAGGTCTTCTAAAACACCATTTCCCTTTGAAATCTTATCAAGAATTTCCCACATTCTCATTGTTCCAAGCCTGCAGAAGGTACATTTCCCACACGACTCTTTGACTGTAAAATCCAGAAAGAATTTAGCAACATCAACCATACATGTGTCAGCATCCATCACCACCATCCCACCTGAACCCATGATCGCTCCCGTTTTGTTTATAGACTCGTAATCGACTGGAATATCAAGCATTTGTTCGGGAATACAACCACCTGAAGGCCCGCCGAGTTGGACTGCTTTGATTGGTTTTCCTGTTTTCGTCCCTCCACCGATCTTTACCAGGATATCGCGTAAAGAGAGTCCCATGGGGACCTCTACATTACCGCCCCTGGAGATTTTCCCAGCCAAAGCAAAAACTTTAGTTCCCTTGCTCTTTTCAGTTCCAATTGAAGCGAAAGCCTCTGGTCCATGTCTTATTATCCAAGGAACATTTGCCCACGTTTCAACATTGTTTATGTTTGTCGGTTTGCCAAAGAGTCCCTTCTGAGCAGGGAATGGTGGTCTTGGCCTTGGCATTCCCCGTTTTCCTTCAATAGAGGCTATTAAAGCTGTTTCCTCTCCACAAACAAAGGCGCCAGCACCTTCTTTTATTTTTATATCGAATGAGAAATTACTTCCCAAAATATTTTCACCAAGGAACCCTTTTTCTCTTGCCTGAGCAATTGCTATTTTAAGTCTCTTAATTGCAAGCGGATATTCAGCACGCACGTAAATGTATCCTTCACTGGCACCAATTGCATAGGCCCCAATGATCATTCCTTCTAAAACTCTGTGTGGGTCTCCCTCTAAAACGTTTCTGTCCATAAAAGCACCAGGATCGCCCTCATCAGCATTACATACTACGTATTTCTTTTCTCCTGGTGCTTCTCGGGTAAATTTCCATTTTAAACCCGTTGGAAACCCCGCGCCTCCACGGCCACGAAGCCCTGATTTTTCAATGATTTCTATTATCTCTTCAGGTTTATGCTTTAGGGCGATTCTCAATGCTTCATACCCATCCCTTGCAATATACTCATCAATATTTTCAGGGTCTATGTATCCTGAATTTTCAAGAACAATTTTCTTTTGCATAGCAAAGAAACCATCAACATCCCAAGTTTCAAGGATTTTTGTACCATTGATTTTATCGGTTTTGACTATCCATTCTTGAATGGGTACATTGTTTATAATATGAGAATCAATCAGTTTTTCAACTTTTTCTTGAGTCAAATTCCCGTAAGTAATGATAGTATCTTCGTATATAATATCGACCAAAGGTTCTCTATAGCACATTCCAACGCACCCTGTTACCTTCAGAGGAATATTGATATTTTTCTCTTTTAAAAACCTCTGAAGGGCATTAAATGTTTCCTTTGCCCCTGCAGCAATTCCACATGAATTCATACCAACAGCAATTGCCTTAATCATTAAGCTCTCCTTTCTTTAATTTTCTAATTAACTTTCTGACAGCTTCGCCGTTAAGCTTACCATAAACTTTATCGTTAATCATAATAACCGGAGCCAAACTGCAACATCCCAAACACGCGACTCTTTCGATCGTTATAAGTCCATCAGGAGTTGTTTGTCCTTCATCGATGCCTGTCTCCTCACGAAGCGCTTGTGCAATATTTTCAGCACCATTCACATGACATGCTGTTCCGTGACAGATTTTGATAACATACTTACCTAAGGGTTCAAAGCGGAATTGAGCGTAGAAAGTTGCCACTCCTAATACCCTTGTAAGGGGAATTTCAAGATGACGCGAAATTTCCTCCAGAGCCTCTTTTGGCAAGTATCCAAATGTTTCCTGAGTTTTTTGGAGGAGTGGAATCAGTGAGCTCGGACTTTTTTCGCTGGTTCTAATAAAATTTAGTTTATCCTCCATAATACCTCTCCTGTGTTTTTACCTCTGTGGTTGTATTAGTTTGCATTTTTGCTGAACATTTTTGAACTAAGTATATCAGAAATTGCATTGTTAAAATTATACCTTCGGTTATTAAAACAGTCAAAAAAAACAGCGTTCCTCAAAATTAATCTAATCGAAATTGGATTGTTTCTTCAAAAATAACAAAGTAATAAAACGGCGACCATACTGCATTTTTTATTCTTCAAACAAGGAGGAACGCAATGTAGTCATAGCAAATGAAGGTAGCGAGAAACACAAAATAAACGGAGAGAAAGGTAAAGTGGATATGAGATAGAAACGCCGTTAAACGGGTGGAGTTAAGAGTTGAAAGCTTATGTAAAGAAGTAAAAAGGAGAATTGAGAGTTTGAGGGATAACATAAAGATAGTAAAATTAACACAAGCGATAATCATGTTGCAAAGCGAGCTTGACAGGGCTTACAACAAGAAAAGGAGCCTCGAATGGGCATCAGAACTACAATAGATGATCTTTCAAGTAGACTTAATTTTGAAGAAGTACTAAAATCACAAGAAACTTCTAATCCCTGCAAGTTTGCATAATTTGTATTTTGCAGTAGAAGGTTTTTAGTTTAAAATTAATCCTAATATGCGAAGGAGGTGGCAATGCTTTTAAAAACTATCCTTTTTATGCTATTCCTGTCACCACCAAGGGTCTTTAGCCCTGATGGAACAGGTAAAAAACTCACTATAGTACTGGATATACCTGATACAATTCGACCTCAAATTACTACTCTAAATCTTGTGAGAAAATGTAGCGATGGAAAGATTGATACTTTAGATATTTTACCATTTCTAAAGGCGTATACAGATAATAGCCTCAGCCACAAAAAGGATTACCGGTATAAGATCCTTGCTTATTCCAATGGGAATCTCATCTTTGAAAGTGAGTGGAGTGAATATACCAGGCCTACCGCAAAGTGGTTTGACAAGGACAAACTCCCGCTATTTATAGCAATGATGCTATTTACAATTATTATGATTTATTACATTGCACAGGCAAGGGCAAACAAACCGCTTTATCTACGACCAATAGCGGGATTAGAGGCTGTGAATGAGGCAATTGGACGTGCCACGGAAATGGGTAGGCCTATAATTTATGTAAACGGATTGACGGGCATTTCAGATATTGCTACCATTGCAGCCCTCAATATTCTCTCGCATGTGACGAAGAGGGCAGGTCAATTTGAGACAAGAATAGTCGTACCATGTTACGACCCCGTCGTTTACACCATAGCGAGAGAAATAGTGAAGGAAGCATACACAACGATTGGCAGGCCAGACTTATTTAATCCTGATGATGTTTATTTTGCCACTGATAGCCAGTTTGGTTACGCAGCCCATGTTGCTGCAAGGATGGTAAGGGAGCAAAGTGCTACTAACTTCTTTATGGGATATTACTATGCGGAATCCCTAATTCTATCCGAAACTGGCGCCTCAACGGGGGCTATTCAGGTTGCAGGTACGGATTCGGTTGCTCAGTTGCCATTCTTTGTCGTTACCTGTGACTATACACTAATCGGTGAGGAGCTTTACGCAGCAAGCGCATATTTATCAAGGGAACCTCTTCTCACAGGTACTATTAAAGCCCAGGACCTCGCTAAGTTACTTCTGGTTGTCGTCATGGTTTTGCTAAGTATATTAAGCCTTTTTAAAGTGAATATCACCTTAGGTTTGTTCTAAGGAGGTTATGAGATGAGACCTTTATTAGAAAAGAAAATACCTTTGGCCCTTGTTTTCATAATAGGTATTATTATGACCTTACAGTATTTCGTACCGCACCCGATATCTCAGACTATATATGACAACTCACTTATGTGGGACCGAGCAATAGCTTCAATGGCTTACATAATGGCTATAGTTAGCTTTTTAAGGTTCCATTCGAGAAGACTCAAAGACAAGAATTACGCCCCCTACAGTTTGGTAGCCATTCTATCTTTTGCAGCAATGGTGTTAATCGGCTTTATTGGCGGTACAGGTTCCGATTCCCTCTTCCAGAAAATGTATAATAACATGATGGTGCCTTTGCAGGCAACGACCTTTTCCTTGCTCGCCTTCTACATGTCCTCTGCGGCATATAGGGCATTCAGGATTAGGGGAGTTGAAGCGACGGTCCTTATGATTACTGCTTTTATAATAATCTTCGGAACAACTACCATAGGTAACTATGTTCCAAAGATGAATGAAATAGTTGAATGGATTATGGCTGTCCCCAATTTGGCTTCTAAGAGGGGTATTATGATTGGCGTTGGACTTGGAGTGGTAGCAACTTCCATCAAAATAATCCTTGGAATTGAAAGAAACTGGGTAGGAGGTTGATATGTCAGTAAGGGATTTCTTTATTAAACTTAGCAAGATTGACAGAAAATACATTTATCTTGTGATTTTAATTGGACTCATAATTCCTTTAATCTTCCCACCGCATTTCCCTCAAAAAATGTCACCCCAGGTGAAGAGGGTATTTGAATATATAGATACTCTTCCCAAAGGCTCTTATGTTATCTTGTCCGCTGATTATGATCCCTCGGTTGCTCCTGAAGTACACCCAATGTATAAGGCCGTTGTAAAACACTGTATCCTAAGAGGGGTAATTCCTATCGGCATGACCTTAGGAGTTCAAGGAGCCGGCTTAGCACTGGATGCCTTTACCGAAGCCGAGAGAGTTCTTGGGGCTCGTCGAGATACTGACTATGTCTTCTTAGGCTACCAAGCTGGTGGTGCTGTAGTGATTTTAGGGCTTGGAGAAGACATTAAAAGCGTTTATAAGACAGATTACTTTGGAACTAAGACCACAGATATTTACGCTCTAAAGCCTGTAAAAAATTATAGAGATATTGCCTTAGTTATAAGTTTTAGTGGATCAGCAATTCCTGCTACATGGGCAGTTTATGCTTATACAAAATACGGGGTTAAAGTTGCAGCAGCAGTAACTGGTGTTAGCGCAGGTGATTTTTATCCATATATACAGGCGGGCCAGTTTATAGGCATGCTGGCTGGGATGAAAGCAGCAGCCGAATACGAAGATGCCGTTAATCGCATTTTGAAAGAGAAAGGAATAGGTAAATTTTCTACTTCAGCGATCAGGATGATGGATGCTAATTCAATAGGGCAATTACTCATTATCTTGTTCATAATAATTGGCAACATAGGTTACTTTTTATCAAGGAGGAGGAAGTAACATGCACATTTCGACAAACCTTTGGATATGGATTCAGGCTTTGCTCACTTTAGCAATTTTCACTTTTTTGTATAAGGATAATCCACTCTTCAGGATGGCCGAGCACTTATTCGTTGGGCTTGCTACAGGGTACGGACTTGTGGTGGTTTATAAAAATGCCTTTTATCCTAATGTGTGGGTTCCCCTATTTCAAGAGAAGCAATTCATTTTCATAATACCATTTGTTCTCGGACTTCTTTATCTCACTTCGGCTTTCCCAAAGATTTCCTATATGATAAGGTGGCCCATGGCTGTTCTACTCGGTATTGGTTCGGGTTTAAGTATTCCTTTAACTATTCAAACTTACATAATAGAGCAGAGCAAAAGTTCAATTTTGAGACCTCCTTACCCTAATTTAATAAGTTGGATCAATGCTTTGATTCTGTTCGTAGGAGTAGTTTCTGTACTGGTCTATTTCTACTTCTCAATTCCCCATGATAGGCCGGGCGTAAAACAGATTTCCAAGGTGGGGCTATTCTTGTTGATGCTTGGATTCGGTGCCTCCTTCGGTTATACGGTAATGGCGAGGTTCTCCTTACTTGTAGGGAGACTTGATTTCTTATTGAACAAATGGCTCGGAATCAGGCCTTTTTAGAATGAACTTGAAATTCTTTTAAATCCCTTTCCGAGGACCTCACGGACGTGAGTTATTGTAACAAAGGCCGTGGGGTCCTCTTCTTTAACTATCTCCTTAAGTTTCACTATTTCCCTTGGAGATTTTAAAATAACCCATAGGGCAAGTCGCTCTTCACCGGTAAAACCACCTATCGCTCTTATCAAAGTTACTCCTCGTCCTATCTCCTTTAATATCCTTTCTTTAATGGCCTCGTGCTCCTTTGATATTATGAAGGCCTGGAAGGACGTAGTTATACCTTCAAGAACGTAATCAATGGTGTTCGTATTTATAATGACGGCGAGGAGCGAATACATCCCAATTATCTTACCAAAGAAGATTCCTGCAAAGAGAGTGATAGTGAAATCTATTACCATAAGAGCTTTTCCCATATCGATGTTGGTGTATTTCTTAATGATCATTGCCACAATATCGGTTCCACCGGTGGAAGCCCCCCTCGAAACGACCAGGGCAATCCCAAATCCCGTTAAGAGATCACCAAAGAGTGTTGCTATCACAAGGTCATTAATATACAAGGACTTTGGAAGAAGGTACTCCAGTAAATCGACGAATACACTTAGCATGACTGTGGCATAAATGCTTTTCAATCCGAATTCACTTCCAAGGAGTACAAAGGCGATTACAAACAGAATAGCATTTATTATGAGCATTGTGAGTCCTATTGGAAAGTGGAAAAGGTGAAATAATATAATGCTTATACCTGACACCCCACCTGCTGCGATCTTGTTAGGTGCCAGGAATAGAACGATCCCAACGGAGGTAATGAGTGTCCCGAGGGTAATGACGGCGACATCCGCCCAGTTTATTTTCAGAAATAGACTTTTATTCCACTCTCTCAAGTTTTGCATACTCGATCACCAATGTTTTTAAACCAACCTTAAAAAAGTTCACTTTGATTTTATCCTCATAGACTTCTACTACCTTACCCATGCCAAAAACTTGATGATGCACTAAGTCACCAGGTTCAAATTCACCTCTCTTTTTTTCTTTAAAATGGTATTTTTCTATGACAGTTTCAGCCTCTGACTTTCCGACGTAATCAATTACTTCTTCTGGCAGTTCATAAATAAACCTTGATGGTTCGAGGAAACCCTTGCGCAAGTATCTATTCTTTGTAAAGGTAATATATACCTTTTCTTTAGCCCTTGTCAAGGCAACATGAAAAAGCCTCCTTTCTTCTTCAAGTTCGAGGGGGTTATCTTTTGATCTATAGTGAGGGAAAATTGACTCTTCTAATCCGGTAATTATAACTACTGGAAATTCTAAACCTTTTGCATTGTGTACCGTCATTAACGTAACAAAATCAGGGGATGCATTATAATCATCGATATCGGAGCGCAGGGAGATCTGAAGCACGTAATCCATTACACTCTTTGAGTTTTCTTCAGAAAACTTCTTAATCTCCCCAATTAGTTCCCTAACATTTTCTATCTTTTCCTGAGCCTTTTCAGGTTCGGTAGATCTAAGAAGGTAATCATAATAACGAATTTCGTCCACCAGAAAGGTAACCATTTCGTAAGCACTAAGTTCCGAAACCTTTGACTCCAGGGCGGTGATTAAGCCAAGAAAATTGTCTAAAGCCCTGTGAATCCTCGAATTCAGTGAAATTTCCTGATGGTTTTTAATAATTTCAAAGAGTGGTAAGCCGAGTTCATGAGATTTTTCCTTTAGAACTTTAATGGTCTCCGGACCTATTCCCCGTGGTGGAACGTTTAATATTCTCTCGAGGGAGATATCGTCCTTTGGGTTGACAAGAAATTTTAGGTATGCGAGTATATCTTTTATCTCTTTTCTTTCGTAGAACTTTATTCCACCAACGATCTTATAATTAATTCCGTTTCTCTGAAGTGCAGATTCCAGTGACCTTGATTGGGCATTTATTCTGTAAAGGATAAGAAAGTCACCAAAAGGACGTTTTGAAGCCCTAATTATTTCAACCACTTTTTGTGCCTCCTCATCCTCGTCTTCTGTCTCTATTATAACAAGATTTTCTCCTGGTGGGTTTGAAGTCCATAAGGTTTTTCCGATTCTGTATCTATTGTTTTTAATCACGGTGGAGGCTGCGTGTAATATTTTTTGAGTGCTTCGGTAGTTTTGTTCCAGTTTTATAATTTTGCAATCAGGGAAATCCTTTTCAAAATTGAGAATATTTTGTATGTCTGCTCCTCTGAAGGAGTAAATAGACTGGTCTTCATCTCCGACAACAAAAACGTTTCTGTGAATATGAGATAGGGCCTTTATGAGTAAATACTGCAAATGGTTTGTATCCTGGTACTCATCTACCAGAACATGCTGAAATTTAGTTGAGTAGTATTCAAGAACTTCTGGAAATTCCTTAAAGATCCTCAAGGGAAGAAGGAGAAGGTCATCGAAATCAAGGGCATTGTATTCCAGTAATTTTCTCGAATAGTGTTTGAAGAGGGTTAAAAAATATTGATCTTCCGCTTCAAATAAACCTGTCTTATAACGGGAGATGCTTTCTGCTAAACTTTCGAGTTTCGAGCTTTCTTCGCCGATCTCGCCCAGGACCTCTTTTAAAATCTTCTTCTGATCTTCTCGATCCAAGATTGTAAAGTATCGTGTGTAAGTTCCAAGTCTCTCAATCTCCTGCCTAAGAATGCGTGCACAAAGCGAATGAAAAGTACCTATCCAAAGGTCTCTTATATCGGAGCCAATAAGGTTTCTTATTCTTTCCTTCATCTCATCAGCCGCTTTATTGGTAAAGGTAGCAACAAATATCCTATGAGGAGGAATTCCCTTAACGCCTATTAAATAGGCGACCCTATGTGTTAGAACTTTCGTTTTACCCGAGCCTGCACCTGCAATTACAAGAACTGGTCCACCTTCAACGGTAACAGCTTCTCTTTGTTTTTCATTTAATCCAAGGAATAAATCCATGACAGATTTAAGCCTTTCCCTGAGAGCCAAACAACCTGATTTTTTCTTTAACTTTTTCTTTAACTCTTAGCCTTGCCTCTTTTAGATGAGTTCTTGGGTCAATATCCGAAGGATTTTCTTTGATCTTTTTCATAAATCCTATGAGGTAGCTGATTCTTAGGTCGGTATCGATGTTAATTTTTCTTATCCCCGCTGTAATGGCGAGCTTTATTTCGTGATCCGGTACGCCCTTCGCTCCTGAAAGGTTAAAACCGAGGGAATTGGCCTCATTTACCATTTCCTCAGATACTCCAGAGGCGCCATGTAAAACTAAAGGGATCTTCACGAGCTCTTTGATTTTTTTGATTCTTTCAATATCCAGCTTAGGTTCACCTTTAAATTTATAGGCCCCATGGGATGTTCCACAAGCGATGGCAAGGGCATCACAATTTGTCAGTTCAACAAATTTAACTGCATCTTCAGGTTCGGTGTAAATTGCTACTTTACTTTCGACCTCTTCCTCCTTTCCCAGTAGGCGCCCGAGTTCTGCTTCAACAGTAATATTGAGTGGTCTTGCAATTTTAATTACTTCCTGGGTAATTCTAACATTTTCTTCGAAGGGCTTGTCAGAAGCATCAATCATAATTGATGTAAAACCATGCCTGATTGCAAGAAGGATTTTTTGAAAATCCTTACCGTGGTCAAGATGGAGAGCAAAGGGTACTTTATACCTTTTCACCCCTGCATTTACAATGGCCTCAATGAACTCTATCCCCGCATAATTAATAGCGCCCTCAGAAACGGCGATAATAACCGGTGATCTCTCTTCTTCAGCAGCTTCCATGATTGCTTGGAAAAACTCCATGTTATTTATGTTGAAAGCCCCAACGGCATAACCCTGTCTGTCTGCTTCTAAAAGAAGGTCTTTCATTGATAAAAGTGGCATTTTAATCCTCCCACTTTATAGTATCCATCATTTTTAGCAGGGATTCGTCGAGGGTTTTCTTATGAGAGACCACTTCTTCGAGTGGAATTTCAGTAACTAAGCTATCCTTTTTCGCGACCATAACCCCAAATTTTTCTTTTTTAATTAACTCGATGGCGTGAGCTGCAAATTCAAGAGCAAGCTTCCTATCTCTGAAAGTAGGAGAACCTCCCCTTTGCAGGTGGCCTAAAACGGTGACCCTCAACTCATATTTTACCCCTTTCTTTTCAAGCAATTCCTTGACCTTGTAACCTGAGCTGTATCCTTCAGCTACAATGATAATGGAATTGGATCTACCTTCAATGAATCTCTGGTTCAACCTCTTTACTACTTCATCAATATCTGTTTCGTATTCCGGTATGAAGCAAGCCTCTGCTCCGGTTGTAACAGAGGAATTTAGAGCCAAGTAGCCTGAAGTGTGCCCCATTACCTCTATGATAAAAGCTCGGTCAAGGGAAGACGCGGTATCCTTTATTATATCAACGGATTTTACAATGGTATTTAGTGCTGTGTCTGCGCCGATGGTCTCATCGGTTCCATAGATGTCATTATCAATTGAGGCAGGTATCCCGATGACCTTCATACCCATTTGACTTAGCGCGTGTGCTCCGTGCATAGAACCTTCTCCGCCAACAATTATGATTGCATCTATTCCCATTTCCTCGAGATTTTTTACCGCCATCTTTTGAACTTCTTTCTTTACGAAATCAGGATATCTCGAAGTACCAAGAATAGTCCCACCTTTTTGAATTATACCACCCGCATCTTTTTTAGAGAGTTTCTGGTAATTCTTTTCAATTATACCTTTGAAGCCCTTGTAGATGCCAAAAACCTCGTAGTTCTCGTCAATAAGGCCTTTGATTAAAAATCTAAGGCACGCATTCATGCCGGGAGCATCACCGCCCCCAGTTAATAGACCTACTTTCTTTATGGCCATTCTCTTTCACTCCTTTTTCTTACCTACAATAAACCTTATCTTTTTGGTCACAGATTTACCATTGATATCAAAAATCGCCTTTAATGTATAAATGTCAGTTCCAAGGTCTCCCACATAAATGGGTTTTTCTTCAACAACCTCGCCATTAAAAACAAAACTTGCTTCCTTGACCTTTTTCCCGGAGAAGTCATAGATCTTGACATCAACTTTCCCACCTTTTAGCGCTTTAAATCGGAAAGTAATGTATGGAACAAAAACAGGATTAGGGTAAACGTAAATAAGGGAAACCAGCTCGTTTTCGGCGGGAGGCAGATTGGCCTCAGTAGGTAAGGATATAAATGGATTATGTTCCGATGTGTGACCATAATGTCTCCATGAGCTCCGCAGGGTGGGTAATGGATAGGCATAGATATAGCCATCTGCAGTGATGTACATGAGCTCAGGTTTATTGTCTTTATTTATGTCTTCTATGAATGGCGAAGAGTTAAGCCCCTTTGAGACAGGATAGTAGTTCAAAGAATCACTTTGCAAGTAACCATAAAGGTGTATACCTTTATCTGTGGGCAATATAATTTCCTCGAAACCATCACCATCTACGTCCGCCAATAACGGTTGAAAAGTTGTTGTAGAGTCGATTCTAACTGGGAACTTACTAATGAGCGCCAGCTCTTTGTTAGTAGCCACAAGATACTTTTCCGTTACATAAACGATATCCTCATTTCCATCGGCATCAATGTCTCCAATTGCAATGCCATGGAGGGGTTTTTCGGCGATTTTGCGTGTATTGATAGTGGCACCCCGTTCATTATAGATAGTAAGATAGCCGAGACCGTTTACAGATATTACTTTATAACCTCCGCTTGTAGAATCGTAAACTAAAACGGGCGAGCATGCCGAAGAAGTCAAATTAGAAGTACCGACTGTGTAAACATCAAATCTGTCAGTTAGGATAAGCAGCCTACCATCTACAGATTGGTAGAATAGAATCGAACCATTCGTGGCTGGTACATTTTGAGCGGGGGCACCTGTATTCAAAACAAAAAGGGTATCACCATTGGAACGAAGAATATAGTATTTGTTGTCAAAGAGCCCAACACCTAAGACTTTCTGGCCATTGAAGGTAAAAAATGATGGCACGCTAACTATTTCTTCGGGCAATACCTTGCTAAACAACATATCAGGTCTTCCATTGCCATCAGCATCTTTTGTAGTGTAAAGAATTAATCTTCGTTTATCCGCTGCACAAAGAAAATCTAAATATCCATCGTCGTTAATATCTCCGATGGCCGGCTCTTTTATAAAGCGCGTATTTTTCAAAGTGTCCGTCTGGATCACGAGACCACTGTAGTTAACAACAGAAACCAATCCAAAGGAATCTATTACAGTGGTGTCAAGGGTAGAAAGGTTAATTGATTTTCTGTATATATTTTGCAAAGCGATGAGCAAAGTATCCTTCCCTTCGAGGTAACTTTCATAAGGTTCATCGATAACCATTCGGGAAGAGTTGGAATCCACAACACTGTATCCAATTCTAACAGGGAAGGGTGGAAGGTTTTTTTCAAGCCTCACTTTAAACTTCATCTCGTATCCTTTGGGGGAAATGTCAAAGATTTCGATATATGTTTTATTGCCCTGGTTGTCAACAGAGGAGGGGAGTGTTGTAGAGGAAATTAGGGTATTGTTTCCTTCAAAATACAGGTCGTAAGGGCTTCCAAACCAGCAGTAAGAATAAGGAGTGAAGTCCCAGTTGAATCGCTGAAAATCCTGGACATGATCAGCCTCGAGAATATATACCCCCATAGGTCTAACTGCATTCACAGTGTTTGTTGCGTAGTTATTCCAGATAATCTGATCATCAATGTGAAAGACCAGGAGTCCATCACCTGGTAATAGATAATCATTTTCACCCCTGAAATCAACGACAACGCCGTTACTCCATCTTCCAGATACCTTTATGGTGTCCCCACAGTTTACAAAATCATTAGACCCAATGTTGGTCTCCAAATTTTGTATTAAAAAGTACTCTTTTGAATTTATTGGGATTTTTACAATCCTCGGCTTTGAGTATGGATTTTCTAAAAAGTTCCCATAAACGTAGTAGAGACCTGAGCGCTGTTTCTCCATTACAAAGGAATCAACAGGTATCTGAAGGGGATAGAGGCTTACTTCCTGAAATACTTGTCCCGGTTCTACCGTAACCACTACATTATTATCTAGGAAGCCCTCTCCATAGATAACCTTCAGAATGAAATCCATGAATGTTCTCTCCCATGCGTTGGGGAGAGGAGGTATGATCCCTGAAGGGACCCCTTCTGCTTCAAGGTAAGGCCCCGTTGTCATTATTCCAAAGGCACCAATGCCTGCGCCCCTTCCATAGGTGTCATAAAGGTCGGGTAATAAAAATAGATTATGCCCACTTTCGTGGAATAAGGTGCCCTGCAACCTAATTTCCAACCCGTCCTGTGACATAGTTTCAGGTAATATACAGGCATCGTAAACTGTATCAACTCCCCCGTTAAGCACAAGATAGCCCCTCCCGAAGTAATACTCCAGTGCCCCGGGCGGTATGGTTACCGCAGCAAGGTCGTAAGGGGAGTCTCCAAGGATATCGGTTTGCCATGCAGAACCTGCGTGAAAGATTATATATCTAACCCATACACCTTCGAGGTAATCTTTAACACCGTTTCTATCGAGGTCTTCAAAAGAAATAGAGGGGTCTTCGTCTGCACTTCTAAAAGCATCCCTCACGAAGGTCACGAGACCGAGCTCCATATTATTGGGGTCCCCATAATAAGAAATGGGATGGGGCACTTTATAAGGAGGCAAGCCCGAATCGGGTTTCACTATCCATTCAAGCCTTACCTTGCCGTAGGTGGCTGCGTATACATAAGAGGCAAGGGCCCGCATCTGATTATTGAAATAGGTCCAATCGTGTGGCGGATCGTAATAGGGATTGTAATAGGGTCGTCCATTACAATCTAAACCAAGAATAGGATCTTGTCCATTCGAATTATTTCTAAAAAGGCCATTACCTGTAGTCCTTGGATCATCTGGATTTTCCTCTTCAAATTCGACTCTTAGAGCCAGAACCCTCATTACAATTTGCTGTTTATCTTTGCGGAATTTAGCATATTTTTTTACCTTCTGAAGCTGGGGATGAAATTCAGGATTTGTTAATCTAAATCTTGAAAATACACTTTGAACTCTGGCCTCTTTTTGATAAAAGTTTGGTAAAAGCCTTACTTCCCGATAAAGGTCATAGTTCTTGTGAGGCATAAACCAATAGTTTGCAATAAGAAGTAGCAAAAGCATCAAATCCCCCTTTTTAAAACTTAATTTTAACTCACTTTGCCTGTAATTCAAAACTTCAAAACCATTGATTTTTAGAGGAAAATGCCTTAAAATTTTAATATGGCAAAGTTTGAACTTGTTACGAACCTGGTGCCGAAGGGTGATCAGCCGAAGGCCATAAAGGAGATTGTCGAAAATTTTAGACAAGGGGCAAAGTATCAAGTTCTTTTAGGAGTAACGGGTTCTGGTAAAACCTTTACCATGGCTCATGTCATAAAAGAGTTGGGCCTTCCAACTCTTGTGATTTCACACAATAAAACACTCGCAGCACAATTATTCGGAGAATTTAAAAGCTTGTTCCCTCACAATGCCGTTGAATATTTCATCTCTTATTATGACTATTACCTACCTGAGGCGTATATCCCAGAAACCGACACCTATATTGAAAAAGAGGCTGATATCAATGAAGACATTGAACGTTTAAGATTGAGAACAACTTCTTCTTTGCTTTCCAGAGACGATGTGATCGTAGTAGCCAGTGTTTCGGCGATTTATGGACTTGGTGATCCTGAAGATGTGTTAGAACTTTACCTGGTTTTAGAGAAAGGACAGGAGATTAACATAAGGGACCTGGTCGAAAGGCTTATAGACCTTCAATATACACGAAACGACGTAGATTTGAGGAGAGGAAACTTTAGAGTGAGGGGTGGAAGGATAGATATTGTGCCGGCATACGAAGATTATATTGTGAGGATTGAAGTTCCTGAAAAGACCATTGATTCCATAAAAATAGTTGATATCCTGACCAACAAGGTACTGGAAGTAAGGGATAAAATCGTCATTTATCCTGCAGGACATTGGGTTACAACCAAAAGCAAGCTTGAGAGGGCAATTGAGTCAATAAAGCAAGAACTTGAAGAAAGGCTTGAAGAACTTTACAGGCAGGGAAAGATACTGGAAGCTCAGAGATTGGAAAGGAGAACGAAGTTTGACCTTGAGATGCTGAGAGAGGTTGGGTATTGTCCGGGGATTGAAAACTATTCCAGGCACTTATCAGGCAGAAAACCAGGTGAAAGACCTTTCTGTCTTATTGATTACTTCCCTGACGAGTATTTAACAATAATTGACGAATCCCATGTTACAATACCTCAGCTTATGGCTATGTACAATGGTGATAGATCGAGGAAAGAAACCCTCGTTGAGTATGGATTCAGACTGCCCAGTGCCCTGGACAACAGACCATTAAAGTTTGAAGAAATTGAAGAGCTTTGGGATAAGGTCTTATTTGTTTCCGCAACCCCCGCTGAGTACGAAATTAAGAAATCCAACGGGATAGTAGTTGAACAAATTATCAGACCCACTGGCCTCGTAGATCCGGAAATAGTAGTAAAGCCATCATCCAATCAAGTAGAGGACATGATCGAAGAGATTAGGAATGTGGTAGAACGTGGAGAAAGGGTATTGATATCGACAATCACAAAAAGAACAGCAGAAGATCTCGCAGAGTATCTTACTTCGCTGGGGTTTAGGGTAAAATACCTTCACTCAGAGATTGATGCCTTAGAAAGAGTAGAAATAATCAGGGGACTAAGATTGGGAGAATTTGATGTACTTGTAGGTGTAAACCTGCTCAGGGAAGGTCTTGACCTCCCAGAGGTATCCCTCGTTCTTATTACAGATGCAGATAAGACGGGATTTTTAAGGTCGGAGACGGCACTCATACAAATGGCAGGAAGAGCAGCGCGAAATGCCTGCGGTAGAGTAGTTCTTTACGCTGATGTGGTGACGGAAGCAATGGAGCGGGCAATTAAGGAGACTAATCGAAGAAGGGAAATACAAATGGCGTACAATCGTGAACATAATATTATACCTCAAACGATTAAGAAAACTCCGGAAGAGATTATGAGGACAACCATTGTGGCGGATGAGAGGATTATGAAGAGAACGGAAGAAGATGATATCGAAAAAGAGGTAGCTGAATTGCGCTCGATGTTCACCATATATGAGGTCATAGAGGAACTCGAAAGACGTATGTTCAAGGCTGCCAGTTTATTGGACTTCGAAAAGGCTGCAAAATATAGAGATACAATAAAGCAGATAAAAAACGAGTTAGAGAAGAAGGAGAAAAAAGTTGCAAAAGCTTCGAAAAGGGGAACAAAATAATTCTATTGAAATTTCGATAGTTGGCGGTGGATTTGACGTGGTTGCATTGCCGTATCATGTGGATTTTTCCCCGGGTAGCTATATCTTTTTGAAATATCCAGAAATAGAAGAGGAGATTTTGGTAAAAGTGAGGGGGTTCTCCAAAAAGGTTGCGGATAAAATATTGGATAGGTTCAGGATTGCTGGTAACGACGAAGTTATCTCGACAATGAAAAAAATAACGAAAGGATTCCTTTTTGAGAACAATCTAAGGGATATCAAGATTGTTAAAGAAGACTTCGACGTAGGCAAGGGGATAATCACCTTCACATATACAGCTGAAAGAAAAGTTAAACTCGATAAGGTCGCAGCAGCGCTTTCAAAAATTTTGCATGTTCGTGTGGAATTTCAGCAGATAGGCGCGCGGGATCTTGCAAGGGTTATGGGTGGGGTTGGTGTTTGTGGATTTGAGATATGCTGTAAAAGGTTTCTAAATAAACTCCCCTCGATCACACTCGAGACTGCAAAGGAACAGTTCATCTTTGCCTCCCCCGACAGGATTTCGGGTATATGCGGAAGGTTAAGATGTTGTTTAAGGTACGAACTCGAATACTATCGAGATCTTAAATCAAGATTTCCAGAGGTGGGAAGCGTTATTGAAACTGACAAAGGACCTGGCATAGTAACGGAAGTAAACTACATTACAAAGAAAATAAAGCTTGTTTTTGAGGATGAAACTGAGGAAGAAATGTACTGGATACCTACGGAAGTAGAGAGTGGTGAGGAAGAAGAGGATGAAATTTAAAGAAGCCTTTAAGAAATTCGAAAGTAGCAAAGTGGGCAAGATCTTTTTTACGATCCTTTTTACTGGTCTATTCCTGCTAATTTATTCGCTAATACTTGCTATTTTTGTTGACCGGGTAATTCTTGAAAAATATGTGGGTTCGCGGAAAACTACTGAAGTGCCATATTTAGCAGGTCTTAAGGTAGAAGAAAGCATAAAAATACTGAGTGAGAGAAAACTTAAATGGAATATGGTTGGTTCAGGTAAGTATGTTTGGAAAACGGAGCCTCCCTCAGGGATGCTCGTCAAAGAAGGCCGGATAATTCACCTTTATCTCAGCGATAATCCTCGCGGAGAAACTCCTTAACCATCTCGTCGATCCGTTTGATCTGTATGAGGAGCGATTCAAGTTGATTAAGGGGCAGCATACTTGAAGCATCTGATAAAGCATTCTGAGGTTCTGGGTGTGTTTCAATAAATATCCCGTCAATGCCTATGGAAACCCCTGCCCGTGCAAGGGGGAATATAAATTCGGGATTTCCACCTCTCGGGTCCTTAGAGGGGATTCCATAAACTCTTACAGTATGAGTGACGTCAAAGATAACCGGATAGCCGGTATCCCGCATTATCTTCATTGATCGCATATCTACAATGAGATTGTGATAGCCAAAAAAGGTTCCTCTTTCGGTAAGTAAGATTTTTGTATTTCCCGTACTTTCAATTTTTTTTACCACATTTTTTATATCCTGTGGAGCAAGAAATTGACCCTTTTTCACATTGACCACTTTTCCCGTCTTTGCGATTTCTAAGGTTAACCTCGTCTGCATGCATAGAAAGGCGGGAATCTGGATAACATCAAGGACTTCAGCAGCAACCGGTACCTCATCAGGGTAATGCACATCAGATAAAACGGGGATGTTAAATTCTTTTTTTACTTTTTCGAGGATTTTTATGCCCTTTTCGACACCAGGACCATAGTAGTATTCTACAGAGGATCTGTTGTCCTTAGCGTACGAGGACTTGAATATGAATGGTATTTTTAATTTCTCGGTGATTTTTTTGATCCTCTCTGCGGTCTTGAGAGTTATCTCTTCGCTTTCAATCACACATGGTCCTGCTATCAAGACAATTGGATTGTTTCCGCCTATTTTTACATTACCAACCTCAATGACTTTTGTCATATTCTCGCTCCTATAAGCTTATGAATAATTTCCTCTGGAACAGAATGTTTCTTGTATTCGCTGACAATCTTTGAAACATCATATTCAACATATTGGATTTTAAACTGCCCATTTTCTAAGATCGCATAGCTTGGGTACCTATCTTTTCCCCTTGGAAAACCCAGACTACCGGGGTTAAAGATTGTAACGTTATTTATCTTTAACATGCCAGACTGGTGGGTGTGTCCGTAAAGAATTACATTTACAAGTTTATCTGGGAGCATCCTCTTTTTTATAATCTCTGGATCCTGATCAAACGTCACATAGTCACCAAGGGGGTCTTCGGCAGAAGAATGGAGCAATAGGAAAGACTGGCCTTCAATCATAACCTCCTTAGTAAGTGGAAGAGTTTTAAGAAAGGCTATATTTTCTGGCGAAAGTCTATATTTAAAGTAATTTCTTATCTCATATGTAATTTTGCGAAACTCAGGTGTGGTACCGGGGCAATCGTCGTCAAAGGCAAAGCTGTAATCGTGGTTCCCCAGTACACAATAATTTGCCTTTTCTCTGATTATGGATGTTACTTCATCGGGAAAAGGTCCATAATCCACAAGATCCCCGAGACAAATCATAAGGTCATAAGTTTCTGTTTTTAAAACCTTTTGAAGGGGATAAATATTTCCGTGGATATCGGATATTATAAGTATTCTCATTTCTACTCCCATTCTATGGTTGCAGGAGGCTTTGTAGAAATATCATATACAACTCTATTTACGCCCTGCACACTATTCAGGATGCTAGTTGAAATTTCAGCAAGCACTTTGTAGGGCATCCTGTACCAATCGGCAGTCATGCCATCAACGCTGACAACCGCTCTTATAGCTATTACGTTTTCATAACTTCTCTTGTCTCCTTTGACGCCAACGGTTTTTACCGGTAGTAGAACCGGGAAAGCTTGCCAGATTTCATTATAAAGTTTGTGTTTCTTTATGATACTTTCTACCAAGTAATCGGCTTCTTGTAGTATTTTTACTTTCTCAGGTGTTACTTCGCCGATAATCCTTACGGCCATTCCAGGGCCTGGGAAAGGGTGCCTCTGTAAAATTTCGTCGGGGACATTCAAAAGTTTGCCTATTTTTCTGACTTCGTCTTTAAAGAGCTCTCTAAGCGGTTCAATTAGCTTAAGGTGCAACTTTTCAGGGAGCCCACCCACATTATGATGAGACTTTATTACCTCGGAGGGACCTACCACCGATGTGGATTCTATAACATCAGGATAGAGGGTGCCTTGAGCCAGGTATTCGAATTTTATCCCTATCTTTTTAGCTTCATTTTCGAATACTTCGATAAACTTTTTACCGATGATTTTCCTTTTTCTTTCAGGATCTTCAATACCTTTGAGGGCGTTGAAAAATTCGTGAGATGCGTCAACAATTCTGAGATTGGGATTATGGCCAAAATATCTGTGGATACGTTCTTTTTCTCCCTTTTTGAGAAGCCCTGTATCGACAAATATGGGGTAATAGTTATTGCCAATAGCCTTGTAAAGCATATAGGCAACGACAGAGGAATCAACCCCACCCGACAAGGCTAAGAGTACTTTGGAATCTCCGACTTCCTCTCTGATTTTCTTGATCTGTAAAGTTAGGTAATCCTCTAAGTTCCAGGTAGCCGATGTACCGCATATCTTTTTCACAAAATTGCTAAGCAGGACAAGGCCATCTTCAGTGTGTGCTACTTCTGGATGGAATTGAACCCCAAAGATTTTCTTTTCGGGATTTTCTATAACAGCGAAGGGGGAATTTTCTGTGGATGCTGTAACAACAAAACCTTCTGGGATTTGCTTTACTATATCTCCATGGGACATCCACACTGTGCCGCCGTCTCTCACATTTTCTAAAAGTTCTGAATTTTTAATAATTTTCAACTTCTGAAATCCATATTCTCTGTTCTCAGCAGGCTCGACCTTCCCACCAAAAAGGTGAGCTATTACTTGAAGCCCATAGCAAATACCAAGGATCGGTATACCTAAACGAAATATCTCTTCGCAGGGTAACGGAGCATTTTCGTCGTAAACACTGGAAGGGCCCCCAGAAAGAATAATTCCCTTTACGTTGTCACCCAAATCCTTTGGTGTTAGCCAGTAAGGTAAAATTTCCGAATATGTCCCGATTTCCCTTATTCTTCGGGCAATTAGTTGAGTATACTGAGACCCAAAATCAAGAATTACTATCTTCTCTTTCAATACCACCTTCTCCCTTTTGGTAACTGATTTTTAACCTTGCCGTTGACATATAGACCGCTTCCCAAATAATCATCTCCGCATTTTATAATTACTTGACCATTTTCCGCATTGCAAGAACCTACTGAGAGGTCTTTCCCCTCAAGATAGTCTTTGACCTGCTCAGCACTTATTTCCATTACATTTTTTGTAGCATATTTACCAAAAATCTGTATTCCCGCTGTCGTTAGCTTGTATCCATCACGGTATACTCTCACCAACCTAATACCTTTCCTGGAGAAATTCTTTATAGGAAACTTGAACGCCTCTTCAGACATTATCCACAAATCCCCAGCTTCAACTATTTTCCACTTAGAAAAAACTTCTTCAGGTATTCCAAATCGATTCCTTATCTCTTTAAGGATTTTCTCAACCATCTTTATTATTTGTCTATTTTAAGGCAATTTACTTGTTTATTCTATTTCCGTCTCTATGTTTGACATTTTAAAACTTGACGTTTAAAATTCAGAATTGATAGAGGAGGTGAGTATGGCATTTCCGACTGTTAGACCGGGTATCGGATGGTTTACCATCCCCGAAATGTTTGAGAGGTCTCATAGGCTTTATAAAGACCGGATGGCTCTCATGATGAGGGAAGGGGATGAATGGATTACTTTTACATATGATGAGATGTATGATCATGTTACCCGTCTTGCTAAATACTTAAAAGAAGAGCTTGGGCTTAAAAAAGGCAACAAAGCAGCGATTATTGGAGATAACTCTCCCTATTGGGCTATTACTTATTTTGCTTACCATTGGTTGGGTTTAACGGTTATTCCTGTTGACGCTCGCCTTAAAACCCCTGAAATTAAATATATTTTGAAGGATTCAGAGGCAGTGCTTATAACCGCTCAGGACAGATTCCTTGAGGACCTCTTGGAAATACAGAAAGAAGTTCCGACATTGAAATACATTATTTCTAAACAGCCCAACAAATTTAACATTGTGTCTCTTAAAGATATCTTTCAGAAAGTCAAAACTGGAATTCCTAAAGAAAACGTCGCCTTTGAAGACCTTGCAGTTATCCTTTACACATCAGGAACAACTGGAGTTTCTAAGGGTGTAATGCTTTTACACAAAAACATTATGTCCGATGTAGATTCTCTATATCAGTGCCTTGAGTACGGGCCTGGCGATACCTTCTTCTCTGTTTTACCAATTCACCACGTCTACGAACAGACTTGCGGACTGGTGGTTCCAATAGCTGGAGGAGCCGCAATTGCATACGCAAGTTCACTCAAGTCTAAAGTAATGATAGAAGAAATGAAGTATGTTAAACCTACCGCGATGTTAGTTGTTCCTTTACTGCTTGAGAAAATTGTGGAAGGAATTTTCAAAAATATTGAGAAATCAGGCATTTTAACAAAAGCTGTCTTTAACGGATTGAGAGGGACTTCAAAGGCGCTGGATACCTTTCTCAAAGGCAAAGCTTCCAAAGCACTGTTTAAAAGTGTTAGAGCAAAACTTGGGATGGATAATTTGAGATATCTTATTTCTGGTGGTGCAGCCCTCCCCAGGTGGGTATCGAGGGCCCTCGAAGAAATGGGATTCCCGATTCTCCAGGGATATGGTCTTTCTGAAACTTCTCCTGTTATAACTCTGAATCCCATCTGTTGTCCTAAGAACGATAGCGCAGGCTTACCTGTCCCTTATGCAGAGATTAAGATTTATGAACCTAATGAAGAAGGAGTCGGCGAAATCGCCGTTAAGGGGCCTATGGTAATGGCTGGATATTATAAAAACGAGGAAGCCACTAAAGAAGTATTTACCGAGGACGGATGGTTCCTTACGGGTGACCTGGGCTATATCGACAAGGATGGCTATGTATATATTACGGGTAGGAGGAAAAATGTAATCGTAACCGCTGGCGGAAAGAATGTATACCCTGAGGAGGTTGAAACTGCACTTCTACGCTCACCATACATTGCCGAGGTTCTGGTACTTGGTGCCTACGACCCCGACACCAAAAAAGAAGAGGTTCACGCTATAGTATACCCGAACTTTGAAGCAGTCCAGCAATACTTCGAAGAGCAGGGCATCAAAAATCCAACTATCGACGATATTTACAAACTTATTGACAGAGAAATTGACACCTACTGCAATGATCTGGCTGAGTACAAACGGGTAAAGAAGTTTACTATTCGTGAAGAAGAATTTCCCAAAACAACATCGATGAAGATAAAGCGTTATCTATTCCAGCAACAGTATAGAGATACTAAGAAAAAATAGCATTTAAACAGAAGCCAAAGTTATAAATACTAGTCACACTTTTACAAATCTATAAAGCTTACAAATTGTAGAATCTGCTCTAATTAATTGCCTTCGATACTGCTTATTACAAGCTTTATCTCATGTAAAAGGTGCGCGGGATTTTTGATTGGGAAATGCAATTTTTCAATGACCTCTTCAGAAGGAAGATTCTTAATCTTCAAGCCCGTTAGTCTCTCTTTGAGGACAGAGCCTTCTTCGATTGGGTATTTTATTCCTTTTGTGCATTTAAGAACAGCATATGCCCACGGTATATCAAGGGCCTTTGCCACATCTTCAGCAGCCAACCCATAATATTGAACGAGAGTTTCTGCATCATTCCCTTCTTTTACCATCTTGTAAGCGAGTTTTGCTATCCCACCAGCAGTGTGCACCTTCATCTCCCTGATCTCTTCCTTGGCAAGTTCTTCAAGCTTTTTGATCTTCTCCATGGCAAGGGTTGGATCGGCTCTTAGTATATTCCTAACGGTATTTCTCGTAAGCCCAACCCTTTTTGCTATTTCGTCTTCCGTTCTTAGATATTCATCTCTTAGAACTATTACGTATGCTGCTCTTGCTAAGCTTGGAAGCCATGTAAGAGTCCTGAATTCCGCAAGTTTATTTAGTCCACCAAGAAGGTCTATAGACTTGAAAAAGACCCTACTGACAAGATACTCAAGGTCCTTTTCATTCATTTCTGCTTGTGGTAACCCCGTAATTTCTATCACCATTGTTACCCTCCTATTGGTTCCTTAATTATAAGCAAACCTGTATCTGTAATTTCTAAAAAATGGGTTCTTGTATCATGTCCCGACATTCTGCATCCATCGATTCTAAATAATCTAACAATGTCACCCAATGGTTTTCTATATAACCGTGCTTTATAGACCGAATCCACTAATTCCTTTGCCAGTACCATCGTTCCATCTACTATGTGCCCCACAGCATATCCCCCAGCTGCCTCAGCCGTCAGTTCCTCATGTCCACTTCTTTTCTGCGATACAAAAAGGGCAGTTTGATACCACTTTTTCATGTAGTTATACATTCTTCTCACCACTGCACGAGCCATCATTTCCTTATTCTCAAAGAGTCCGGTAATTGAATCTACAACAGTGAACTTAACTTTATAAGTCTTTATCACGTAGGTTAGAGTTGCAAGTAAGTCTGGTATATTCTCTCTGATTCGAGTAGAAGAGGCAGCATCAATCAATATTATGTTATCTTGAAACTGGTCAAAATTCAACCCCATTGCCATAGCCCTTAATTTCAGTGAGGCAACAACAAAATTTGCCGGAGATTCTACTGTTATGAAGGCCACTTTGTCGCCCTTGCTTGCTCTGTATACTGTAAATTGCTCAACTATAAGCGATTTTCCTGTGTCCGAAACCCCTGTGATATTCATTACCGAGTAAGCAGGTATACCTTTTAAAGACTTCTTTTCCAGCCGATTCTTTCTGGATTCAACTATATAAAATAGATCATCAAGCCCCTCAATACCCGTTTCTACACCATAAATTTCGGGTGCCTTTTCCAGCGCCTCCGTACCAGTATACACCGCTGATAAATCGGGCTCAATCCTTTGTTCCTCCTGATAATCTTCAGGCATAATCTTACTCCTTTTATTTAATAATAGCGGAGAAAATCTGATAAGTCAAGAATTCGGCGTTCCTCAAAATTAATCTACTCGAAATGGGATAGCTTCTTGAAAAACAATAAAACGGAGACCAAATTGCATTTTTTATTCTTCAAAATCGACGCAGATGAAGGTGGTGGGCAGGGTGTTAAGAGTTGGGGTGTAAGCTAAAAGGGAAAAAGTAGGTAAGTAAGTCTGAGAGGTAATATAAAGGTAATAAAATGAACACAGGTCGCAATTAGGTTACAAAGGGAGCTCGACAGGGCTTACAACAAGAAAAAAGCCTAAAATGGGTATCAAAACAAAAGTAAAAGATCGTTTAAGTAAACTTAATTTTGATAGAGTACGTATTCCCACGAATCCCAAGCCCCAGTGTTTCACATAAAAGTTCAATCTGACAACTAATTGGAATAAGAATCAAACTTAGTCCATCTAATTTGAAAGGTAAAACTCTCTGTTTAAAGGCTTTTTAATTTAATGAATCAATCCTTTACGATTAATCCGTCACGGATTCTTATTATTTTTTGGGCCCTTTTGGCCACTTCAGAGTCGTGGGTTACAACTACGATTGTTCTTCCATCTTTATGTAATTCGTCAAAAATATTCAGAATTTCAGTAGCGGATACTGAATCAAGGTTTCCCGTTGGCTCATCAGCAAGGATTATTTTGGGGTCATTAGCTAAGGCCCTCGCAATAGCAACCCTTTGCCTTTCGCCCCCTGAGAGTTCTGTGGGCTTGTGATTAATCCTGTGGCCTATACCTAATCTTTCTAACAATTTTATTGCTCTGGCCCTTCTTTCGGCCGGCGGAACTTTTGCATATATCATTGGAAGTTCGACATTCTCGACGGCAGTAAATCTGGGTAGTAAATTGAAGTTCTGAAATACAAATCCAACCTTTCTTTTTCTTATTTCAGCCAGTTTGTCCTCATCGAGGGTATGGACTGGAACACCTTCGAAATTATATATTCCCGAAGTAGGGGTATCAAGACAACCAATTATATGCATCAAAGTGGATTTACCAGAACCAGACGGTCCCATTATGGAAATATATTCCCCTTCCTTTATTTCCAAAGAAATTCCCCTTAAAACTTCAACGGGCACTTCGTCAAGAAAATAGGTTTTCTTAATGTCAATTAGCTCTATTAAAGGCTTCATGGTCTTCTCTCGAATCTTCTGCCAGGCTTTTTACCTTCGAAAGACTTTTCCCTTATTTCAAATTTAACTTTTTGGCCATCTTTTAAAGTCCGCAAAACAGTGTAAGGTCCCGTGGCAATGGTATCTCCCTCCGCAAGTCCTTCTACAATCTCCGCTTCGTTAGATGCTATTATTCCGAGTTTAACAGGGGTTTTATAAACTTTTCCACCTCTTATTACAAAAAGATAATCTTCTCCAGTTTTTTCTTTTCCAAGAGCCTGAACAGGTACTTTAAGGACTGAATCCCTTCTGTTTGTGATTATTTCACAGGTTGCAGTCATTCCAGGGTACAATATTCCAGTATCTACTATGGCAATTTCAACAGAATACTGGACTCCACCGGTCGCGGAAGATGTAGTGGTCCCTTGATAAGGGGCGGCAGATATTGCCCGCACAATTCCTTTGAAGTTTTTATCAGGGTAAGCAGTAACATTTATATTGACGGGTTGTCCCTCTTTCACTTTAACAATTTCTGACTCATCTACATAGGCATTGACCTTCATTTTCGAAAGTTCAGCGATCGTCATAATAACGGTTGCAGGATTGTTAACGGTTCCCATCACTACTATTTCACCTGCTTCTTTGTTTAAGCTTACCACTTTTCCAGTAATTGGTGATGTAATAACTGTCTTACTTAGTTGATATTCGGCGTCTTTTAAAGAGTAATAGGTCGATTGATATTGGGCCTTTAAACTTTCGAGTTGAAGTCTGGAGTTTTCATAATCTGTTTCGGCTACAAGACCCTTATCATATAGACTCTTAATCCGTTCAAAATCCTTTTGGGCTTTGTCAAGTTTATTTTGTAAATCGTTCAAACTCATTTTTAAACTGTTGACCTTTGCTTCGTAAGACTGCCTATCAATAAGGCAAAGGGTATCCCCCTTTTTCACGTAATCGCCTAATTTAACATAAATCTTCTCAATCCTCCCCATTATATCGGACCCGATATCTACCTGTTTTTCTGCTTTAATTTCACCATCTGCCCGGACAACTTCCTGAATTCGTCCTCTTGTTACAATTTGAGCTTCAACAGTAGGTGTATTTTTGCCAGCTTTTATAATATTAGCAGCAACTATAATTCCCAGCACAGTGATTACTGCAGCAATAATAACTATTCTTTTTGTTTTCATTTACCAACCTCCATTCCTGTAAGGTAAGATAAGTTTTCAATTGCTATTAAATAATTGTACTTTGCTTCTATAAGACCAACTTCACTTTGCAGATAACTTGTCTCTGCGTCCATTAATTGCAAAAGGGAAATTAAACCCTCTTTGTATTGTTCACTTGCAAGAGAATAGGCTGCCTTAGCCTGTTCAAGCCTTAATCTTGCAAGTTCAAAGGTTTTTGCGTTGTAAAGGAGGTCTTCGTAGGCACTCTTAACCTTTGCTGTTATGTCCAGTATCGTCTTTTTGTACCTATAAGTGTAGGCCCTTTCAAGCTGTGACTTCTGAGCTACAGCAAAGGGATAATTCACAAGGTTTATATAGGCCTGTATTGTCCACTGTTCTTTTTCACTATAATCTTCGAGGCTTTTGGGCAAATCCTTACCGCTGTAATACCAGGTCTTTCCAAAGGAGATCTGTGGAACAAAGGAAAGAGTTGAATACAACAAATTAACTCGACTTGAATTCATAATTGCCGAAAGGGTTTTGACTGTGAGATTGTTTTTCAATGCATTCTCTATGTAAAATCCTCTCTCTCTAACCTGGAAGCTGTCCAGGGATGGTTCGTAATCCGCTAAAATAATAAAACTATCGTCCTTTAGACCGAGCAAAGATTTTAGCTGTTCGAGGCTTTTCTGATAGGCATTCTGTGCATTTAGAAGATTTATCTCAGCGTTTTTTATTTCTATTTCACCCTTAAGAGAGTCAGTTTTGGACACCATTCCCAGTTTATACCGTTCAACAATAAGTTCGTAATAAAGTTTGCTTCTCTCTAACGCCTTCCCATAAGCTTCCACGGTCTTTTTCAACTTTAGAGTGTTTAAAAACAAGGTTTTTAAATTCAGCAAGAACTGGAGCTTTGCATCTTCTTGAGAAGACATGCTATTTTTGAAATCGAGATAAGAGCCCACCACTCTAAAGAGGTTATTTGTAGCAAGTATGCTGGTAGTTAAAGAAAGGGTAGACCCATATTGTGGGGACAAAATTGGAGCAGGGGGATTCTGGTAAGTAATTTCATTCTTGTTAATTGAGAAATCTGCACTTCCAATAGCACTGGCAATGTTAGCTGCAAAGCCGATGGCGGAAGCATTCTGGTTAAACTTTATCTCTTTATATGTCGGTGAAAATTTTTCAGCAAGTTCTGAAAGATTTTCATACCTAACTACGATGGTATCGGGCGTATTAATCAAAAAAAAGAGAGAAAATAAGAAGAGTATCATCTTAACCTCCTTATCATCATTAGCGGATGTACCACGAAAATGTATGCGAGCCATAGAATGCCTACTAATGCTATAGCATTCTCTCTTTTCATTTTTGCATACTTTTCCAGACCAATGGCAGCCACTACAAGGGACCAGATCGTGAAGAGGTCAACCTGACTGGCAACGTTTGCTATATAACTTGTCTTATCAGAGAAAAATATGCCCAAATCAGTTCTTACAAAAGGATTTCTTGTTAGAATCGCAACAGGGAGTTTTATGATAGCAGAAAGGGAGGATATGTAACGGGAGAAAGAGAAAATTGTAAAGGCTTTAAAGTATGGCAATTCCCCTCCAAGAATGGGAGCAGCAATGTTGTAAATCAGCGCAAGCAATGCAATTTTTATTGGATAAACAATAAGAATTGAGGCTGATCCAATGATGACACGTCTCGGGGAATACAATATCTTAAGTGCCCGCGACTGTTGCTCCTCCGGAAGCTCTGCAATGCGTTCTAAAGCGCTTGAGAGAATTTCCTGTTTTAGAAATATTTGTATTGCGATGAAAAACAGAATGCTAATAAGCAAGCCGACAATGAGCGGAGTCCAGGGCTTTTGCTCCTCTTCAAAAACCTTTTCAGGTGCATATATTACCCATAGTAGATTCTTCATAATTCCACCCTTTTTACTCGTACCTTAAAGCCTCAACAGGATTGAGTTTTGAGGCTTTTCTCGCAGGATAAATACCAAAAAATAAACCAACAGCTGATGAAAAACCTAACCCCACAATTACACTCCATAGGGGTATAGAAGCGGGTAGAGGAGTAAGTAAGGAAACAACCTTACCAAAAATGAACCCAAGTACAACGCCAATAAGCCCCCCAATAGTGGTTAATAAAATAGCCTCTATAAGAAACAAGAGCATTATGTCTTTAGGTGTTGCGCCAACAGCCTTCCTCACCCCGATTTCTCTTGTCCTCTCTGTTACCGAAACCAGCATAATATTCATAATTCCAATACCACCTACAATCAGAGCCATTGAAGCAATTGCAACCATTGCGATAAATATTCCACCTGTTATCTGCTTATAGGCAGAAATCAGCATCTCTGAAGTGTTAAGGAAGAAATTATTGTCCTCCGTAAACCTTATGCCTCTTCTTGCCCTCATAAGACTTTCAATGGCGCTCATCCCCTTTTCAAGCGGAACGTCATCCCTTATTTTGGCAACGATTTGAAGACTTCGGAATATTCTGTAAGGACCAAATCTGCCACGCACAGGAAAATATTTTAGTGCTGTTGTGATAGGTATTAATAAAACATTATCCATATTTTGCCCAAGGAGTTGTCCCTTTGGTTTTAAAACACCTATGACGGTGAACTTATATCGATCAATCCAGATTTCCTTGCCGACGGGATCCTCATCGGGAAAGAGCCTTTGCTTAATAAAATCGCCAATGATCACATTGTTAGTTTTATAGAGCACGTCATTCTCGATGAATGGCCTTCCTGAGGCTAACTCGTAACCTGTAATAGCTAAGTAATCCGGCTCCACTCCGGATGGGTCTGCATCAACTGTTCTTTCCCTATACCTTGCAGTGACACCCCTTACAGGCTGAACAGCGGAGACGAGTTCGACCTCATCTAAACTCCTTATGGCTTTAGCATCCTCAATGGTTAAATCCGGTGTATTCATAAGCTTTCTTAACTCTTCCGGTGTTAATCTACCAGTAAGAATCCATTTATATTTCTGAACATACACCGTTGAAGTTCCCAAACCTCCAAGCACTTTATAGACATACTTATTAATACCATCGATTACAGAAACCATAGCGATAACCGTTGAGACACCCACAACAACTCCCAACGTCGTGAGAAGGGAACGAAGTTTATTGCTATTAAAAGTTAACCATGCCGATTTCAATAATTCAAGAATTCCATTCATAAAACCTCCATACTATTAGACGAAATTATACAACAAACTGTTCGCATCTTAAAATATAGTTATGGACATTAGAATTCTTGCAACGGAGAGTTTCGGTGTTAGATCGTTCTGCACCTTCGTGAAGACAAAGGACGTTAAGATCATAATAGACCCCGGTTGTGCATTGGGGCCAGATAGATTCAATTTGCCGCCTCATAGACTTGAGGTCGAATCCCTCTGGGAATGTTGGCAAAAAATAAATGAACACTTAAAAGAATCAGATATTGCCATTATAACTCACTACCATTACGATCATCACCACTACTGCAATGCTTATCTTTATGAAGACAAGATTCTCCTTGTGAAGGATTTTTCAAATATAAACACAATGCAGAGGCGGAGGGCTGAAAAGTTCATAAAGGAATTAAAAAGTCCAAAATCAATAATACCTGCTGACGGCAAAAGCTTCCGGTTTGGAGAAACTGAAATTCAATTTACCCCTGCCTTGTCTCACGGTTATGGGAGAGAGGATATAAAGGTCATTGGAGTTTATATTAAGGAAGACGACGAAAGTGTATTTCACACATCCGACATTTCCGGTGTAATAGAGGATTCGTTATTTGGCTTTTTGAAGAGAAGGCAGATATCGACCCTTATTTTCGATGGATTTCCACTGTATTTAAAAGGTTCAGTGTTAAAGAACAAATGGTTTGTTGAATCTTTAAAGAGACTAGAGCACCTTATTGACATATGCGGAATAAAAAATTTAATTATTGACCATCATTCATCCCGGATTTCAGACTGGAAAAAGTTTTACGAAAAAATTTTAAACCATCGAGGACTTTCCTTTGCAGGAACCGCTGCGGAGTTCTATAGAACTGAACCAAAATATTTAGAGTCAATGAGAAGGGCTCTTTTTTCCAAAGAGTAGATTTTTCCAGCTATTGATGAAAATCTTTATCTGTTCTTTAAGCCGAGACCACTTTAAAACAATGACTACTAATGTCCATATAAGAACCCGAAGAAACCACCCTCTGTCTATTATATAAAGGGCTCTAAAACCCATAAGGATGTAAAGGAAGTGAAAAGCCTGGTTAACTTCCAGGTTCTTGGTAAGGAAAACCGCTAAGAAATTGATCACAAGAATAATGAAGAATAACCTGAAGGAGTATAGCCCTAATGAAGTACTATACAAAAGGGTAGTTACATAAAAAGCACTATCCACCCATCCGTCCCACTTACCAAGATAACCAAGCCTTTTACTCTTACGGGCAAAAAATCCATCAAGGATATCCGTTAACCAAGACCCAAAAACAAAAAACATAAAGGTATTAAGGGATGATCCCCCTTCGGGAATAAGTGATAGCATAAGAAGAACGAATATCAGTCTTAAGAACGTGAGAAAATCGGCAACTTTATAACCGAACTCGTATAAAAAATTCATCTTTTTTTTATTATATTCCTGAGCAACGAAATTGCCAAATAGCTCTACGAACTCAACCAATTTTCCACTTTTATTGCGACACTTAACACAACTAAATTGTATAGTAATTTTATTATCCGCAGCAAAACTTTTAAAATTAACACACTTGAGTTAAGGGCGAAATATGAAAATTGAATTTGGTGTCCGCACTTTAATAATGGGCATTTTGAATGTAACGCCTGACTCCTTTTACGACGGAGGAAGGTATAACCTCACTGAATTAGCGGTAAAGAGAGCAGAGGAGATACTAAAAGAAGGGGCAGACATAATCGATATAGGAGGCGAATCGACACGGCCCGGCGCTGATCCTGTAACTTTACAGGAAGAACTGGATAGGATAATCCCTGTAATCGAGAAGTTAAAAGGATTTCCAATTCCTATATCCATTGACACCTATAAATCCGAGGTGGCAGAGGAAGCATGTAAACAAGGTGCCTCCATTATCAATGACATTTCAGGGCTAACCGCCGATGAAAAAATGGTTGAAGTTGCAAGAAAATACGGCGCTTATGTGATCATCATGCACATGAAAGGTACTCCCAAAAATATGCAGTTAAATCCCACTTACTCAGATGTAGTTGGAGAAATAAGGGAGTTCCTTATTAAGCAATCGAATTACGCTCTATCTAACGGCATACCAAGGGATAAAATAATCATTGACCCTGGTATTGGCTTTGGTAAAACTTTAGAACACAATCTGGAAATCCTAAAAAATATCGACGAGTTCAAAAAAATCGGATTCCCACTACTCGTAGGACATTCGAGGAAGTCGATGATCGGGATGTTATTAGGCAATATTCCGCCTGGGGAGCGGCTTTACGGTACTCTTGGGGTGAGCGCCTATCTTATAATGAGAGGTGTTGATATTATTAGGGTCCATGATGTTAGACCTCATGTGGAGTTAAGGAGAGTCATTGAAGCGTTAAAATGTTGAAATACCTTTGCGTGTTTCTATTTTCAGTTATTATTGTAGACAGCTGTACCAGACCAAGAGATAATGAATATCAAAAAGCCCTTTTAAGGGTCAAAGACTTTTTAGCCTTTTATGATTCTTTAACTAAAAATTCAGCATCTATACACCAGCTGCAATACATTAATGCTCAGGCTAAGGAATCGGTAAAAACAAGAATTATCCCTTACCTTGACTCCATTAGCAAAAAGTTAAAGGAGCCTAAAAGAGAGAATATTCAGATTTTAAAAGCCTATTTAGAACTTTATTTCAAGGAAGCAAAGAGTGCAGAGGAGTACAATAAACTGAAAGCGTTGGAAAAGGATGTTGAAAAGATCTTAAAGGAGGCGCGGGGAAATGAACGTGATTTCAAGAGATGAGGCGATAAAGTGGATCGAGGAATACATAAGTAAGAAAAATCTTATTAAACATATGCTCGCTACAGGGGCTTGCATGAAAGCCCTTGCAAGAAAATTCAACGAAGATGAAAATCTCTGGGAACTTGCCGGCCTTTTACACGACATTGATTATGAAAAAACCGTTGACAATCCGGAGCGCCATGGCTACATTAGCTTAGAAATTTTAAAAGACAAAGGACTTGATAACCAGATTATCTTCGATGCCATTTTGGCCCATTGCAATAAAAAGCCTTTAGAAAAGAATATTGAGAAAGCCATATACGCTGTTGATCCCACAACAGGATTTATCGTAGCATGCGCTCTAATGCATCCTTCAAAATCACTGGATGGTCTCGATTTAGATTTTATGATAAAGAGATTCAAAGAAAAAAGATTTGCAGCGGGTGCTTCCCGCGAGCAAATGAAAAGCATTGAATCCCTTGGAATCTCCCTTGAAGAATTTTTAGAAATTTGCCTTGAAGCAATGCGATCAATCAAGAACGAGCTTGAGCTTTAATGATGCACATAGTAGGCCTAATATTTATTCTCTACAGTGAAAGTTTTAAGAACAGCCTTCTCTCTTTTAGAAATCTGGATTTTGGAAAGGGCGATAGCCTTTTAAACGTTGCCTTTTTTGAATCGGACAGCCTTTTAAAAAATGACATCCTCTTTATAAAGGAAATCCTGACGAGGTATAGAAGCTCCGATGAGGTAAAAAGGCTTGCAGAATACTACTTGAGATTTTATTTTGCATACACTATTAAAAGCCAGTTGCCTGAAAAGTCAGAAGGAAATACAAGTGATTTTCTAAATTATTTGAAGCTTCTTGATAACCTGTCTCAAAAAGATGTAAGTTTCCAAACTTGCAAAAAACTTCTCGACACGATGAGTGACACCCTTTTATTGTTTCACGGGGCCTTCCTGACGGCCAAAAGATTTAAAAGTTACAACAAGGATGAATGCATAAATCTATTAAACGAACTGATAAAAAATTACCCTCAAACTCCTTACAGCGAAATCGCCTCAGGGTATCTGAGGGTAATTAAAGGAAATTAATTGCTTGTTAAAGTTATCATATTTTCTTCCTGAAAGTCCCAGTAAAGGTATACATCTCAAGACAAACTTCAATTCATGTCACAAAGTAAACAAGCACCCCCTTTAAGAACACAATAAAAAGCTTAGAATGGATTAATTATACAAACTAACGCAATTAAAGAGAGAATAATAGAAGCTCGGAGGTAAACCTTTATAGCTCAAATCCTTCTCAAAATAAAGTCTTGAAAGGCGCCAACCTTGATAAACTTCGCTTTCTCGAAGACTTGCTTCTTTCTTATTTTTGCAGATTTTGCAGTGATAAATCTCCAACTTTAGCAAAATTAAACTCTTAGCAATACTATAAATGCCGCAGAATTAGATTCCTTAAGTTTTCAGCTCTTTTTCACGTTACTCGTCAATTCAGATACGAGCCAGGCAAGAAATAGCGTTACGAAAAAGATGGGTACGAGGTTGTAAACCTTAATGTAATTAGAAAGCTTAAATAGGCCCCACAGATAGGTCAAAAGCGAGCCAGAAACTAAGGAGGTGATCACACCCCATTTATTAAACTTTTTATAATGCAGTGCCAGTAAGATGGCTGGCCCAAAGGAAGCACCAAGGGCACACCAGGCATAATCGAGTACGTATCGGTAGATAAATTGGACCTTTAGAAGAGCAAAAACAATTGCTATAACTGCAATTATAGCAATTATAATTCGGATAATTAGGACCATCTTTTTGTCTTCCAGCTTAATTCCGCGTTTCTCCAGAAATTTTTTCAAAAGGTCGTTAACAAAGGCTGTTGCACTGTACATTAACTGGGAATCTGCAGTGGACATAATGGCGGCAGTAATCGCAGAAAGGGCTATACCGGCTATTATAGGATGTGTATATATTCTTACGAAAGTAGGCATTGCTTGTTCGGGATCATTCAAATTGGGAATTAAGGCCCTTGCGATGATACCAATTATAACAGAGCCAAAAAAGGTTATTATCCCCCAGGTGAAGGCTATCAGAGCGGCCTTTTTAGCCTCTTTTACATTTTTTACCGTAATGTATCTTACAACGTAATGCGGCATTCCTATATATCCTAAGGAAATGCCGAGTTCGCCGATAATAAATCCCAAAGCAAAGTGTCCTGTATTATCTATCCATGGATTACCCAGCCCGGTGCCATAAAGTTTTGAAGCAAGCCCTGAAAAGCCGCCTGCTTTAATGACGCCCCATATTGGAAGAATTATAAACAAGGCAGTCATTAAAAGGCCTTGTAGCAAATCTGTCCAGCATACTGATGCATACCCACCCATAAGAACATAAGCACCTACGATGATTCCCCCTATAAGTACGCCCATTTTATAAGAGGCTATCCCCATACTATCCATAGTTTTTCCCGAACCCACAAACTGAGCTATCACATATGAGGTAAAAAAGATGATTATGATCACCGAGGCAATTCCTCTTATCAAAAAAGTATTATCACCAACCTTATCAGCAAGGAAGTCAGAAACGGTATAAGAACCCAGTTCACCAGATTCTTTGCGCAATTTCTTGATAACCAGGACGGCGCTCAGAAAATAGCCGAGAAGGCAACCAAGAGCAGCCCAGAGGGCTCTCATCCCGTGAATATAACCATAACCTGAAAGGCCAAGCATTACCCAGGCACTTTCAGCGGAAGCTGAGGCAGAAATCGCGGTCACGAGAGCACCTAAGCCTTTACCCGCTGCAATAAAATCTTCAAATTTTTTCGAATACTTGAGATCTGCAATGTACCCTATGACAAGGAGAACAACAAGGTAGATAATAAAAACTATTAAAACTACGAGGCTATTCATTGGTATCCTCCTTTAGGTAGGATATTAGAATGATCGCCCACATGAGCAAAGAGGGAAGTAAAAACACGAGCACAAAGTTAATGATGTGTTTTGAAACCATAAAATCCTCCTTTTTAGCCAAACTTTAAGGGCCTACCGAATAGGAAACCCTGCATAAATTCGATTCCAAGTTTCAAAGCAAATTCATAGTCTTCGTTATTTTCCACACCTTCTACGATTAACTTAGAGTTTATCTTTTTTGAAAAATCAAAAATTGTCTTCAAAAGTTCCTGTTTCACCGGATCTTTATGTATGTTTTTAAATAAAACTCTGTCATATTTGATATAATGTGGATTCAGGGAAGCTACCCTTTCAAGGGTAGAATACCCTGTACCAACATCATCTACAGCGATCTCAAACCCCAGTTGTTTTACTACCCTCTTAAGGATATCAAAATAAGCCTCGTTCTCTTCTGAGCTGTATGATAAGAATTTTTCTGTCAACTCTATGACTACAAAGTTTGGAGAAATTTTGTAATTATTTATCTTATCCAAAAATTCATCTGACAGAAGCACCGTAAAAGATGGCGGCGAAAGATTAATAAAGAGCTTTTTATTATCCAACTTTTTACTTTTCTGGGCAAAATTAAAGAACATATCGATGGCATTTAAAGCACAAACCTTTTCCAGATCTTTTAATAAGTTAAGACTTTCTGCCAAAGCAAAAAGTGCTTCCGGTTCATTGTATCCCGAACCCAGAGACCCCCTCGCAAGGGCTTCAAAGCCAAATATCAGTTTTTCCTTAACATTTACAATAGGTTGGAAAACAAAACTAATGTTCCTTTGCTCAATCATCCTAACAAGAGCAGATCTCTTGTCGTAATCTTCTCTTTCCAAGATTTTTCTAGCCTCATATTTTAATTTATCCATTTCTCTTGCAACTTGCCTTTCACTCCTTATAGTTGGTGCAGATTCTATTATCCTTTCAATGACCAAAACAATGGGATTTGGAGCATTTAGTTTTTCCCTCCTGATGTAATTATTAAGCCTCTGTTGCAACTCCTCTCTTATTATTTCTCTGTTCCTCTCCAAAAACTCTTTATCAATCCTTATTTGACCTTTTGTATCGTATACAAGGAGGGCAAGGGCTTCACCTCCCGGTGATAGAGAGGCCAGGATGTACTCTTCGATTCCAATTTTGCTTAACAGAAGCCTTAATTTAGAAGCAGCTTCATAAAGAAGCTGATCGAGATGCTGAAAGGTTAATATCTTCTCCAATTCTTCCCCATTCAGTATGGTGATGTAATAAAAGGCTACAGGGAGCCTTCGATCCAAAATTTTTGATATATCTTTGTAAAAAAGATCAATCAATGGCAAACCATTCACATGATCATAGAGGGCACTTTTTAGCTTCAAATATTCTACGTTCAGATCCACATTTAACTTAGGGTTCATTTTGCCCTTTCTTTCAGAATTTCCTCAACTCTGTTTATAAGCTCATTCGGCAAAAAAGGCTTTACAATGTAGTCCTTGACGCCTTCTTTCAAGCCAATGAGCTTATCTTCTGCATCAGCCCTTGCGGTTACAATTATAACTGGGATCTCTCGGTATTTTTCGCTACCTCTTATCATCCAAAGAAAATCCCATCCATCAATTTGGGGCATCATAATGTCGAGTATTATAAGGTCAATTTTTATCTTCTCGAGAGTTGAAACCGCCTCTTTTACATTTTTAGCAGTGTATACCTCGTATTTGCTCTTTAGGATATCTTTGATCAATTCAAGAATATCGGGTTCGTCATCAACCACGAGAATCTTCCTCATCACAGGCCTCCATTAATGGTAAATAGACCTCAAATTTAACGCCATTCTCGCAATTCAAAGCTCTAACAAATCCTTTGTGGAGCTCAACGGCTCTTTTTACAATGTATAGCCCAAGTCCAACGCCACTTTTTTCCTTTTTAGTCCCGTGATTTACCTGGTAGAAGGGCTCAAATATTTTATTTAAGTCCGATTCTGGGATCTTAGGGCTTGTGTTAAATAAACTTATTTTGAAGTAACCTTTATCTCCAATATTTTCAGAATTGGTTTTAACTTCTATTAGACCGCCATCAGGCGTAAATTTTATGGCGTTAGAGATCAAATTTTCGATGATTGAACGAAACTGATCATAATCAGCACAAACTTCTTTAGCTTCAAATTCGTTAATTAACCTCAGGTTTTTTTTCTTGATCTCATTATGAAAGATTTCTTTCACTTCTGCAAACACTTTTTCTATTTCGATTTTTGAGAGGTTGATCTTTATATTTTCGATTGCTATTTTAGAACTATATAGCAGTTTTTTTGTCTCCTCTTCGAGTCTATTTAAATTTCTGGAGATAATCTCAAGAGCCCTCAATTGCTCTTCGGACAAAGGTCCCATATTTCCAGAAAGCAAAAGTTCTACATAACCCTTACTCGCTGTGAGAGGAGTCCTCAGTTCATGTGAAATATTTGCTAATATTTCATTGCGAGCCCTATCCCTTGCTTCGAGCTCTTCAACCATCGCTTTTAAATTATAAATATAGGTGTTGATTGATTCAAGCATCGAATTCATCGTATCGGAAAGGTACATGATTTCATCGCCTGAATTTATAAAAGCTCTGACCGAATAATTACCGCTTTGCACGGACTCAGCGACTTGTTTTAATTTTTCAATGTTACTTACAAACCGCCCCATCAGAAGATTATCGATAAGTAAAGTGATCAAAAACAATATCGAGTAAATTAAAAATCCAAAAATAGCAATTAATCTTCTAAATTGAAATTCCTTTTCCCGTGAAAAACTATATAGGATGCTATGGACATTTCGCCCGGTTTCGTTTAGAACAGGAACGAGAACATAATATTCTTTGTCCAGTTTATCTTTGATTTCATAGCTTTTAATAAGGCGCGGTGATAGGGGCAAGTCTTCATTTTCCCTCTCCTTGGAAAACAATTGGGTGGTTGAGAAGACCATATTTCCAAGTGAATCAAAAATAACGATTTTAGATAAGTCCGGTATAGAATTTAAAACAAGGTTGATTTTTTCAGCAAATCGTAAGGGATTTGTAGAATAATAATCAAGATAAGTTTCGGAAACCTCTTTAAAGGTTAACTTCACAAAGGAAAGGGCATTTCTTTTCATATTTTGACTAAAAAATCTACTTGCCAATAGGAACAAAATCGAAATCAGTAGGGCATAAAGAACAGAAAAGGTTATACCAAAGGATGAAAGCAATTTTACCCTTATGGAACGGTATTTCATTTCCGTTTTATCCTACTAAGATATATTCGGCCGTCTATCGACGGTGTCCATTCAATATCTCTTTTCGTTCCAAAGTAAGTGCGCTCGAACGTTATTGGGCAGAAGGGCATATCTCTCATTATGATGCCCACAGCCTCACTCACCATTTGAACCCTGACTCTGGAATCTGCTGTTCTCATAGCCATCTCGACCAAAGAATCAGCAACACTATTAGCATAGGAAGATCTGTTAGAGATTCCAAAGGATGTTGCCTCCTTCGGACTGTGATAGTAGTTCAGCAAGTGTGAAAATCCTATACGGCTCTCAAAAACTACAGCAGCAAGGTAAAATTGAAATTTTTTAGCCTTTACCTTCTCCCAGAATTCAGGAGAGGGGAGGGGATTACCTCTAACATTCAACCCCGCCTCTTGCAGTTGACTTACAATCCTATCCCCCAAAGGTTTAACTGCACGTCCATAAGACAAAAGGTAAGGGGTTTGATTGTTGTACTTCTGAAAGATTTTTCTTGCTTTGACTGTATCGTATTCCAAGGGGGGAAGATTCCCAATATGTTCTACTATACTTGGTGGAAATATCTGATTTGCTGATGAAGCAAGGTTTTTATAGTAATCCTTGATGAGTTCTTCCCTGTTTATGGCCATTGAAACTGCATGGCGAAATTCGAGTCGATCAAAGGGATACGTTTCAAGATTGAAGGTAATACCTCTTACTGAAGATTCGGGTGTATAAACGAGTTTCCCATATTTTATTATAGTATCCGAAAGTTGTAAAGGGACATAATCAATAATATCGACTTCCCCAGCGATGAATTTTCTAATGCGCTCTTCCAGGTTTTCAACAAAAATAATTTTCGCTTCATCAATATAAGGTCTTTCGCCCCAATATTTTTCCCATCTTTTTACAGTAACAAAACTCTCACCTGATGCAATAACTCTGTAAGGTCCTGTACCACAAGGAAGACCAGTATCGGGGTTGAATCCCTGGGGGATTATGAAATAACTTATTAAATCGACAAGGAGATATTCATATGGAAACTTCGTTTTAAAAACCACAACAGAATCGTTCAAAGCGTAAACAGTATCAACGAAGACTTCAATTCCTCGAAAGTCTGATTTATCAAGTAACCTCAGATAGTAAAAGGAATAAGCAACATCGAAAGCTGTAAGGGGTTCCCCATTGTGAAATTTAACCCCTTTTCTGATATAAAACAGCCATGTGGTCTCATCTTTTCTTTCCCAAAATTTTGCAAGAAGCGGGCGTATATTATAGGCTTCATCTTCTGTCACAAGTGGTTCATAAATATTGCAAAGTATCGTCAGACTCGCCAATTCTTTGTATCTAAGGGGGTTTAAACTGCGAGGCGTGGATGCAAGTGCAATTACTATTTTTTTCTGGGGAGCCTGACAACTAATTAAAATCATAACTATTAATGGCACCAACATTTTCATCTTATTCATAGTCTAAATTTTAACTCCATACTTGTCGAGCTTCAACTTTTTCATAGAGTGCATTTTTATACTAAAAAGAACCGTAAATTGCAATTTTTTCGAATCTTCAATATAATTTAGTCTGTAAAAAGGAGTGTTGTATGCGTGTTTTGTTCGCTTCATCAGAAATTGACCCATTGGCAAAAACTGGTGGACTGGCTGACGTTGCGTCTTCTTTACCAAAGGCTTTGAAAAAAGCGGGAATCGAAATATTTTTGATAATGCCCTACTACAAAAAATTTGTCGCTAAAAGCGGTGCATCTGTCAACCCAACTGATTACTCAATTACCGCGAATATTGAAAATGAAAAAGTGATTTCGAGAATTTATAAGACAGTATTACACGGTGTAGAGGTTTTTTTAATTGAAAAGGATGATCTATACGATCGAGAACAGTTGTACGGAACGCCGGAGGGTGATTACCCCGACAACTGGAAAAGGTTTGGTTATTTCGCTTACGCCGTTTTAGAACTCGCAAAATTGCTCGGGAATATAGATATAATTCACATCAATGACTGGCAAACTGGACTTGTACCCCTTCTGAAATTAAGGAAATATCCCGAATTGATGCAAACTAAAACCATAATAACCATCCATAACTTAGCCTACCAGGGGCTTTTCGAAAAAGATATACTTCCGAAGCTCGGGATCGGCATAGAAGATTTTACCATGGAAGGTCTTGAGTACTACGGCAAAGTGAACTTCTTGAAGGCCGGGATTATTTATTCTGACTTTATTACTACGGTAAGCCCAACTTACGCTGAGGAAATCCAAACTCCAGAGTTCGGCTATGGTCTTGATGGAGTTCTGAGAAAAAGAAAAGACTACCTCAAGGGCATATTGAATGGGATCGATTACGAGGTATGGAATCCATCTACTGACAAAGAGTTATACGTGAACTTTAGCGAAGACTATGTAATTGAAGGCAAAAAAGCAAACAAGAATAGGCTTTTAGATGAAATAGGGCTTGTGGGTGAAGAGAAGCCACTTTTCGGAATTGTATCGCGACTTGCCGAACAAAAAGGCTTTGATCTTTTCCCAACGATTATCGAAGAAATAGCCAGAAGAAACATAAATTTAGTTGTCCTTGGTGCGGGCGACAAAGTTTATCAAGACATGTTTATTAACATAGCTAAAAGATACAATAATATTTATGTGAAAATTGGCTTTGACCCCATACTGGCTAAAAGGATTTATGCTTCGTCAGATTTCTTCCTTATGCCATCGAAATATGAGCCTTGCGGCCTTGGACAACTGATTGCTATGAGATATGGAACTATTCCCGTTGTTAGAGAGACAGGCGGTTTGAAAGACACAGTAAAAGATATTAATGAAGGTGGATACGGAATTGTATTCAAGGAATACGAGCCTACTGAATTGCTTAACGCGATAGATAGAGCAATTGCTTTTTATTCCGATAAATCCGCCTTCATTAAGGCTGTAAATTATGTTTCGAGACTTGATTTTTCCTGGGAGAGTTCAGCAAAAGAGTACATAAAATTGTACGAGAAAGTGAGAAATGGTTAAATATATCTTTGTAACCGGTGGTGTTGTTTCCGGGCTGGGAAAGGGGATCACAACAGCATCTATAGGGATGCTACTTAAGGCGAGGGGATTCAGGATTCAACCCTTAAAATTTGACCCTTATCTTAACGTGGACCCCGGAACTATGAGCCCTTTCCAGCATGGTGAAGTATTTGTAACGGATGACGGGGCAGAAACCGACCTGGACCTGGGCCATTACGAAAGATTCCTCGACGAAAACCTAACAAGAGAAAATAACGTCACAGCAGGTCAGTTATATTACTCAATAATAGAAAACGAGAGGGAAGGTAAATACCTTGGCGGTACCGTTCAAGTTGTTCCCCACTTAACGGACGAAATCAAAAAAAGAATCAAGAAATTAGCAAAGGAAAACGTAGATATCGTCATCGTCGAAATTGGAGGAACCGTTGGAGACATTGAAAGCCTTCCATTTCTTGAAGCCATAAGGCAAATGAGATTGGAAGAAGGACCTTACAATACCCTCTTTATCCATGTAACTCTCGTTCCTTTCTTAAAATCGTCAGAGGAGCTTAAAACCAAGCCCACTCAACACAGCGTCCAAAAATTAAGGGAAATAGGAATTCAGCCCGACATAATCATTTGCCGAACAGAGAAGCCTTTAGGAGAAGATGTGATAAAAAAGATCGCACTTTTTTCAAATGTTCCAGAGAAAGATGTAATTGAAGCCAGAGACACCAACATAATTTACGAAGTCCCGATTATGTTGTACAATCAGAACCTGGATGTGGAGATCATGTCAAAACTCCACTTGCAGGGTAAGGAACCTGACCTGAGAGAGTGGATCGATTTTATTAAAAGGTTCGATAACCCAACAGAAGAAGTTACTCTGGCTTTCATTGGTAAATACGTTAAGCTAAAAGACGCATACAAGTCAATTATAGAAGCCTTGAACCATGCATCGTCTCACTCAAGGATAAGGATAAAAATAAACTTCATTGAATCGGAAGATCTTGAGAGGGGTAGCCCTGACGTAATATTTTCAGGTGTAAACGGTATACTTGTAGGGCCTGGCTTTGGAGAAAGGGGCATTGAAGGCAAGATCATAGCTGCAAAATATGCACGCGAGCGAAAGATTCCCTACTTCGGAATCTGTCTCGGCATGCAAATCGCAGTTATAGAATTTGCTCGCAATGTATTGAACCTTAAAAAGGCCCATTCAACGGAATTTGATCCAAACACCCCACACCCAGTGATCACCATACTACCAGAAAAGAGCAACGTTACCGCAATTGGGGGAACATTGAGAAGAGGGGCATACCCCTGTATAATCAAGGAGAACACCCTTACTTTCAAAATTTATAATGCTCGGGAAATCTACGAAAGACACAGACATAGATACGAATTTAATCCTGAGTACTTGGACCTTTTTGAAAAAAATGGTTTTGTTCCAGCGGGAATGTCCCCTGACGGAAGATTAGTGGAAATTTTTGAATATAAAGAGCATCCATTTTTCATCGGGGTCCAGTTCCATCCAGAGTTTAAGTCGAGGCCTTTAAGACCCCATCCTTTATTTTTAAGTTTTGTTGAAGCGATGAAAAAACATAAAGGAGGTCTATTATGAGACCATGGGCTTTAATACTCGGTGCCTCCAGTGGATTTGGCAAGGCAACCGCCCTCGAGTTTTCAAAAAATAGTGTAAATATCATAGGAATTCACCTCGATCGAAAGCAAACGATGAAGGATGTTGAAGAACTCATTTCTAATATTCAAAAAAATGGTGTAATGGCCAGATTCTACAACATAAATGCAGCTGACCCCGACTCAATGAACAAAGTATTAGATGATGTAAAGAGCTTCTTTGAGAGTGAGCAAAAAGGCGATTATATTAAGGTCTTGCTACATTCCCTTGCTTTTGGTACTCTAAAAAAGTTTATCTCTGAAGATGAGAATGAAATGATAAATAAAAATCAGCTTGAAATGACCCTTGATGTGATGGCTAACACCCTCGTCTATTGGGTCCAAGGATGTTTCAAAAGAAAACTTTTCGGAAATAACGCAAGAATATTTGCTATGACCAGTTCAGGCGACCAAAGAGTTATGCCTTATTATGGGGCAGTCTCAGCAGCAAAGGCGGCTATCGAATCCTATATAAGGCAGTTAGCCCTTGAACTTGCCCCATATGGAATTACTGCAAACGCAATTAAAGCAGGAGTTACAGATACTCCAGCCCTGAGAAAAATCCCTGGGCACGAGGAATTAATCGAGCTAGCCCTTAGAAGGAATCCCCACAAGAGATTAACAACTCCGGAAGATGTAGCAAAGGCAATAGTTGCTCTCAGTAATAATGACCTCTATTGGATGACTGGTAACGTTATAAACGTAGATGGAGGAGAGGATATTACAGGTTGAATGCATTCCTTCTCTTACTCGTTCTTGAGCAGAGCTATAAGGTGAAGAAAGTAACAATTAGATTTGATGTTGAAGTGCCTTCCTATATACCTGTAAACTCAAGGATTTATATCGCGGGAACTTTTAATGGATGGAATCCCGGCGACCCCAATTACCTTTTAGAAAAAGAAGATACAAACAGGTACACAATTACGCTAGAATTTCCAGAAGGATCACAAATTGAATACAAGTTCACAAGGGGGTCCTGGGATTACGTTGAAAAGGGGGAAAGAGGCGAGGAAATTCCCAATAGAGCACTTAAAATTACAAAAGACACGGTAATTTATACTAAAATATACAATTGGCGCGATTTTGTCGAAAATGTTAAAAGCAAAAAGCACACTGTAATTGGCAATGTGAAAACTTTCACCCTGTCGTCCAAATATTTGAAGTATTATAATCCCAGAACGATATGGATTTATCTTCCACCTGACTACGATTCCACTAATAAAAAATATCCTGTTCTTTACATGCATGATGGGCAGAACCTTTTTGACGAAGCAGAATCCTTTGCAGGAGAATGGAATGTGGACGAAACACTCGAAGCAATGTATAGAGAAAGTAATTTCGGCATAATAGTAGTAGGCATTGAAAATGCCAGAGAACACCGTATGGATGAATATACCCCATTTTTAAACAAGGAATATAAGCGGGGAGGTGAGGCGGATTCTTATCTCAAATTCCTCGTTGAAGAATTAAAACCTTATATTGATTCAACTTATAGAACATTAAAAGATAATACCGCTTTACTGGGCTCTTCCTTAGGAGGACTTGTATCAATTTACGCGGGATTCAAATACCCTGAAATTTTTAAAAAAGTGGGGTCGATGAGTGGGGCTTTCTGGTTTAATCCAGAAATTGTCGATTTTATAAAAAGAGCAAAACAATCTCCAGAGAAAATTTACTTGGACTACGGAGAACGGGAAAGCGAGGATCCACAAAAATACATTGGAGAAAACGAGAAAGTAGTAAAGGCGATTATGGAAAAGAAATGGCATAAAAAACCACAATTTTTAGTAATTGAGGACAAGGAAGGTATTCATCACGAATCCTCCTGGAGCAAAAGATTTAAGAAAGCTGTCGAATTTTTATTCAAAAATTGAATTTTGAAAAGCCTTATTTGATAGTAAGGCCTAAATCCTTTAAAATTCTATAACTATGAGATGGAGTAGGGCGTTAATACCAACATTGAAAGAAAATCCGAGGGAAGCGGAAACTCCTTCGCATAGGCTTCTTTTAAGGGGTGGTTTTATTACCCAGCATCAATCAGGAGTTTATACATTCCTTCCTCTCGGTTGGAAAGTAATGTTAAAAATCCAGAATATTATTAGAGAAGAAATGGATGCTATCGGGGCTCAGGAGTTATTGATGCCGGCTCTCACTACGGGCGATGTTTGGAAACAATCTGGTAGATGGGAAAGTTTTGGGAAAGATATGTTCAAATTGAAAGACCGGAAAGGTAAGGATATAGCCCTCGCACCAACTCACGAAGAAATTATCAGTCTATTGGCAAAGGACTATATCAAGTCTTATAGGGATTTACCACAAATCTGGTATCAATTGCAAACCAAATTCAGAGATGAACCTCGCCCTCGTGGAGGGATTCTAAGGGTCAGAGAATTCATAATGAAAGATTCTTATAGCTTTGATAGAGATTGGGAGGGGTTGGAAGTTAGCTACCAAAAGCATAAAGAAGCCTATACTAAAATTTTCCAGAGGTGTGGTTTAAAGTTTGTAGTTGTTGAAGCCTCTTCTGGACTTATGGGAGGTAAAAAGTCTGAGGAGTTCATGGTCATTACTGAGGCTGGTGAGGATGCCATTGCGGTCTGCGAGAATTGTGGTTATCATGCTAACGTTGAAGTAGCGAAAGCTAAATTGCCTAATAATGTTAAAACGGGGCCATTCAAAACAAAGGAAATGGTTCATACACCTAACGTTAAAAGTGTTGAAGAAGTTTCGGCATTTTTAGGTGTGGAACCATCTTTAATTGTTAAGAGTATTCTTTTTAATAACGCCGAAGGAAGAACAACACTGGTCCTAATAAGAGGAGACTACGAAATAAACGAAGCCAAATTGAAGCAAGTATTAGGAGATGGTTACGAGCTTGCCTCCCCCGATTTTGTAATGCAAAAGTTTGGAGTAGAAGTAGGTTTTGTTGGGCCAATCGGAATAAATGTTGACAAAATAATTGCCGATGAAAGCGTCAGACTCATCGACAACTTTGTGATCGGTGCTAATAAAAGTGACCATCACATTGTGGGTGTCAAAATTTCTGATCTAAAGATCGACGAGTTCGCTGATCTTAGAATAGTGAAAGATGGAGAACTATGTGAAAGATGTGGTGCTCCGTTAAAGGTAAAAAATGCCCTTGAAGTAGGTCACATTTTCCAGTTGGGAACGAAATATTCTGATAGCCTTGATGTCAAATATGCAGATGCCGATGGAACGTTGAAACCTATAATAATGGGCAGCTATGGTATCGGAGTAGGGAGAGTAATGGCAGCCGCCGTTGAACTTTATCACGATGAGAAGGGCATAATCTGGCCTTTCTCCATCGCACCCTATCACATCAACATTGTTGAAATCAATCCCCAAAAAACCGCAGAAACAACGGAAAAAATTTACAGAGAACTAAAAGAGAGCAAATTTGAAACGTTATGGGATGATAGAAATATTTCTGCTGGGGTTAAATTCAAGGACGCTGAATTAATTGGGATTCCAATTAATATTGTGGTGAGTGAGAACAACTTAAGTAGAGGCGAAGTTGAAATACAGGTTAGAAAAGATGGCTCTAAATTCAACACGAAATTAGAAGTATTGCGGGAAACCATCGAAAGTGTTGTAAAGGATAAAGAGCTATGAAGGAAGAGGATGTCAAGAAAATAGAGGAAAAAGTAACGAATATCGTAGAGAAGCTTATTAAAAATACGAATTACATTCTTGTTGATGTCTCTTTTAAAGGTATAGGAGGAAGGAAAAAACTGGAAATAGCCCTTGACAAACCAGGAGGAATAACACTGGACGATTGTGAAAAGATTTCCAATGAAATTTCTCTGATGCTGGACGCAGAAGATTTTATAACAGGGCCTTATATTCTAGAAGTCACAAGTCCTGGACTGGACAGAGTTTTGAAAACTGATAGGGAGCTTAGTTGGGGAAAGGGTAAAAAGGTTATCGTGTACACTGAGAGCGGAGAATATAAGGGTATTTTGAAAGATTTTGATGAAGATACGCTTTTTATTGAGCCAGAAATAAAAATTTCAAGAAAAGAGGTAAAAAAAATAAAACTGAACGAGGTGTAAAATGCAAAGGAAAGAGAGTATAGATCAATTGATCCTTCAGGTTGCATCAAGCAGAAAATTACCAAAGGAATTTGTTATTGAGAAGTTCAAAGAGGCAGTGGTCGAGGTGCTTAAAAAGAAGAAGGGACCAAATTTTGCCTTTAGAGTGAATTACGATCCGAAGGAAGGTTTTACAATCATAACGGAAAAGACTGTTAAGGAAAAGGTGACCGATCCATCTACAGAAATCAGTCTTGAAGAGGCGAAGCAGATAAATCCAGATGCTAAGCCTGAACAAAAAATCGAGATAAAAGAAGATTTTAAAACAATTGGTAAACGTTTTATTAACCTCATATCCGAAGCCTTTCTGAGAAAACTGACGGAGGAGACCAAGAGAAAAGAATATGAAATCCTGGCGAAGAAAATAGGTGAAAAGGTTGAGGGAAATGTACTCAGAATCGAAAGAGACGAAGTCGTTGTAAGTCTTGGTAATGTAGAAGCATCTTTGCCTTTCACTGAACTTCTCCCTGGCGACAAGGTTGCTAACCTGAAAAACGTAAAAAGAATAAAGGCGGTAATCCTGGAGGTACAGGATTGGAAAGAAAAGAAGGATAAAAAGAGGTATACCTCACCCATCATCCTTTCAAGGACTCATCCAAACTTTCTTAAGAAATTATTAGAAGATGAGATTCCCGACATTGCCACAGGACTTATTGAGATAAAACAAATAGCCCGAATACCAGGTAGAAGGGCTAAAGTTTCAGTAAAGCCAAAGAAGCCTGAGAATATTGATATTGGATCCATTATCGGGATAAAAGGGCAAATTATAAAGTCGATAAGTGAGGAATTGGGCGGCGAAAAGATTGATATAATCAGATATAGTGAGAACCCCTATAAGCATGTAGCGAATGCTTTATCTCCAGCAAAAGAAGTACTGTGTGTTTACGACGAAGATGATAAATACATTGCCATCGTGCCCGATTCTGAATTGCCAGTGGCGAAGGGTGAAGACGCCATTAATGCAATTCTTGCTTCAAAATTAGTGGGCAGAGAAGTTTTAGTTTACCCGTTAAAGGAATTCGATAAAGTCAAACCTAAGAAAGGCGTCACCATCCTCGAACTCGGCGATGAGGTTCCTTCAAGTGTTATTTCAACGTTAAGAGAAGCAGGACTTTACTATTTCAAGGATTTAAAGTCTCTACCTACCCTCTCTGAACTAAAAAGACTTGGATTCAGGGAGGACCAGGCAATAAAACTACTTGAAATCCTTGAAACAAAAATAGCAGAAAAGGAGAAAGATGGACAATAAGGAGCCTAAAAAAGTCGGAGATTTAGCAAAAGAGCTGGACTTATCAGCGAAAACGATCATTTCCATTCTTTCAGAAATGAACTTCAAGGTCACTTCGCCTCGGGATCCATTGACCCCTGAAATGGAAAAAGCGGTAAGGGAATATCTTAAAAAAGAAAAAGAAGAAGCCCAAAAGGAGCTTGAAAGAAAAAAGCAAATATGGGGAGAAGTAGAGCAACAAACTCAGATTCCAAAGGCGAAGCACCTTCAGGGACAAAAAACCCAGTTGAAGCCTGAAGAAAAGCTAAAAGAAACAATGGCAAAGATGGTCAAAAAGCACGAAAAAACCAAAAAGAGACCAGCGGAGGCTCAGGAAGAAGCAGAAGAAGAAACAGCGCAAAAACTCGCCCTTTACACCAAATCTATCACCGTAGGAGAACTTGCTAAAATGCTGGGAGTTCCACCTGCTGAGATTATTCAAAAACTATTCTCAATGGGAATGATGGTCACTATAAACCACACACTGGATGAGGATACTATAAATATCATTGCAGACGAATACGGGTACCAAGTGGAGTTTCAGGAATCTACCAGCTTCGTTGAGGTCTCTGAAGAAGAACTAACCGAAGAAAGGCCACCTGTTGTTGCAGTGATGGGGCATGTGGATCACGGAAAAACAACTCTTCTTGATTACATACGACATACAAATGTTGCAGAAAAAGAGGTTGGCAAAATTACGCAGCATATTGGTGCATACCAAATTGAGTATCAAGGCAAGAAAATTACCTTCTTAGATACACCGGGACACGAAGCTTTTTCGGCAATGAGGGCGAGAGGAGCCCAGGTAACGGATATCGTTATACTTGTGGTCTCTGCAGTTGAAGGCGTGAAGGAACAAACTATTGAGGCAATTAACCACGCGAAGAGTGCAAGGGTTCCTATAATAGTGGCTATCAATAAGATCGACTTACCGAATGCTGATCCTGAGAGAGTAAGAAGGGAACTTACCCAGTTTGGACTTATACCGGAAGAGTGGGGTGGCGATACTTTGATGGTAGAAATATCAGCGAAAACTGGCAAGAACGTGGATGAACTGCTTTTGGGCATACTTCTGAAAGCAGAAGAATTGAAACTGAGATCCACTTCAAAAGGTCCAGCGAAAGGGGTTGTTATTGAATCACGTATTGATAAGGGAAAAGGACCGCTTGCAACGGTTCTTGTACAAAAAGGCACATTAAAGGTTAGGGATTTCTTCGTTGCTGGAGTTACTTATGGAAGAGTTAGGGCCCTTTTCAATGAATGGGGCGAAAAGGTAGAAAAAGCAGGCCCCTCTGTTCCCGTTCAAGTACAGGGGTTTGAAGAATTACCCCAAGCAGGCGACATTTTTGAGGTTGTTTCAAGCGACGATGAAGCAAAAAGAATTGCTGAGGAGCGAAAAAAACTTAAGAAAGAACAAATTCAGAGGGGAGAATACACTCTTATTTTAAAATCCATCCAGGAAAAGATCAGGGCTGGCGAACTAAAAGAACTGCCACTTGTTATAAAGGCTGACTGTTACGGCTCCGTAGAGGCAATACAGGATAGTCTATCGAAAATGTCCGTTAAAGATGTTAAACCCGAGATAGTATTTGCAGGTGTGGGAGCTATAACTGAAAATGACGTCGAACTTGCTCATACAGCGCAAGGTGTGGTAATTGGCTTTAATACTGCTATAGACCCTAAGGCGAAACTAAAAGCTAAGGAACTAGGTGTAACCATCAAAATGACCAAGTTAATATATGAACTATTGGAAGACGTAGAAAAAATGCTTAAAGGCATGGTAGAACCTGTTGTGAAGGAGGTCGTCCTCGGTAAGGCGGAAGTACGAAAATTATTTAGAATCGCAAAAATTGGAATAGTAGCAGGATGCTATGTGATAGATGGCGTTATTCAAAGAAATGCAAGGGTAAGAGTGCTGAGAGATGGAGAAGTTATATTTGAGGGAAAAATTGCAAGTCTGAAGCGATTCCAAGAAGATGTTAAAGAGGTCCAAAGTGGTTTTGAATGTGGAATAAAGATAGAGGGCTTTGACAAAATCAAAGAGGGCGATATAATCGAGTGCTACAATATAGAGCAAGTCTTTGAGTTCTAAAAATGTTGGTAGGTATCTTAGTTGTTGATCTTTACTTACCCAATTGCAATTCTCTGAAGGAAAAAAGGAGCATTTTGAAGCGCCTGAAGGACCGAGTTCGCAATAATTTCAACGTTTCAATATCCGAAATCGATGATCAGGATATCTGGAGAAGAGCACAACTTGGTATTGCCTGCATTTCAAACAACGGAAAGGATGCCAATCAACTTCTCAATAGAGTGGTCAATTTCATTGAATCTGAGGCAATTGCGGAAATCCTGGATTACAAGATTAACTTCGTATGAAAGAGGTAAAGCTTCAAATCAAAAATAAACTTGGTATCCATGCAAGACCTGCAATGCTTTTTGCTCAAACCGCCAATCAATTTGAAAGTGATGTATACGTAACCAAGGATGACCTTGAAGTGAACGGTAAGAGTGTACTCGGACTTATGATGCTGGTTGCTCCTCAAGGTTCAGAGATAACCATAAGATGCGAAGGCCCTGATGAAGAAGAAGCGATAAAAGCACTTACAAAAATCGTTGAGGAAGGATTCGGTGAAGAGTAGCCAGGAACTTAAACTCAAAGGCATTCCTATATCACCAGGAATTTTAATTGCCCCGGTAAAAGTAATTAGAAAAGAGAAAGTAAAGATCAAGGAAAAAATTCTCAGAAGTGATACGGAAATAGAAGAAGAAATCAATAAGTTTTTGAACGGAATTGAAGAATTAAAAAGGGTTTTGCTCGACCTAAGGAGGGAAACGCAGGAACAGAATTTGAAGGTACTTCTCGATGTGCAAATCGCCATTCTCAGTGACCAGGATATGCAAAGGGATGTTATTACCTACATACGCAACAAACGGAGAAATGCGGAAAGTGCAATTTTATACGTTTTAAATTTAAAGAAAGAGGCTCTATCAAAACAAGAATCTTCCTATTTTGCGGAAAGGGCAAGAGAATTAGAGAGATTAGCGTGGGATTTAATCTCTGTTATAAACAAAAGTTATACCATCGCTGATTATAATTTCGATGGAATAATAGTCGTTGAAAGCCTTTCCATCGAAGAGGCCCTTAGGATAATTAAAAGCAGTGTAAAAGGGGTAATTACAGAAAAGGGTGGACGGACAGAGCATTCAGCAATAATCCTCAGAAATTTTAAAATCCCAGCCGTATTTGGAATTGAGAGAATTACAAGGTTAGTTGATGATAATGACATCGTGATCCTTGACGGTGGTAGAGGTGTAGTCATAGTAAATCCAATGGAATCTACCCTTCAGAGATATCACCTAATAAAAGAGGGCTACGAAAGATATGAGTCTGAACTTGTTAGTGAAAAAGAACTACCTGCTATAACCACCGACGGGAAAGAAATTGGTCTTTTTGCAAATATTGATGTTCCGGAAGAAGTCGATGAATTGTTGAAAACAGGGAAGTACGGAATAGGTTTATTTAGAACAGAAATGATTTTCAGGGAGTACGCAGAAAATGAAGAAGCACAATATAAAATCTATTTAGAAATTGCAAAGAAGATTTATCCAAACTCCGTTACAATAAGGGCGTTCGACATTGGTGGAGATAAATTATATTCCGACTACCAAGAGGAAAATCCCTTCTTAGGACTAAGAGGCATCAGAGTACTCCTTGATGAACCGGCGATTTTTGAAAAACAGATCCGAGCGGTAATAAGGGCAAATGAACTGAGTAATATACGGTTTATGTTGCCCATGGTCGCAACCGTCGAAGAAGTTGTAGAAGCCAAAAAATTGTTTATTCAAGCCAAAAAGATGTTGGAAAAAGAGTACCAAAAAGTTAATCAGCCCCGTTTTGGTGTTATGATTGAAATCCCATCTGCTGTACTTTTACTGGAACACATAGCAGACATAGTGGATTTTGTTAGTATCGGCACCAATGATCTTACACAGTACACCTTAGCTGTCGATAGGAAGAATCAGCGAGTTTCTAAAATTTTTGACCACTTAAATCCAGCCGTTTTAAAACTAATTAAAATGACTACCGATGTATGTCGAGAAAAAAATATCATGGTTGCATCCTGCGGTGAAATAACTTCCGACCCTTACGGTGTAGTGGCCCTTGTAGGGCTTGGAGTTGATGAGCTATCCTGTCCCCCATCACGTATTCCAGAAGTGAAATCACTAATAAGGAGAATTAACCTACAAGATGCTGAAAATATTGCTTCAGAAGTTATAAAATTTTCCAGCTCAAAGGAAGTGAAAAGCGCAATAAAAAATTATATAAAGAAAATTATGCCTGAGCTTCTCGAATTTTATGATTAAAAGGGAAATTGTAACGAACTCTCCTGAGGAGACAAGGGAAATCGGATGTAGGTTGGCCAGAGTTCTTTTGCCACCTTTCGATGTACTTCTTATAGGAGAGTTAGGTGCAGGTAAAACCGAGCTCGTGAGGGGGTTTTTAAACCACTTCGGGCATAAGATCGTGAGGAGCCCTTCCTTTACCGTGGTAAATTCCTTTAAAACACCCAATTATACAGTCCACCATATTGACCTTTTTCGAATAAAAGACGTGGAAGAGATTGAAGTTAGAGGGATATTGGACCTACTTTCGGAGCCAGATTCAATTAGATTTATTGAATGGCCAGAAATAATTAGAGAGTTAATAAAATCGGAAAATTCTATAATTTTCGACATAAAAGTCACTGGCGAAAGACAAAGGCTTATCACTTTAGAATGTAACTCTTTCGAAATATGTAATAAAATCTTCCAAGATGAAGCTTAGTGACGCCATAAGTAGTTTCTTAGCATATGTTCTCGAGGAAAGGGGACTTTCTTTAAATACTGCAGAAGCATATAGACGTGACCTTGAAAAATTTTTAGAATTCAGGGGCGATGTAGAGCTAAGTGTAATTACATTGGAAGACATCGATGCTTTCGCAGAGTTTTTATCCCACCAAAAGTACTCGCAAAATACCCGCTCGCGAACCTTTTCGGCCCTAAAATCTTTCTGTACCTTTCTTGAAATAGAAGAAAAAACAAAGCTCGCCATATCTTCTGACATTCAGATACCCAAAAAAGAAGTCAAGCTCCCCGAATTTTTAACCATCGAGGAAGTAACCAAACTCCTGGAATCACCAGATACTTCAACTCCCAAAGGGCTAAGAGACAAAGCAATGTTAGAACTCCTTTATGCAACAGGAGTTAGAGTTTCAGAGTTAACTAATTTAAAAGTTCAAAATATTATGTTAGACGAGAAAATTGTCAGAGTTGTAGGAAAAGGCAGTAAAGAGAGAATAATCCCCTTTAACGATTATACGGAAAAATATCTAACCATATACCTCTACGAAGTTAGACCTAAATTACTGAAGGAAAGAGGAGAGGATAGAGTCTTTTTGAACCTGAGAGGGACACCCATCTCCAGGATTTCAGTATGGAAGATCCTTCAGGAATACGCAATCAAGGCAGGAATAAATAAAAAGATCTACCCTCACATTTTAAGACACACCTTTGCAACCCATATGCTAAAGAATGGCTGCGATTTGAGAACACTCCAGATCTTTCTTGGGCACTCATCACTTATGACAACACAGATTTATACACATCTTGACAAAGACTACCTCAAAAAGGTGCACAAGACCTATCATCCCAGGGGATAAGCAACGGTTTAATTAATCTTCGATTTTTATATGTAATTCTTCGAGCTGTTTTTTGTCCACTTCACTGGGAGCGTTCTCAAAGAGTGCTTGAGCGCTGGTCGTTTTAGGAAAGGCTATACAATCTCTAATACTTTCAATGCCCAGTAACATGGCAACAATTCTATCAAACCCTAAAGCAATTCCTCCATGTGGGGGTGCACCATACTCAAGAGCCTTTAGGAGGAAACCGAAATTTCTTTCAATCCTTTCCTCGCTCAAACCTATTATCCGCATTATCTTTCTTTGCAAGTTTACATCATGGTTTCTAATTGACCCTGAGGCTATTTCAACTCCATTCAACACAAGATCGTATTGCTTTCCTATTACTTTAAGAGGATCTGTATCCAAAAGCGGTATATGTTCTTCCTTTGGCTGGGTAAACATATGATGGCAAGGTTCAATTCTCTGTTCTTCCTCGTTCCACTCGAAGAGTGGAAAATCATAAATCCATAAAAATCTAAACCCTGTCTCTTCTGGTTTTAAAACCATACTTCTCAATTTACCTAAGTAGTTGTAAGTTCTGTAATTATCAGGCCCTGCTATTACGAAGTAAAAACCATTTTCGAGATTTATTCCTTCAGGTATAAATTTTGCCAATTGCCCTGAAAATTGACCATCTTGAACCTTAAAATATAGTACACCTTTCGCACCCTCTTTGATCATGGATTGCCTAATATCCTCAATTTCTTTCCTGCTAAAATCCCTGTCAGACCTTATAGCAAGTACCTTTCCACCATCTTCTATAGTCTTCCTCAATATTTCGTTTGAAGTGCCCTTAAAAATACCGGTTAAATCCCTAATCTCCTCCTTAATTCTTAAGTCGGGCTTATCGCTTCCGAAGCGAGTCATTGCCTCATGATAAGTCATTCTCTCAAAAGGAGTTGGCAAGTCAAAATTAAGAAGTTCTTTAAAAATCAGTTTAAACATTCCTTCAATAAGAGAAAATATATCTTCTACTTCTGGAAAACTCATCTCCAAGTCGATTTGTGTGAATTCTGGCTGCCTATCCTGCCGTAAATCTTCATCTCTGAAACACCTCACTATCTGGAAATACCTATCAAAGCCAGCGGACATTAGAATCTGTTTATACATTTGAGGGGATTGGGGCAATGCATAAAACTTCCCCGGAAAGTTCCTGGAAGGCACTATAAAATCCCTTGCACCTTCAGGAGTACTCTTGGTTAAAAAGGGAGTTTCTATTTCAAGGAAACCCTTACTGGAAAGGTAGTTTCTTACAAGCTGAAGCATTTGATGTCTAAAGATCAAATTCCTTTGCATAAATGGTCTACGGAGATCAAGAAATCTCCACAATAATCTCGTCTCTTCCTGCACCTTGATATCGTCTTCCGGCAGGAAAGGTAAGGGCGGAGTAGTGTTCAATACCTCCAGATCGTGCGCTTCAACCTCAATATCGCCGGTAGGCATTGATGGATTTACCATTTCCGGCGGTCTTTTCCTTACGATACCAGAAACTTTTATAACATAATACAAGCCAATATCTTTCGCTTTTTTTATTAAATCTTTTCTGTCAGGTTCAATTACGACCTGAATACTTCCGTATCTATCTCGTAATTCAATGAAAATAACCCCACCAAGGTCTCTAAGACGCCTAACCCAACCTGCTAAAGTCACCTTTTGACCGCAGTGGCTTAAATTTAATTCACCACAAGTATGTGTTCTCAGCATAACTTCACCTTCCGAGCATTGCTGGATAATCTAATCCAAAGCGGGATTTGTAATATTTTCTTAACAAGAAGAGCAAAATTAAATTTATTATCAAAAATATCGGGAATTTTATCGATACTAATAATATGAACAGGAAAGCTGGCACACGGTATGAGAGTTTAGTGATAATCAAATCATCCGTATTATCCCAGAGAGCTAAGACAGAAAAAATCGCTCCAAGTAAGGATGGGACAATGAGCAAAATGTCCATCTCAAGAAAAGCAAAGAGAAGTGCCAATACAAAGAGAGAGGATGATAGAATCAAGGATAATTTGTTACCCAAAAACACGCCCGTTGTGATTTTCCCAGTTTTTTTATCTCCGGGTATATCGGGAAGAGTTGTGTTTATAAAAATGGCGCACACAAGAATAAAATAACCAAAAGAAACAATCAAAGTGTGGAGCGTTAATTTTTCTGCAGTATACCAACCAACAAGAAGGGCAATACAGGCATAGCCGAGTCCATTAACAACAAAATCCAAAAAAGGCCGGCCTTTAAGTTGAAAAGGAGGCAGAGAATAAAGAAGGCCAAGAATTAAGGAAAGTAAATATAAAAGGAATAAGACAAATCCACCCAGGAAAAAAGAGAGAATTAAACTCAAAACTGCTAGCAAAACGGCAACAATAACAGCGTTTCTTACCGAAATTATTTCATAAGGAAGTAAGAATAGCTTTTCGTTAATTTTATCAGACTCCTTGTCAATAATCTGGTTTACAACATAAACAGAGCTCATAAGCAAAGTATAAGTAATCAAAACCAACCAGAATCTTTTAGGAAGAACGAAATGAATCGAAAAAAGCTCAAGTCTGGCACCGTACATATAACCTATGAAAAGGAAGACCCACACCGGGACCCATAAAATGGGCCTTAACAGGAAAAAATAATCATACCACTTCGTTTTTAAGTCAATATTTTCACCCTTAATCATAGCTTAAAGATAACTGAAAAAAGGCGTATATTCAAGCGAGTTATCTTCGCAAACAAACCCGCAATTACTTTTCCAAACTTCCCATAATGTATCTTATGTTAACTAATATAAGTTCGCACAGCATCAGATGTTAGTAAAATATTGAAATGTACCTCTCTCCTCAAAAGCAGATAACTATTTTGTTTAAATTTCGCAAATAAACATTCTAATCCCATTATCATTAAAAAGAATCTAAGCATTACAAATTCTTAATTTGTTTTAACAGTTTTAAGACAATAAAATAAACTCTTGGATGTTGCTTCTACTTCAGTATCATCACATTTCACCAAATATCGCCTTTAATCCAGGAACCGTTCATAAAAGAATATTCGAGAACCACGTTAAATTATTGAAGAACTATGGATTTTTCAATTTGAATTTAGAAAAAGGTTTCGATAAGAATAACCTTAAAAGGCAAGTGCTCTTCACCTTTGATGATGGGTACAAAAGTGTTTTCGATTACGCATATCCTATTCTTAGTAATTATGGATTCACCGGTATTGTGTTTATAGTTACCAAATATATTGGTCAGAAAGGCGATTGGGAGGTTCCACTCCTCTCTTCGCTTCCGCACCTTAGCCAGCATGAGATAAGGACTCTTTACAAGAGCGGTTGGATTATAGGTTCCCACTCTCATACCCATAATGACCTAACAACATTATCAACTACACGACTTAAAGAAGAAATAAGAGCCTCTATTGGAACTCTCGAGGATATATTGGGAGACAAGGTTTATACCTTCTCTTATCCTTTCGGGAAGTATAATCAAAGGGTCAAGGAAACGTTAATGGAATACGGAATCAAATTCGCTTTTAAATCCAGTGGAAAGTTAAAATCTCCTTTAGATCCATTGGAGATTCCACGAAGGTCGATATACCTTATCGACCTCGACCTCTCTTATAAAATTGATACCTTCTACAGCTTCTTTGAATATCCTAAGGAACTTATCTCCAATAAGCTTGCCTACTTAAGTCCTATTGTTTTAAAATTATTAAAGTCTTTTAAGGGTAACCCATGTGATTAAAAGGGAACTAACCACCTGAGCCAATGTTAAATAATCCTCAAACCATTTTAATTTAACTTCAGGGACAAAAATTATATCACCTGGCTGAACAGTCCCAATTTTCCCCTTAGGAACCTTCCTGTTAGCTCTAATAACATAAATCCTGTGAGAAGCCGCACGGTTAGTAAAGCCACCGCAGTAGGATAAATAGGTTTCCAGCGTAGCACCTGGCAAATAAGGAACATATCCCGGATTCCTGACTTCGCCTGCAACGAAAACTTTATCTGTGAAAGGAGGCACATACAATGTGTCCCCAACCGGGAGATAATCATATAGGGTTACTTTTCCTCTTTTACTGCTGTAAAGTTCAGATAATAGTGCAAAAGATTTTACTCCACCTGCTTCATTTATTGCATCTCTAACCCTTAGGCTATCATAAGCTGGCACTTTTATAACATTTGCTTCAAAGGAGACAGTAAAATTACCTCCAAGGGCTTGAATAACTTGCTTCTGGAACATTTTTACCGGATAGCCTTTTACTGCACCAAAAATTACAATGCCCTTTTTAATCTCCGGAACAAAAATTGACTTCACCTTTGCAAGAAGTGGATTATATCGAAGCTCTCCAGTTTTATAATATTTCTCAAGATCGACCTCAAGTGTCTCACCCTTCGAAGTCTCAACCAAAATAGAATTTATATCGGCATCATAACCACAACTATAAGTTTCCATCGAGAGAAGACTTGCTAATCTTGAAGACGCCCTTACATTAGCAGGTCCATTGGTATTCGTATTACCTTTAACAAGGACCGTTAACCATCGTGGAGAGATGACCATCACATCGATTTCATTAACCCTCAGAAGAGAACTATACCATATCCTCAAACTATCTTTCAATTCCTTAATTGAAATATTATATACCCGTTTCAAAGCAACTGGCCTAAATTGAACCGAATCTTTAACAAAAAATGGGACCATCAAGGGCATTACCCCACCAAAGTTAATGGCAGTTAAATATCCCAAAGACAAATCTTTTAGTACAACCATCAAAGAGTCGCCTGGCCCCAAAAGATACTCCTCTTCAGAAAAAAGCTCCGAGGCAAGAATATTTTCAGCACCGCTCTGCTGTCCTCCAATTCCTTGCGATATCAAAACAAGAAGTACTGCGAGTTTAACCATTTGTCCCTCCTTCCGATTGAATCAAATTTAAAAGCTCCTCAATAATTTGCTCATAAGGAACTTTTTTTACAACAACACCTTTTTTAAATATCACTCCTCTACCCGGCTCTGCAGCCACGCCAATGTCAGCGTCTCGAGCTTCACCAGGGCCATTCACTTCACAACCCATTATCGCAATTTTTAACGGTTTCTTAACATCCCTTAACCTTTCTTCTACCTGGTGAACAAGTTCCATTAAATTAACCCTTGTCCTTGCACAGGTTGGACAGGAGATAATAACGGGCCCGTTATACCTCAAATCAAGGGATTTAAGTATTTCCCAGGCAACCCTTACTTCATAGACAGGATCCTCAGTAAGAGAGACCCTTATCGTGTCGCCTATACCCTTGTAAAGGAGATAACCCATCGCAATGGAAGACTTTACTGTTCCCGGAATCAAGGGGCCTGCTTCCGTAACACCTAAATGTAAGGGAAAATCAATCCTTTGGGAAAGTAGTTCATAAGCTTCTATGGTGTCCCTCACCGAAGAGGATTTTACGGAAACAACAATGTCGTAAAACCCATGATTTACGAAAAAATCAACCCATCGAATTGCACTCTCCACTAAGGCCTCCGGTGTAACTCCACCATATTTATTTATCAAATCTTCTTCCAAGGAACCAGAATTCACTCCAATCCTGCAAGCTTTTCCGTTTAATTTTAGGGCTTGTATAATCTCTTTTACCTTTTCTTTTTCTCCAATGTTCCCGGGGTTTATTCTAACCTTATCCGCACCCGCCTCTATAGCGCCAATAGCAAGTCTATAGTTAAAATGAATATCTGCAACTAATGGTATACTAATGGCTTTTCTGATTTCTTTAAAAGCTTTTAAAGATTTTTGATCAGGTACTGAAATTCTAACGATTTCGCAATCCTCTTTAATTAGTGCTTCTATCTGCTTAAGTGTTGCATCAATATCAGTAGTTTTAGTTGATGTCATAGATTGTACTCTTATGGGAAACTCTCCACCAAGGGGAAGCGAACCCACTTTTACAACTCTTGTCTTTCTTCTCATTGTGGATGATTCTAAACTTTGAAGGTGGTAAATTCAAGCAAAATAAGCGGTTTATTTGAATAAATAAGCCTTTGAACTCATAATTAAGAAAAGCCAAGGAGGAAGTATGGTATTTGAAAAGTACGTCCTTATGGAAGAGGAAGACATGAAGAAAACCCTGAAAAGGATAGCCCACGAAATCGTTGAGAAGATCAAAAATATCGACAATCTTGTTATAATTGGCATTAAAACCCGCGGTGTTCCTCTGGCAAGAACAATAAAGGAGGAGATTGATGCTATTACAGGTAAACACATCCCCCTTGGCGCCGTCGATATCACTTTCTATCGAGATGATCTCTCAATGGTGGGTGAAAAACCCCAGGTAAAGGGCACTGACCTACCCTTTAGTGTTGACAATAAAGATGTCATTTTGGTAGACGATGTTTTGTACACTGGTAGAACTACAAGAGCTGCACTGGATGAGATTATGGACTATGGTCGACCCGCTTCAGTGAAACTTTGTGTACTTATCGATAGAGGGCACAGGGAACTTCCTATCTGTCCCGATTTCGTTGGGAAATACATTACCACAACAAAAAGTGAAATCGTTAAAGTAAAGGTCAAGGAAATTGATGGTGTAAATCAGGTGGTGATTTGCGAGAAAAATGATGGTAAGTAAAACTTTTGAAATAATTGTTAAGTCATCAAGAAGAAAGGAGTTTATAGAGATAACATCACAAATCGAAAAAGTTATAAGAGACTCTAATGTAAACAGCGGAATTGCAGTACTTTTCGTGCCACATACCACTGCGGGAATAACTATCAACGAGCATGCTGATCCCTCCGTTAAGACTGACATTGAGGGCCATCTTTCGTCACTCGTTCCAGAAAATAAACATTACAAACACTTAGAAGGTAATGCTGATGCCCATATTAAGTCAGTGTTGGTTGGAAATTCATTGACCCTTCCTGTTGAAAACGGAAAACCTGTGCTGGGAACGTGGCAAGGAATATTCTTTGCAGAATTTGATGGACCTCGTACCAGAAAAGTCCTGGTGAAAATTTTGGGGGAATGAATATGCTTTATACACTAATAACGTTAATTTTTCTTAACTTTCCTTCCTGGTACACAAAACCGGTTTTTCAATTTCACAAAGATACTCTAATAGTTACTGTAAAAACTCAAAATCCCTCTTCAGGGGTGAAACTGGTTTACGGGAAGCTCAGCGATCCTTTAAATTTTAACTTCGAAAATTATAGAACGTCAAGGAGCACAGACACTATACATACTTTCAAAATCACAGGCTTAAAAGAGAACTCTCAGTATGCTTTTAAAATTGCCTTTTTTGACACAGTAAACAAGATTTTTTATGCTACTCAGACATATTATCTAAAACCCAAAAAACATGGTGAAGAATTTACCGAGGGTCTTACTTATGACGTATGGCCTTATTTGTCCATGGTAGATAGCAATTCTATCGGAATATCCTTCTACACCAACAGACCTTGCAAAGCAAAGCTTTATGTCAAGGGCAAAGAAACAATTTTTGATACCTTAAAAATCCTTAAGCACGAATTTATCATTAAAAATCTAAAACCGCAAAAGTACGAATATTACTTGGAGATTTTTGATGAGTACGACACCACAGCCAGTTTTGTTTTTAACTTCTATATACCCCACAAAAATTGGAAAATAGGAATCTTTGGTGATACAAGGGGAAATCCCAATAACATAAATCCGGTCTTCTTTGTTGATGGCGTGAATGAAGAAATAACAAGACAAATAATGCATCTCTTATATGAAGAGCATGCTAATATAGTTTTCGTTTTAGGCGACCTAATAACAGGTCGAATGAAAAGTTTTGAATACGCTGAGGAAGAGTATAAATCGTTTCTCAAATCTTGCTGGCCGTATAGCTCCTATATCCCCATAATGCCAATCCCTGGAAACCACGATATGATTGCGCCGGTAATGGAAGATGATGAAAAAAGATACGATCCTCCTCCACCCTACAGTGCAGAGAATTTGTGGACTAATGTGTTTGTTCTCCCGCAAAATGGCCCTCAGGAAGATAGCGGGATGCCCCCATACCGGGAGAATGTCTATTTTATTAGCCTTGGAGATATTGCTATTTACGCTTTAAACTCAGACTACAATTATGTGCTATATAAAAATAAGCCCAATCCCTCTGTAAGATTGCCAGACCAAAACCAGAGAAAATGGTTGACAAAGGTGAAAACATTAAATAGTTCTAAAAAATACCATGTTTTAATGTTTCATGAACCACTCGTCGGTTTAAGCTCTTACGAAAGGGGCATTAAGAGTACAGAGGTGGATTCCTTTGCATCTTTCCTAAAGAGCTTGAACTTTAACTTTTACATTGCTGGACATGACCACCTCTATGCCCGTTGCACCCTATATAATGGACTTACCCAAATAGTTAGTGCAGGTGGGGGTGCCCCATTGTACGACCTTAACGAAGAACTGTTAAAAGACTCCTCTTTAAAAATACACAGCTGGAAAAAGACCTTCAATTATTTGATCCTTGAAAAAGATAAAAGAGACAACTTAAAACTTACAGCAAAAAATCTGAATAAGGAGATCATAGACACAACAATCTTGAAATGAAAAACATCAGAAATTTTTCGATTATTGCGCACATAGACCACGGTAAGTCCACTCTCGCAGATAGGATGCTCGAATATACCCATACTATTAGACCAGAAAAATTACAGGAGCAATACCTCGATTCTATGGATTTAGAAAGAGAAAAGGGAATTACGATAAAAATGCACCCCGTTAGAATGGAGATGGAATTAGACGGGGAAAGATACATTCTAAATCTCATCGATACGCCTGGCCATGTGGATTTCAATTACGAAGTCTCTCGATCCCTCGCAGCCTGTGAAGGCGCAATATTACTTGTTGACGCCTCACAGGGCGTTGAAGCACAAACCATCACCAACTTTTACCTTGCATTAGCCCAAAATTTAGAAATAATACCAGTTATCAACAAAATTGACCTACCCAACGCACAAATAGAAAAGGTCGAGAAGCAAATTTACGACCTAACTGGGGAAATTCCCCTTAGAATTTCAGCTAAGCTCGGTTGGGGCATTGACGAACTGATGAGAGAGATTGTAAAAAGAATTCCGCCTCCAAAGGGGGATCCAGAAGGGAAAACGAGGGCTTTAATCTTTGACGCGAAATATGAAGATTACAGAGGAGTAATTGTATTTGTAAGGGTTTTTGATGGAGTGATTAAGCCTGGAATGAAGATCATGATGAAATCATCGGGAAAAACTTACGAGGTAGTTGAAGTTGGCTATTTAAAACCCGATATGGTTAAAACCTCTGAATTAAAAGCAGGTGAAGTAGGCTATTTAACCGCAGCAATAAGGGAGATAACGGAGGCCCGAGTTGGAGATACAATAGTAGATGCAAATTATCCCGAAACTCCGGCCCTTCCTGGATACAGAGAACCTAAACCCGTAGTTTTTGCTGGTATTTATCCAACAGTCCCTTCAGATTACGAACTATTAGCCAAAGCAATTAATAAACTTAAATTGAATGACGCCTCACTCCAGTTTACCCCTGAATATTCTCCCGCTTTAGGCCCTGGGTTTAGGTGCGGTTTTTTAGGGATGCTACATATGGAAATTTTTAAGGAAAGGTTAAAGAGGGAGTTCGGGGTTGATATAGTCATCACGACACCTAACGTGGAATATAAAGTGATACTTGAAGATGGAAGGGAAATGCTGGTTGACAATCCTGCCGATTTTCCTGATGTTTTTGAAAAAGCTTTAGAACCTTATGCAAAAGTAGAAATTATTACCCCAAAGGAGTTCCTCGGAGCTGTGCAAAAATTGTGTATCTCACGCCGTGGCACACAAACCAAATTTAACTTTCTCGACGAAGATACCGTTTTCTTCGAATTTGAAATGCCTCTAAGTGAAATAATTTTCGATTTTCACGACAAACTTAAAAGCATCACGAGAGGATACGCCTCTTTCGACTACGAGATAATAGATTATAGAGAATCAGATGTTGTCAGGTTAGATTTCCTTGTAGCGGGAGATAAAATAGACGCCCTATCCTTAATAGTCCATAAAGACAATGCTTACTATGTAGGAAGAAAAATTGCCGAAAAACTCCGTAAGGAAATCCCAAGGCAACTTTTTGAGGTTACTATTCAGGCCGCTATTGGCAAAAGGGTAATAGCTAAGGAAAGGATTCCACCCATAAGGAAAGATGTTACAGCAAAGTGCTATGGCGGAGACATTACCAGAAAGAGAAAGCTTCTCGAAAAGCAAAAGGAAGGTAAGAAAAAGCTAAAGAAAATCGGAAAGGTGGAACTTCCACAAGAGGCCTTCTTAAACATAGTTAAAGTTGAGGAATAAATTATGCGTGTATTAATGGCAACAGACCATTATTATCCTTACCCTGGGGGTATCACAGAGCATACCTATCACCTCTCAAAGGAACTCATAAAACTGGGAATCGAGGTTGAAATCTTGACCTCCAATTTTCCCCATAAATTTGTGGAAGAGCCTCCGGATGCGAAAAGCATTAAAGTCTACAGGGTTGGGAGATCTTATTACATAAGGGCAAACAAATCACAAACCTGTTTTTCTTTCTCGAGAAAAATCACAAGTCAAATACGAAATATTGTGGAGAATGGAAATTACGATATTGTGCACTCTCAAAATTCCGTTGTTCCTACAATACCTTTCCTGAGCCTCTTATACTCAAAATCAGTTAATTTTGCTACCTTCCATTCCTATCATGGATTCTCCTTAGGATACGAACTTTTTAAGCCCCTCCTCCTCCCTATTTATAATAAGCTTGATGGAAAAATTTTCGTTTCGAAACCCGCCTTAGAGGCTATTGCGAGACACTTCCCCGTTGACGAATTTAGAATAATCCCAAATGGCATTGATGTGGAAAAATTCAATCCAGTCGGTGATATATTTACTTTTCCCTTTGGGAGGAGAAACGGAGAAATTTACATCCTCTTTGTTGGAAGACTCGAACTAAGAAAAGGAACAAAATATCTTATCCAAGCATTTAACATCATCGGTAAAAAATATCCCGAAACCAGATTGATAATTGCCGGAGATGGACCCTTGAGAAAGTCACTCGAGAAGATGGTAGACGCGGACGTTGCAGATAGGGTCCATTTTTTGGGCTTTGTCTCAAGCCACCAATTACCTGCTCTCTACCGAACCTGCGACATATTTGTCTCACCAGCTATTGGCGGTGAGAGCTTCGGTATCGTTTTATTGGAAGCCATGGCCTCGGGTAAGCCTGCTGTCGCATCTGACAATGAGGGGTATAGAGAATTGGTCTCTGATGGGGTAGATGGATTTCTTTTCGAAAGAAAAAATGTTCCCGACATTATACAAAAGCTGGAATTACTGATAAGAAATCCAGATTTAAGAAAACAACTGGGAGAAGCGGCACGCCTTAAAGCCCTGAACTATTCATGGTCGAAATTAGCAAGGAAAGTATTGGATTATTACGAGTATGCATTAAAGAAGAAGGCATGAAAATACACATTATTGACGGCTATAACGCCATACACTCTTCACAAGCCTTGTCAAAAATTTTGTCAAAGGAAGAAGGCATAAAACTTGCGAGAGAGGAAATCGTTAGGAAATGCGCTGAAAAATTCAAAAATTCTTTCATTGTTGTATTTGATGGCAAACGTGGAGGAAAAACTTCCGATTATCCCAACACAATATTTACCTCAGAAGGAGTAACCGCCGACGAGGTCATATTAGACCTCGTATCCAGATATTATTCTAAAAAATACGTAGTTTATGTGTACAGCAGGGATAAAAGTTTAAGAGAAAAGGCAAGGTCAAGAGGTGCAATACCCTGTGATCCAGAGGAAATTTTTAATGAAACGAGGAAAGTAAAAGCGGACCAGAAATCTTTAGATATCAAAAGTAAAAAACTAAAAAAGTACAACTGGGAAAAGGAATTTGGAATTTCAGAGGAAAAGTCAAAATGAAAGAGTTTGATGAATTATATGAATTAGTAAAGTATCTGAGGTCTGATAAAGGTTGTCCCTGGGATAGACAGCAGACCTCAGAATCCATTGCCTTCGACCTAATAGAAGAAGCATACGAAATCAACGATGCCATAGAACAAAAGGAAAAAGAAAAGATCCTTGAAGAATTAGGGGACCTTTTATTCCTCGTGCTTATGCATATCCGTATAAAAGAAGAAGAGGGAGCATTCACCTTAGAGGAAGTCCTGAAAAGGGTTAAAGAAAAAATGATTCTAAGGCATCCCCATGTTTTTGGTAATAAGAGTTCAGCACTTTCAGATGTTCTCGAAAATTGGGAAAAATCTAAAAAGAACCCCTTTACCACGATACCAAACTCTTTACCGGCTTTACTAATGGGGCAAAAAATAATCGAGAAAGTAAAGAGGCTGAATAAAGGAAATCAATGTGAATCTGTATTGAGAAAAGAATTAGAAGAGGCAAAACTCCCTGCTCCCGAAGAAATCAAGAAAATATTAGAGGTATTAACTACATATACCTGCAAAGGGCAAAACGCAGAAAAAGAACTAAGGAATTATTTAATCCAACTCAAAAAAATTCTCAGCGATAAATACTCCAACTCTGAGGACCAATAAAGCTTAAAAACCTTATTTTACCTAATAAGTGTATTCTTCGTTTAATCTCTCCAGTTCGAAAACCGTTGGATTGGCGGGATCGTAGCAACAGAGTCTTATTCTATGTTCATTTTCTCCATCGCCTACCTTTCCACCATAGGAAAGCACCCTAATTACAGGATATAGCGTGTTAAAGGCAGCAGGGCAGAGATTGGCGATGGGCCATCCCTGATAAACAAATTCATCGCCCACTTTGTGCCCAAGGGGGCACTTCCCACTTCCCTGAATTTCAACTACTTTAAGCTTTACTTTGTACTTTGTCATATACCCTCTCCTCCTTAATACTCAAAGGAACTCCCACCGATAAATTCGCGAATTATAGACGTTGGTGGGATTTCAAAAGGCATAACTCCCATAAAATGAAACAGAAAATTTAAAAGCCTTAAAGCTTCACTATAGCTTTCATCATCACACTTAACAGAGCGTAAAAGCGGTTCGGCATAATTCTTTAAGACTGCAAGTTCGTAAGTAAGAGCACTGTTGAACATTACATCTGCCTCTTCTTGATAGGGGAAAATATACAAATCCTCTCCCCTCGCAACCTTAGGCCACATAGAAATAGTTTCAGACGCAGAATGATTCCTGTATTTATAATCTCTTACAATTCTTCTTATAATTCTGGCGTCTCTTGTGGGTATTCTATTTAGCCTGTCAATGTTAAGTTGCGTTAGACTGGACACATATATTTTGAATTTATTTTTCTCAGAAATACCTTCAGTGAGCTCTGGATTCAGACCATGGATTCCTTCAACAATGATTATATCATTTGCTCCCAGGGTCATCTCTTCTCGGATTCCGTCCCTTCTCCCTTTAGCAAAACTGAACTTCGGTATTTGAACCTTTTCACCCGCGATTAGTCTTCTTATGTGCTCGCGAAATAACTTGTAGTCCAAGGCATAAAAACTCTCATAATCGGGTTCGCCATTCTCATCTACTGGTGTAAACTCCCTATCGACAAAATAGTCATCCAACGAAATCGTCTTTGGGATAAGCCCATTGACAATTAACTGAATCTTGAGTCTCTTTGAAAAGGTAGTTTTGCCTGAGGATGAAGGACCGGCAATCAAAACTAATTTAATTTCATCTTTACGCTTAGTTATTAAGTCCGCGATTTGGGCTATCTTTTTCTCATGGAAACCTTCCTGTATTTTAATAAGGTCCGAAATCCTGCCATCCTCAATTGCTTCGTTGAGGTGCCCTACATCCTCTACGCCGAGAATTTCTGCCCAGGATTTAGACTCCTGAAAGGTTTCAAATAATTTATCCCTCTTCACAGGATCAGCGAGTTTCATTGGATCGTTAACATCTGGTAGGAATAGGAGAAATCCGTGGTTATAACGTTGTAGCTTGAAAACTTTAATGAAACCTGTGTGGGGAACAAGGGGGCCAGCCATATAAGCCATATAATCATCTATCTTATAAAAAGTAAAGATGTTCTTGGACATGTATTGAATTAATCTAAGCTGTGAGTAAAGTTTCTCCTGTCGCAGGTATCTAATAGCTTCTTGCTTAGTAAGGTCAACCATCTCGATGGGCACTTCCTTCTTTGACAATTCGTAAAGCCCCTTTTCAATAATTTGAACTGCTAAATCAGGATCCACTCCCCTTGCTTCTCCGTAAAGGGCTTCACCAAGAGAATGCTCCATCTTCAGTGCGTTTTTATAACCTGCTTTGGCAAGAAGATAATCACTCAAAAAGGCCAGCGTTCTTTCGTAGGTTCTCCGCCCCTCTCCTTCCGTAACGCTAAGCAATTTTATATTTGGACTTTCTGGAAATTCCATTCCAAACCCTACAAGCTGATTATCAATTATGCATGCGGTATAGGGATAAGAAACCCTGTTTACCATATCCCATACTTTCTTTCCCATAGTTCACCTCTCAAATTTTGATGCCAGCTCCTCAAGGGCAATAAAGTATATAGTGGGTCTTCCGTGCGGGCAATAAAAGGGAACATCCGTGGCTAAAAGCTCATCCACAAGCTTTGACATTTCTTCCCTAGATAACTCATCTCCAAATTTTATTGCAGACTTGCAAGCAACAGTTTTTAGAAAGTTCTCCAGCCTATCAGGCAAACTTGCTGATTCTTCGAGAGATGCTATTAAATCCCTTATGTCTTCTTTGCTTACACTTCTAAAAATAGTTGGAACCTTATCAATTACAAGGGAATTTGACCCCAAAAACCTGTATTCAAATCCAAAGGAGCTGAAAAGTTCCTCATACATCTCAAATAATGCCTTTTCTTTAGCAGAAAGTTCTATAAGTATTGGAAACATCAGCGCCTGACTCGAGTATTCCTTTTTGCGTAATTTATCGTAAAGGATCCGTTCATGAGCTGCATGCTGGTCGATAACCATAACTCCATTACTGGTCTGAACAAAAATGTAAGATTTGTGAGCCTGCCATACATTCAAAAATTCTACTGGTACCTCCTTGGGGGTATTTCTATCCGGTTCCGAACGGAAGGCCTCACCAAATTCAAGCTGCTTTACGGTAACGACCTGCTCGTAGGTCTTGTTAGCCTTTAATGAATCGCTGGAAACCTTCATTGAATCAACAATTTCCTCTGAATATTCTTTAAATCTGCTATCTAAAGCCTTAAATAATTTCTCGGTTATTCTAACATATGGTGCTATCCTTACTTCCCTCTTTTGTGGGTGGATATTAAAATCGACAAATTCTGGCTCTAGTTCGACCTTCAAAATGAACTCGGGTTGTCCATAAGGCTTTTCGTAGGCTCTGTAAATTACTTTTTTCAGTTGATCCCCTTTCACCCTCCTTCCGTTTATCAGCAAAATTTGTTTGTATCCCTTCTGATCAACTACTTCGGGCTTTTCAACAAAGCCCGTAAAATTGAGGTAGTCGTCCCTGTAATCCAAAAAAACCGACTTTTCCAGGAATTCCCTGCCAAATATGGCCATAATCCTCTGAGCGAAATCTCCAGGTGGTAAATCCAGCTTTTTGGACCCATCTTCATAATATTCAAAGTAAACATTTGTATGCCAAAGGGAATAGGATATAACCTCGTCTAAAACTCGTTTGCCTTCTTCTCTTTTAGAGAGTAAAAATTTCCTTCGAACAGGCAAATTGAAAAACAAATCCTTAACAATAACAGTAGTGCCTTTCTTTCTCGGCGCAGGTTTTGAAGAGATAAGCTCTCCGGCATTAAAATTACATTCCCACCCGAGGGTAGCATCATCACTTGTACACGATGTAATCGTGAGATCGGAAACCTGAGCAATGGCGTATAAGGCCTCGCCCCTAAATCCCAAGGTTTTAAGGCGTTTCAAATCTTCAAAAGATGAAATTTTACTGGTAGTAAAACGCTGAACTGCTATTGGAATCTCCTCTGGGGACATTCCAACCCCGTCATCCTCAACTTCAATAGCATCGATTCCACCACCCCAGATACTGATCTTAATGTGTCTTGCACCAGCATCAAGGCTATTTTCAATAAGCTCCCTCACGCAAGAAGCAGGATTTTCAATAACTTCCCCAGCTGAAATCTTCTTAATTACGCCCTCAGGTAACTTTTTTATCACTTTCTCCCCCCAATACCTCCCTAATCACCTTTCCAGTTTCATAACCAAATTTTTTGAGTTTGTATCCCAAAATGGAAGTCTCTATGCGAGTCGGTATTAATCCTCTTTCCTTAACTGAAAAGGTAAAAAAAGGAATGTGTTTACCAAAAATTTGAACAGTCTTTTCTCTATCAATGGATCTTTCTTTCACATCTTCAGTAGTTATCTCAACAATCATTGCAAGTTCGCTCTTAACTTTAACCTTAGAAGGTCCAAAAGTTCTCAAAACATCAATTATGCCAACACCTCGAAGCTCCATAAAGAATTTGAAACGATCACTTTGTGATCCTGTCATCAAAAGTATTGAAGAGGGTGGATAATTTACCAGCTTTATCAAATCATCGGCAATAAAAAGATGACCCCGCTCTACCAGCTCAAGAACGCACTCTGACTTACCTGCTCCTGACTCGCCAATTACCAGTACCCCTTCTCCAAATACTTCAACTGCACTGCCGTGGCAAAGGGCAAAGGGCGAAAAACAGAAATGTAGGTAGGACTTTAGCCTGTTTTTGAAATAGGATGTTTCTTCATTCTTGTAAACGACAACAGGTAATTTCTTGACCAAATCTCCAAACGTATCAAAAGTTTCCTTTAAAATATCAGCGTTCACTACAAGTACGGTAATTTCGCCTTTATTTACCCCATTAATCAACCTTTCAAGTGCTTTCTCTTGTTGTTTCAAAACGGAAAAGGCGCTCGTTGTTAAATACAAAACACCACCTTTGTAAAAGCCTTCGGGTGAGTTTATGACCTCAGGAAGTTCTAATAGATTCTTTTCAAAAATTTTAATCTTTTCGAATTCTCTGTCTTTAAAAATTAACTCGGCGTCATGTTCCTCAGCCAAAAAACTGGCAAAGTCCTTAAAGAGAGCATAATCAGGCTCTTCTATCTTGAAGTTTTTCTTCATACTTAACCATCTGGTGTTTAATACGGTCCTTTATTTCGTCTACTAAAATGTATGGATCCTTTTCTGTAGCCTTTACTGTAAGGGTTTGTCCCTTTACTTTTACGACAAGGGTTCCTGAGTATCTTCCCCTTTGCTCTTCCATAGTGAGTTCAACACTTACTATATAATTGGCAAACTTATCGAGCACCCCAAGCCTCTTTTCGATATATTCCTTGAGTGCATCGGTAACTTCAAAGTTTTTGGCTGCGATTACAATATCCATGATACCTCCTTCTTCGCATTTATCAGAGTTTATTACAAACTGTTTAAAATGTCAAGAATTCTATTCGAAACCCTCACTGGTGAAAGATTATTAATCTCATAAAGATCATTGGCAGAACCTGAAACAGAGTAATTTTCCAACCCAAACTTATAGAGTCTTACAAACTTACCCTTTGAAAGATAAAAGTCAGCAAGAATAACCCCTAGTCCGGTATTGACGTTGTGATCTTCATATACGAAAATTGGCCTGCTTATGATTTCGTCCTTCAATAGAACTTCTTCGTCCAGCTTGAAAGGTGTGGAAATATTAACCACATAAAGTTCTTTTCCATTGCTCTTCAGTATTTCGAATACCTCAAGAGCACGGCCCAAGGTCGGCCCATAGGCAATCAGAGTACCATAATCCCCTTCTCTTATAATATCAGCGACCCCGTATCTAAATTCATAACTCTCACCGTAATATGGAGAACCGTTTTTATCAGTAATCACAGGCCAATTTGACCTACCAACAGCTATGGCAAAGTTTCCATACTCCCGCATGGCGTAATTTAATGCCTTTTGAGCCTGATTAGCATCCCCTGGCACAATCAGCTTAAAATTATAAAGATTCCTCAGCACACCTATATAATCGATACAATGGTGGGTTTTCCCATCTTCTCCAACATCTATTCCAATGTGGGAAATAATTAATTTTAGATTGGTTTTATTTATATCGTTGAGCCTGTGCTGATTATAGGTCTCATCAACTCCAAAAACTCCAAAATCACCGAATACTCCGATCACCCCTTGGGAACTTAGTGCACCCGCAACGGTAGCCGTAGAGTGTTCCTGAACACCAAATTCAAAGAAATAATCGGGAAATTGTTTTGAAAACTCTACAAATCTTAATGATTCAGCCAAATCGCAATCAAACACCGCAAAAGGGGTATAATTTCTATTGCCCAAGTTCGCTTTGCCTATCCTTGTAAGTTGCTCACCAACAGCAACCCTTGTCGCGACCTTTTCATCTGTTTTATAAATCTTGACTTCGGCACCGTTCAAGTTAATTTTATATTCGCCTTTTCTTTTGAAAACTGGAAATTGTTTAAGCTTTCTCCTCTCGGCGTAATATTCTAAATTGTCCTCTACTCCAAGTTCAGAAATGGCCCTTTTATATTCATCGAGGGTTAATGGTTTCCCATGATATACTTCCTTGTCTTCCATGAAAGAAACGCCTTTCCCCATAACTGTTTTAGCAATGATACAAACCGGATTTTCCTTATCATTTAATGCCGTCCGTATAGCTTGATAAATTTCCTGATAATTATGACCGTCAATCTCAATGACTCTCCAACCATCAGCTTCATAATTTGCCTTAATGTTAACAGGCATTATCTCATGGGCATTCCCGGATATCTGCTTATCGTTATAATCTATTATTACAGTTATGTTAGTCAGGTTATACTTTCTCGCAATCCTTCTGGCTTCGGCGACCTGACCTTTTGCCTGTTCGGCGTCACTCATCAACACAAAAACGTGATAACCTTTTTGAAGAATTTTTGCTGCTAAGGCAAAGCCAACTCCTGCAGAAAGACCTTGACCCAGATTTCCCGTCGTCCACTCCACCCCTGGAACTTCCCTTTCAATGTGGCCTTCAAAAGGCGAACCTGCCAATCTAAAATAAGCAATGGCATCATCTATATTAAAAAAACCAAGCCTTCCCAAAACTGCATAGACTCCCGGGGAAGTATGTCCATGCGATACCACAATTCTATCCCTATCTTCCCAGTCGGGATCCAAAGGGTTCACATTGGCATATTTCCAGACCGTTAAATAAATATCACAGGAAGACATAGACCCCCCAGGGTGACCAGACTGGGCAAGGGTGGTCATCTTCAATATATCACCTCTGACTAATCTACCCAATGTCTCAAGTTGTAAAATATCCTCCTGTGATAAGAATTCTCTATCAAAGGGCATAATGACTCCTTTTTGTGTTAATTATAAACTGCTGTTTTCAAACAAAAAAGCCAACTTAAAAACAGAAACAACAAAGGTAAAAGCTAAATCCCATGATTTGCAAAGGATTCGACAAATCTAATTGTAGCTTGACTAAATATGGATTAAGCCTTATAAGTTTAAACATGAACATAGCAATCAGTGTGTTACTCATAATAGCATTAACAATTTTCATCGGAATGCAGGTATACTTAATTGTTCTGCTATTCCGATTGAACGAAAGCATCAAAAAGATTAACAGACTTGCAGATACCCTCGAGGCTCAGCTGCCAGAAATTCTTGAAAACCTCAGGATAATAACCCTAAAAGCAAGGATTATTAGCCAGGATTTTGAAAAAGGCGTAAGACAAGTATCAAAAATTTCGTCCTTTTTGTTACCAGTAAACTCACTGCTGAAGTTTATAAGTGGCTTAATTAAAAAAAGAAGGGAGGAATAAGATGTGTAAAGAAAAAGAAAATCTCGTATTGCCCTTTATCGGGGGCGTGCTGGTTGGTGCAGTTTTAGGTTTACTTTTCTCGCCTGCCTCCGGAAAAGAAAATAGGGAGAAAATAAAAACATTCGCTCAAAACATTGCAGAGCAAATTAAAAGGAAAATCGAAGAAAAAACTGAAAATGTTTAATTTTATAGCAAGGAGGGCAGTATGCCGGTAAAAGTAGCAATAAATGGATTTGGAAGAATTGGAAGACAGGTCTTGAAAATAGGACTTGAAAGGAAGAATCTTGAATTTGTTGCAGTTAACGATCTTGCAGAGCCCGAAATTTTAGCCACACTTCTTAAATATGACTCCGTTTTCGGCAAATACGAAAAGGAAGTAAGGGTGGAAGGGGACTATATTATTATAGACTCCCATAAAATTAAAGTTTTCAAAGAAAAAGACCCTGCTGCAATAAACTGGGGTGAAGTGGGCGCCCAAATCGTTGTAGAATCGACAGGGCTATTTACGAGCCGTGATAAGGCTTCGGTCCACTTGAAAGACACTGTAAAGAAAGTAATAATCTCAGCCCCTGCCAAGGGTGAAATCGACGCCACAATTGTTATGGGTGTAAACGAGCATATTTATAACCCTGAAAAACACCATGTGATATCCAATGCATCCTGCACAACAAACGCCTTTGCCCATTTAGTAAAAGTTCTTCATGAAAACTTCCATATTAAAAGAGGCGTTATGACCACTGTCCATGCTTATACCAACGATCAGAGAATCCTTGACCAACCTCATAAAGATGTACGAAGGGCAAGGGCTGCTGGGCTTTCCATAATCCCTACCTCAACAGGTGCAGCAAAAACCATCTTTGAGATTTATCCTGAATTAAAAGGGAAAATCGAAGCCCACGCTTTAAGAGTGCCTGTTGCAGATGTTTCAATTGTTGACTTCGCCTGTGAGGTTGAAAAAGAAACATCTCCTCAGGAAGTTAACGAAGCTTTCAAAAAGGCAAGTTCTAAATACCTGATGTATTGTGAAGAGCCCCTCGTTTCCATTGACTTTGTAGGCGATACCCACTCGGTAATTTTCGACGCTACCCTCACCCAAGTAGTTAACGGCACGCTGGTAAAGGTCTTTGGATGGTATGATAATGAATGGGGCTATTCAACGAGGTTAGTGGACTTAATTGAATACGTTGGGGAAAGATTATGAGCCTTCAAAAGCTCTCCATTTTAGATGTACCGGATGATGTATTTAAAGGGAAAAGGGTTTTTGTAAGAGTAGACTTCAATGTACCTCTGGGCAGCGATGGAAAGATCGTTGATGATACAAGAATAAGAAAGACTCTTCCAACGATTACTTATCTGGCTGATCGGGAAGCAAATGTTATACTGGCATCTCACCTTGGCCGTCCGAAAGGAAGGGACTTAAAATACTCGTTAAAACCCGTAGCAGAACATCTATCCAAAATTATCAAAAGGGATGTAAAATTCGTTGACGATTGCATAGGAGAAAAGGTTGAAAAAGCTATTCAAGAGCTAAATAACGGCGAAATTTTATTACTGGAAAACGTTAGATTTTACGAGGAAGAAGAGAAAAACGATCCCGAATTTTCAAAGAAGCTCGCCTCATATTTTGACGTTTATGTAAATGATGCCTTCGCTACCGCCCACAGAGCTCACGCTTCTACCTATGGTATGGCAGAACTAATGCAGGTACGCCTCGCAGGTCTCTTAATGAAAAAAGAAATTGAAGCACTTTCAAAGGTCAGGGATAATCCGGAGCATCCCTTTGTAGTAATCCTGGGCGGTGCCAAGGTAAAAGACAAAATAGGTATAATAAAATATCTCCTTCCCAAAGCCGATGCATTGATGATCGGCGGAGGGATGGCATACACTTTCCTCTATGCAATTGGTCAAAACATTGGTAAATCCATCCTGGATAAAGAGATGGTAGAGCAAGTGAAAGAATTCCTTGCAACTGAAAAGATCATACTTCCAGAGGACCATGTGGTAGCTGACAAGCTGGAAGAAGGTTGCAATTACAAAGCGGTAAAAGAAATCCCTGACGATATGATTGGTGTTGACATAGGTCCTACAACAATCACACGATATATCTCTGCACTCCCGGATTCTGGTACGCTATTTTGGAATGGACCTCTCGGGGTTATAGAAATTGATGAGTTTGCAAAAGGTAGCATTGAAGTATTGAAGGCCGTAGCCTATAAAACATCAAAAGGCCTATTCTCAGTTATCGGTGGAGGAGATACTCTCACAATTCTAGAAAAGGCAAAAATTGACGAAGACGCCTTCAGCCACGTATCATCGGGTGGAGGTGCCACCCTTGAATTCCTTGCGGGTATAGATCTACCCGGGATTAAAATTCTTTTAGATAAAAAGTAAGAATAAACCCGAGAACGTAGGCATTTTAGATCATTGAGCTGAGATTTCTTAGGTTTTTGTATATTTTGCGGCTGTAATGCTAATCTTCTTGATATAATTCTCTAAAAAGCTCTACGATACGATCTCCAAACTTCTCTTTAAGCCGCTTCAAAGCTCTATCCCGTAGTTGAGACACTCTTTGCTTTGAAATCCCTAATTTCTCTCCAATCTCCTCAAGGGTGTGTCTTTTCCCATCCTCAAAACCGAAGTAAAGCTTTATTATATCAGCTTCTTTTTTACTCAGGAAACCAAAGATTTCTTTGATAAGTTGTTGCATTTTTATCTCAGCATAGTATTTTTCAGGTGAAGGAAGTGCCTTCTGTTCCAGTATGTCAACTAAATTTTCTTTACTCTCTTCCTCCTCACTTTCAAAACCACGGTCGAGGCTTTTCGAAGTTAGATAAATAGCACGCAGTGCCCTTATTTCATGGGGAGAGAGATCCAGTATTTCCGAAAGTTCTTCATCGGTGGGCTGTTTACCATTTTTTGCCATGAGCTCTGCTTCAGCCTTCCTTATTTTTCTCAACTTTTTGAGAGTAGCTTCTGGAAATTTAACATCCCCAAAGTAACTTCTTATAAATTTCATCATATAGTCCCGTACCCAATACCAAGCATAGGAAAAAAATCTGTTAGACTTGGAAAAGTCGAACTTCTTTATAGCAGTCAAAATTCCCCGGTTTCCCTCGTTTACGAGATCGGGTATTACATCATTGCCTAACTGAAATATATTTGCAAAATATTTCGCTATCTCGAAAACTTGTGGAAGGGACGCTACAACAATCTTTTCAATGGCCTCTTTATCCCCTGCTTTAGCCCTTTTCAGATATTCTCTTTCTTCTTCGGGGGTAATGCTTTTAGAGACATGTTCCAATTCATCCAATAAATATTCAAAGGAACTATCACTCTGCTTTGCCGACATTATTTAAAAGCCTTGCTAAGTGAGCGTATTCTCAAAACGCCTTATCTTTTTAGAAGCCTTTCATAAGGTTCCATTGGGTAGACGTCAAGGGCTCTTACCCAGGAAGATAACTTCTCTACCCTCTCCTTGGGATCAGATGGGATATTTAAAGGCCTTCCACGGCAATCGATTATAACGCCTACAACTCCACCTTCAACTTCTGTTTCTAATCTCTTCCCTTTACCTGCGCCTACGTCAAAGTTCTTAGTGGGCTCAATAATGGCCTTTGCTTTTTCACCCACTCCCAATGGTATTCTTATCAGTTCTCCAAAATTAACGCTTTTTTCTATCTTTGTCCCGTCGTTCTTTGTAATCACAATGTCTATGCATTTCTTTCCTTCTTTATCCAATCCAACAGGGCAAATAGAAGAACCAAGGCGAATTAGGCAATCCCTGTCAAACACTTCAGTAGCAGCCTTTTCATTAACTTCCGACAATACACCAAGATGAGGCATCATAAAGATGGAGTCAACCGATAGCATCGTTACACCCTCTGGCTGGAAAGCATCAAGCATCATAAGAGCAGATTGCACTCTCCTGGGTGCATGGGAAAGCACTCCACCAGATCCTATGATTAAAGCAAGAGACATCATATCCACTAACGTTGCGCCAGATAGAGTTTGTGCAAAGGCTTCGGATATTGTTCTTTCCTGCTGAACTCCTTTAAGTCCCACAGCCATTGTTTTGTGATGTTCAAAGGCTAACCTGAGTGCTTCTCTTGCAATTGCCTGCTCAATTATTAGCTCTTCAAGGGTCTGAGGAATCGTGGTGGGCCTAATCATCTTATTTCTGATTCTGTTCTTCAAATCATTTTCGTCAATGGAGAAAGGTACCCATCTCAATATATTTTCAACGCCAGCGGAGACAAGCACATTAGAAATGGAATAACTCATTCCTAAATTAGCCGAAACGGTCCTGTTAAACACCCCTCCAAAAACTGAAAAGACATCAGTAGTCGCACCACCGATATCAACTCCAAGTACATCTATATTTTCGCTCCTCGCCACTTTTTCAACGAGAAGCCCAACCGCTCCAGGGGTTGGCATTATGGGATGATCAGTCCAGTTCATCAACTTCTTATAACCTGGAGCATGTTGCATCACATGCTCCATGAAGAGATCATGTATCTTATGCCTTGCAGGACCTAAATTCTCACGTTCAAGAACAGGCCTTATGTTGTCAACGATATAGAGAGCTACTTTATCACCAAGGATCTTTTGAATTTCTTCCCTTGCATCCTTATTCCCTGCATAAATTACTGGCAACTTATAACCAGTTCCAAACCTTGGCTTTGGATCTGCGGCCTTGATAAGTTCAGCAAGTTCAACTACATGCTTAATGGTACCACCATCAACACCACCCGCAAGTAGTATCATATCGGGTCTTAACCTTCTAATAAGTTCAACCCTTTCGTGGGGCATCCTTCCGTCATTAGATGCGATAACCTCCATGACAATCGCACCAGCCCCCAAAGCCGCCCTTGCAGCACTTTCTGCCGTCATGCTTTTTACGACACCACAAACAAGCATCTGAAGTCCGCCACCCGCAGAGGATGTGGAAACGTAAATGTCAACGCCTGTCTTTTCATCCTTTTTGGGTTTAATTATCGTTTCACCATCGAGAATTGTAATTCCTGTTAACTCTTCCACTTCTCTAAAGGCATTTAGGACGCCCCTCGTAACGTCTTCATATGGAGCTTCTACCGTAGTGGGTGCCTCTCCCCTTGTAATTAATCTATAACCTTCCTCTTTCTTTTCGATTAAAATGGCCTTAGTTGTCGTACTTCCACAATCAGTTGCGATAATCCTTTCAAGTTCTTTTCCATTTGCCATACTAACCTCCTGAAGTCACATTTAAATATTTACTTGCTTTAATTTTAACGAACGATCCTCAAAATATCAAAAAATGCTATCACAACCATCAATATTAAAAGTAAAGTAAATCCAATAAGCTGAACGATCCTCTTTATTTCTGGTGATAACTCCCTCTTGGTAATTCCTTCAATAAGATAAACCCAAAAATGCCACCCATCTAATGCGGGAAGTGGTATTAGGTTTATTATGAAAAGGTTTATGGATATTAGACCTAAAAGATACAGAAGCTGGAAAAGCCCGTAACTCGATGCGGTGTATATCACCTTCCCGATCATTATAGGCCCACCAAGATTTGAGATAGGAACTTTGCCTATGAATAACCTCAACAGATACACAATGTAAATCCATGTTATCTCAATACTCCTCGTAACAGAAACTTTTACAGCCTCAAAGATGTTCAACCTTTTCTTTATAGACGGTGCAGTAATTCCAATTCTTCCAATTTTCTCATTATCAGGGGTGACTTGAATTTCCGGAGTGAGGAGAAATTCTAAGGTATCGGAACCTCGCTCCACAACTAATTTTATCTCTTTACCCGGATAATTCCTTATAGAGTCAAAAAGTTCCTGCCACAATAAAACAGGTGTATTATTAAATCTTATAATTCTATCTCCCTTTCTCAAGCCCATTTTGTGGGCAGGACTTCCCTTCTCAACCCGATTAACAACCGGTGGAATTAAAAAAGTTACTTTAAGGGAGTCGAAGTTTCTACCACTTAATTCTATGGCCAACCTCTGATCATTACGCTCAACCAATAAAAGGTGCTTATCCCTTTTCGAAAAGTAGTAATACAGGTCTTCAATAGTATTGATATATCGGCCATCTATAGCAATTATGCTATCACCTTCTTGAAAGGGGACTCCAGCATTTTCCACTCTATATATCCTATACAGTGGAATTGTCTCATAACCGACTAAGGAGTACCCGATCACAAAAGCAACAAGGGCAAGGATAAGATTAAAAATAGGGCCGGAAATAACAACTAAAATCTTTTTGTAAAAGGGTTGAACCCAGAAATCGTAAGGTGCTGGGTTATCCGACTTCTCTTCCCCTTTGATTTTTACATAGCCACCAAAGGGAATTATTGATAAACTGTATCTAGTGCCCTCTTTATCTTTAAAAGTTATTATCCTGGGCCCAAAACCTATTGAAAACTCCTCAACCCCAATATGCTGAACTCTGCATGCAATAAAATGACCAAACTCGTGAACGGCGATAAGAATTCCCAAAAACAACAGAACTAAAAGGACCGTTAGCATTTAATCTTTTCTTCCTTCAACAAGGGTTTCTTTCATAATATTCTTCCAGTTTGAAACCCCCCCTCTCAGGATATAGGAATTACTATATCCGAGGTTCTTTAAAGAATCGAGAAAACGCCTATCATCCTCCCTATCTGTTACTAAAACTACTAATGTATTTTTGGGTATCTTCAAGTTTTTTATGGAACTTGTGAATTTGCCCTTGTCCACCCAAACTGAACCCACAAGATGTTCCTTTTCGAATTGGACTTTATCCCTAACATCTATTAATACAATCATATATCTCATAAGTTCATCAGGTGACAATGTCGATTTCACAACTTCACCTTTAAGTTTAAGGTATATCTCCCCACCGCCATTTCCATCGTACTTCACTTTTACAAACTGAACTACATCACCAGAATAACCTTTAGTGTTAAACTGAACATCAACGGCAATGGAATCACCTGGATTCACGAGATTTGATGCTTGCAAAGCATAGGTGCAACCACAGGATGGCCTTATCGAAAGGATTGTAACGGTGTCTTTGCTCTCATTTTTTAGCCAGAATTTGGCTGAAACTAATTCCCCCTCTTCCACTCTCCCAAAGTTAAACCATTCCGGAATAGGAATTAAAGAAAAAAAGAGCAAAATCAAAAAATGCACAATCATAGTTTAATTTTAATGCTTATAAATAGCATCGGCAAATGCCTTAATCCTCACCTTGATTTGCTTATTTTAAGGCAACGTTATACACTATATTTACTAAAATGAAGTGTCCAAATTGTGGGTTTGAAAATGTAGAATCCGCGAATTTCTGCATCAATTGCGGTATCCCCTTAAAACAAATTATGATCCCAGAAAGACGCATCGTTACAGTCCTTTTTGTAGACCTTGTAAACTTCACCAGAATAAGTGAAAACAAAGATCCTGAAGATGTACTTAATATGCTTAATAAAATCTTCGAAACGATCGAACAAATCGTTTATAAATACGAAGGCTTCATAGATAAATACTTAGGAGACGGTGTAATGATCTTGTTTGGTGCCCCAGTTGCACATGAAGACGACATGGAGAGAGCGATCAGATGCTCACACGAGATTTTATCAAACGTTGATAAACTTACAGAGGAACTTAAAGAGGACATTAAGGTAAAAATTTCAATAAATAATGGATATGTCATTAGTGGATACACAGGTGGCTCCAGAAAGCAAATGTACACAGTAATAGGCGACACTGTTAATGTCGCAGAAAAAATGAACGATCTTGCCCCTCCAAATTCCATAATCGTAACAGAAAAAATCGTTGAGTATACAGATCATCTCTTCGAATATAAACCATTAGGGCAGTTTAACATCCCCGGCAGAGAAGAACCTATTTTTCTTTACGAATACGTAAAACCAAAACTCTTGGAATATGGTTCAATCCCTACCTTCAAGGGTAAATTGGTACCGCTTGTGGGAAGTAAAAAAGAATTTGAAAGACTACAGAACCTCTTGACCATGGTTGAAAATGGAAACGGCGTCTCAGCTGCTATAATAGGGGAGGCTGGCGTTGGAAAGTCAAGAATGAAGTACGAAATTAAAAAATTTTGCAAAGAATATAAAGACTTTTTAATACTTGAGGCCCTTTGTAAAAGCCAAAGCAAAGAGTCTGCATATGAACCTTTTATGGAGATAATAAAAGCACTGGCTGAAATAAAACCCGAGGACAGCAAAGAAGTAAGAAAAATAAAACTACACCGCATTTTTGGAAAATACAATGTACCCTCAGTTAGTGAGCAAGTGATCCTAAACCTCTTAGGTCTCGAACATGACTTCAAGTTAAAAGAGAAATCAGACATTTTTGAAGCGTTCTTTGAGATTTTTAAGAGCCTTTCACAAAATAAGCCCGTATTTTTAATATTCGAGGATATTCACTGGATAGATGAAGCCACATTAGATTTACTCAAATTTTTAATCGAAAAAACAGCTAATTTAAGAATATTTTACCTTCTCACTTACAGGCCTACAAAAACAATCCTGCTGCCGGAACTCTCGCTTACAGAAAACATCATGCTACAAAATTTGACAAAAGAAGAATCAGAGGAGCTCATCAAGAATCTTCTTGAGGTGCAAGAGTTACCCGCCGAGTTTGTTAACCTCGTGTACAGTAAAACAGAAGGTAACCCTCTATTTATAGAAGAGCTTATCGAAAGGATTTTCAGGGACGGCTTTTTCCAGATAAAAGATGGAAAACTTTTGCTTACCAGAAGCTTGAGTCAAGCATCAATCCCTGATAAAATCACAAACCTGTTCCTGCAAGAAATTGACAAATTGCCAACCGACACAAAACAAGTAGCTAAAATAGCGTCGGTAATAGGGAGAGAATTTAACAAAAGAATTTTACAGGAAATTTGGCAACGCGAAGACCTCGAATTTCATCTTAGAAAATTAGAAGAATCAGGTATTGCCTATGCAGATAAAACTAAAGAAGACTATTATATCTTCAAACATTCTTTTGTTCGAGATGCTGCTTACAGTTTGTTGCCGAAAAAAGAGCAAAAAGAGTTGCATAAAAAGGTTGGAGAAGCAATCGAGAAATTGTACAGTAACCACCTCGAGGAATTCTACGAGAGCCTTGCTTACCATTTTGAACTGGGAGAAGCCCTACAAAAGGCCTTCTACTATAATTACAAGTCAGGAGTTAATTTAACTAATATCAGAATGTATTCCGCAGCATGTTCAAAATTTAGAAAAGCAGAAGAGATCTTCCAAAAATTGTCAGATTTAAGGTTAGAGATCGACAAAGAGACAATTTACGACCTTTTTTATCAATACGCCGAATCTCTTATGAAAGTAGGGCTTTTCCACGAAGCTGAAGAAAAAATCCAAAAAGCAATTCTCATTGCGAGTGAATTAAAGGAATCTTATAAACTTAGCAATTGTTATCAAATGAAAATCCAGATCAACTATCTCAGTGGACACATAAACAATCTATTGGCAAATCTTGAGACCTTTAAAAATTATTTACCTCTAACTTTCTATGAAATTTTCAAAACCTATGCAACCCTTGAAAAGAATCCCTACGAATTCGAAGAGCTTTCTACTGAAACAATCATCAAAAAAATGAAAAATGCAAAGCCAGTGGAGTTTGCAAAATTTATAGAACTAAACATAGAACATATCCATAACCTGGGCGGCAAAGAACTAGTGAATAACTTACTGACTTTATTAGATGATATCGAGTTCAAAGTCGACGAGCGCTCTTTTCCCGAGTTCATGCTTAGCAAAATTAGGATCCTCTTGGATTCCAGCCAGTATGATTCCGCGCGTGAAAAAATCGAAGCTTCTAAAAATATTATAAAGAAAGAATACGACGAGATTAATTACGTGAGGCTCTTAATTTTTGATTCCATTGTAAAGAGAGAGCAAGGTGAATTTGCTCAGGCGCAAAAATTACTAAATATGGCCCGAAGCATTGCCGAAGAGATACCAAACCAATTTTTCCGCGGGAATATTCTATACAATTTGGGAGTTCTAAATTTAGGATACCTTGGGGAAAGGTTTGGTGCCTTAACAAACTTCGCATCTTCTATTGAAGTCTTACAGCAAATTGGAGAAAGAAAACTATTAAACTTGAATAGAATCTATTCGTGGGCGACGAACCTATTCATAGGTAACACCTATCTTTATGATGAACTTCCCACAACACTGAAAATCACGGAAAACCCCGAATGGTACAAAATAAACAACATGCTTGAAATTCTTAAAGGAATAACTGAGTTTCTTGCAGGAAACCCAAAAATGGGCATTAACTACTTAAAGAAGGCCGATTTTGCATACGCAAACTCGGAAATACTTATCTTACTGCTCTATGCCCTCCTCCTATATCTGGCTTTAATGAAAGATGAAACCATCGACGAGCTTATAAATAGGCTGCTTTTCGTTTTGTCAGAACGCACTGAAAATATATTAGACTTTGCCCACTACAATTCGGTCCTGCTAATTTACCATTACCTCAAAGGAAGCTTGGATAAAGGGAATCAAATCTTGAGACAAAGAAGAGATAATATCAAAATCAAGGCAATTCGTGAAAGTTCAATAATTTTCGAATTTGGAAATGTTGTCTATAACAATGATATTGATAAGCTCGAGAAATTTCTAATAACAGAGGAAACTCTCGCTCAACTTGATATTCTTCGTCTCCCAATCTATAAAATATTGCTTAGCGTGATCCAATACGGTTTTATTGAAGATTCAGATACCACTGTCAGAAATGCCAAAATCAAACAAATTCAAGAAGAGATGAGAAAGTACAATTATATCAACCTAATCCCATACCTTGAAAACTTGAATAAAAGTGAAACTTGATATAAAATTTTAGCAATATGAACGTGGATATAAAAGGTGTATTCAATTTATTAAATAAGACCTTCCGAGCCTACAAAATTTATCCAAAAGGACATGAAATACCTAAATATTTTTTAACTCAGCTGTGGGAAAATTTAAAAACAAGTATTAAAGCACAAAACATAGAGTTCGTTTTAGAAAGGGGAGAAGTTCTCAACATCGAAGGGAAGACTATTTGGAAAGAAAATGAGGACGATGACAACTTAGCGTGGGTTCTTTATAAACACGGAATCAGAGGTGTTACAATAACTCCAGATATTACAGCAACAGATCTCCAAAATTTCTTTGAGGCAATTCAAAACGCTTATATATCTAAGGACAAATTTGCCCTAATATATGAGATAAATCAGAAGGAATACAGCGGCATAACCTTCGAGTTCATGCCAGAATTTCTACAAGACCAAAATGTAGTAGTACCTGAAACGTACCAGGATCTTTTAAAACTCAAAGAAACAGAGCCCACCTCAGAACCTGTAGAAGTTGAAGGCCAAATTTCAACGACCATTGAAATACCAATCATAATCGAGTCAAGGGAGGTCTTTACAATATCTTTCGAAGAAGAGCAAAAACTGAGCGAAGAAATTTCAAAAGAAAGAGAAACAAACCATCTTGAAAAGGTATTGCATTACCTTTATACCATCATAGTATTGGAAGCGGCAGAAGAAATTGAGCCACTGCTTAAAGCAATTGAGGAGTTTATACTGCTGGAGATAAATGACTCGGGTATAAGCAGGGTATCCAGGGTTATTCATGACCTCAAGGCGCTGAAAGCAAATTTAGAAAATGCGGATAAAGCAAAGGCAATCGATTCACTGCTAAAAAGGCTTTCCGAACCCTCGTTAATAGAAAATGTAATCAAAAATCACATCGATAATAGGCCAAAAGAGCTAGAATTATTCCTGACAGGACTTGATTCTAGTGCAGCACTTACACTTTTTAAAATTGCTACGGAATTACCCCAAAAGAGTCAGAGACAGCTCATATTCAGGTCCATGATAAACATGCAAAATTTTGACCCACAAAGAATATTAAATTACATAATAACTAACAAGAAAAACGAAAAAATCCTCATAGCCGGTCTTGAGTTTATATCAGTTGGGAAATACAGTCAGGCAAAAGATTTCCTAACAGACCTTCAGCTGACTGTAGACAAAAATCTAAAAAAGAGCCTATTGGAAGCACTTTCTGCTATTGAAGGCGATTTAACCCCCTTCTTTTACGACAATGACATTTCGGTGAGGATGAGTACTTACCTTGAAATGAAAAGAAACCCGAGAAAATCTTTCGTTAATCTGATTGTTGAAAGACTCAAAAGCGAAGAATTATTTTATAAATTTGACGTTTTAGAAAAGAAACAATTTATGAGCCTAATACCTGAATATATCGATTACCCTGCAGTTGAAGAAACCGTCAGAAACATCCTTACCCAAAATTTATCCCTATTGAATAAGATTACAAAAGCAAAAAAATACTATGAGACAATCCAGTTTCTCGTAAACTCTATGGTAGAATCAAACAAAAGAAAAGTTTACCTGCTCCTCATTGAGGCTGTCAAAAAAACAAAAGATAATAAGATTAGAGAAATGTGCTCAGAGGCATTAAAACAATTTAAGGAGTAAAGGATGGCGCTCTTCGATGAAAACTATTTAAACAGAATCTTAGTAAAGCTTTTGGCTGCATATAACAATGTGAAACTTTATGGTAGTAAACACAATGTCAGCGAAAAAAGCCTGGACGAATTGTTCGAAATACTTTCCGAGGCACTTAAACAGTCAGAGGAATTCAACATAGTCCTTAGAGGATTGCATATATATATCATGGGCGAAAGGCTCAAAATATCCTCTACCAATTTCCCTGTTATTAAGCAAATAGTCGATCTATTCAAAGAAAAAGAAATTGGAGGGCTAAAAATCAGTCGTAACTTTACCAAGCAAGAGTTGGGAACATTTTTTGAACAACTTTCCAAAGAGGGTCTAAAATACGAGAACCTGAAAGAAAATCTCGCCAGCATGGGGATTATGTCTATAAAAATACTTCCCATGCTCGTTCAACCTACTGAAATAGTAGATCCTAAAAAGAGAGTAAAACAAGTTTACTTCGAAACGATAAATTTAGTTAAAAATCTCTCCACACAAGGGAGTCTGTCTAAACCAAGTTACACCAAATTCACCGTCGGAGTTCTTTATCTCATCGATACACTAAAAACCTCTGAGAGTCTGCTTCTTGGACTAACGGTGGTAAAAAATTATGATGACTTTCTTTATAACCACTCTGTTAACACGGCAATCCTTGCCCTTTCCCTTGGAGTCCGTATCGGTTTAAAAAGTAAAGAATTACTGAAATTAGGTCAGGCAGCTTTGCTTCATGATATTGGGATGATAAACATTCCAAGAAACATTCTTAAAAAAGAATCACTTCTTACTGAAGAAGAATGGAAAATTGTAAGAACTCATCCTATCAACGGGTTTAGAATCACTCTTGACTTAATGGGGCTTTCAGAAGAAACCGCACCCATATTACTTTCAATCTTAGAACATCAAAAAGGATATGATGGCTCAGGTTATCCTGATTTTATCAAAAATGGCATATCACTGTATTCAAGGATCATTCAGATCGCAGATTTTTACGATGCGGTTACTACACCGAGGTTTTACAACCCAATTCCTATGTCACCAGCAGAAGCTATTGCCTATCTTGTAAAATATTCTGGAAAACTTTTTGATCCCCTTTTATCGAAACATTTCATAAACTTACTTGGTTTATACCCAATGGGAAGTCTTGTTTTCCTGTCTACGGGTGAATGGGGACTCGTGGTAGGGCAACCCCAGGACCCCGAAAAGCTCCACAAGCCAGTAGTGCTCGTTATAAAAGACGCAGAGGGTAAAGACCAAAGGCACAGAACGCTCGATTTGAGCCAATCAGAAATTGAAATTGTGAAAGTCGAATCCCCCTGGAAATATGGAATAGATCCAGCGGAATACCTTATTTAAATTTAATCTTCAACAACTCCACAACTTCTGAAAGATTCCTTGTGTTCACCACATCTTGTGGACCGAGCCATGCCCTTCTCGCCTGTCCTATACCAAGTCTTATCATCGGAAGTTGCCCAACGTGGTGGGCATCTGTATTAATAACAAGCAATGCCCCTTTTTCTTTAGCCTTCCTCGCATTAACGTCATTAAAGTCCAGCCTTTCATAGTAGGCATTCATCTCTAAAAAGGTTTTCGTTTCTACAGCTTTATCGATAATTGTATCGATATCCACGTGATAGCCTTCCCTCTGTCCTATGAGTCTCCCAGTTGGATGACCAATTATTGTTACATAAGGATTTTCCATAGCCTTTATAATTCTTTGAGTCGCATCTTCATTTTTCTTCCATATGTGTATAGAAGCAACAACGAAGTCAAGTTCCCTAAGTACTTCATCTGGATAGTCTAATTGACCATCACTCAGAATATCTACCTCAGCGCCTTTCAATAAAACGAAATCCTTGAAGGACTTGTTTATTCTATCAATTTCTCTATTTCTTTCTCTAAGCTCATCGATTTCTAAACCACCAGCATACTTAGCTGACCTCGAATGGTCGCATATACCCAAATATTGATACCCCATTTTCCTCGCAAACTCCACCAGTTCCTCAAGGGATGAAGTTCCGTCGGAGTAATTTGAATGGACATGGAGATCACCCTTTACTTCGTTATACCCCAATAAAACCGGCAGATCACCACTCATTGCAGCCTCAATTTCCCCCTGATCTTCTCTCAATTCCGGGGGTATCCATGGTAACCCGAGGGATTTATAAACATCTTCCTCTTCTGCACCTGCTATAAGCTTTTCCTCTCTAAATACCCCATACTCCGATATTTTCAACCCTTTAGCCTTCGCAATAGTCCTCAACTTAATGTTGTGATTCTTTGAACCGGTAAAATACTGCAATGCAGCACCCCATGATTCCCTCCCTACTACCCTCATATCAACCTGATACTTACCTTCGACAATTACAGAGCCCTTAGTATCTCCAGAGGCCAAAACATCAGTAACAGATGGAAATTTTGTGAAATGTTCAATTAACTTAGCGCCGTCTTCTCCAACAACCAGTATGTCAATATCCCCCACTGTCTCTTTCATCCTTCTATAAGAGCCACAACCAGATATCAACTCCACTTTTTTGGATTCTTTCATATACTCTATGATATCTTCAACAATATTAACTGCTATACCGAGAGGAATCCTCTCCTGCATACTTAAATAAAGTTCGAGGCCTCGTTTAATATTCTCAATCTTTTTCTCACCCATGCCTGGAAGGGTAAGGATTCGAGGGTCATCGAGGATCTTAATAAATTCGTCCATCGTTGTGACCTTAAATTTGTCGTAAATTAACTTCAATGTTCTCGGCCCGACCCCTGGCACATCCATCAATTTCAAGAGATCTGCGGGGACCTTCGACATCACCTCTTCATATTTTTCAAAGGTACCTTTTTCAATAAACTCAACTATCTTCTTCGCAATGCCTTCTCCTATACCAGGGATCCTTTCAAGACCTTCAAAACCCTGCGTCTTATAGATTTCAGTAACATCTTCAGGTAATTCTTCCAATACCCTGGCCACTTTCAAATAGGCTCGAACCTTAAAGGGATTTTCACCCAAAAAATCAAGGGCATTGGCAAGCTCCTCAAATTTTTTTGCAAGAACTTTATTTATTTTCATGTTATTTAATTTAACACCACTTTGAAAATTTTTCAAGCCGAAACTCTAAACCTTCCACATTCATTGTTTTTTGTTTTCTTGAGCTTGAATGTATAATTATTTACATGAACAACGAAGAATTTAGCCTTGAGGATTTAAAAGAAGCATTATTCAGAAAAGGCAAATATGGCCTTTTAGCCTTTACTATAACCATCATCTTAGCTGTACTCTACATAGTTTTTAAACAGCCGGTATACGAATCGGAAACCAGGGTAAGACTGTCTGGCGCCTCATCAGTTACAGAAATGGTGCTTGCCGGTGTTACAACTCCATGGAATGACATCCCAACTCAGCTCGAGCTAATAAAGTCAAAAATCATTTTGAAAAAAGTAGTCGATCAGCTAAACCTGAGATTTGACCCCATTGATAAAAAGTTTTACAACTACCTAAGAATAGATACCCTTGCAATATCCGATTCAGCACCCAGTGGAATCTACACTATCAAACTCCTTGATATCGGGTTCGTGATATTAGACCAAAAAGGGGCAAAAATTCTCGAAGGGCAATACGGTGTAATCACCTCTTCTAATTGTATGACCCTTAAGGTCAACCCAGTATCCCCAAAGGCATATGGGAAAACTCTAAAATTCGCAATAAAACCTATAAACATAACCATTAAAAACCTTTATAGAAACATAAAAGTTTCACAAGAAGGTAAATCCTTTGTAGCGGTTATAAAGGCACGCGCAAAGGATCCAGTTCTGGCAAAAGAGATAGCGGAGCGTGTAGCACAGGGTTACTATGAATTCACCTTAGAGGATGCGAGGTTCCAAGCCAGTTCTCTAAGACTGTTTTTAGAGGAGCAAATAACCAAAATCGAGCAGGAGTTAACAGATTACGAAAAAGATTTGGCGGAAATCAAAAATAAGTTGGGGACTTATAACTTCATAGCCCTCGAAAATATCTCCGAAAGTTTGAAAGACATTTTTGCAAAACTGAACGATTTGGAATTCGAAAAAACAAAGACCATCATTGAAAAATCGCAAGTTGAAAGAGAAATATCCATAATAAAGGACGAAATCCAGGGTAAAGGATACTTTAAAGAATATGCAAAAATAGCAACCAGTTTAGAAACCGGCGGTGATCCTCGAATCCTCTCTTTACAAAACAAACTTTATGAACTCGAACTTAAAAAGGCTTCGCTTCTGGAGAAATACAATTCCGAAAACCCAGAGATAAGAGCCATCGAAAATCAAATAAACGAAATAAAAACGTCATTGAGTAAGACCCAGCAAGAAGTAGTCGAACAATCAATTCCCTCTACTTCTGATCCGGTATTTCAACAATTAATCCAGCAACTAATTAAAAATCAGGTAGAATTAGTGACACTATCTGCTAAAAGCGCTGCCATAGATTCTGCCTTGAGAGTATTTGAAGGTAAAATATCTACACTACCAGAAAATGCATTAATGTATAGCAAAATTAAGAGAAAAATACAGGCACTCTCAGGAATTTATAACCTTCTCCTGGAAAAGCTTGAACAGACTAAGATCGAAGAAGCATCAAAGATTTCAGATGTTAGAATTGTTGACTATGCAATGATCCCCACAGCACCAGTTTTACCTAAGAAAGTTCAAACAATATTCATCAGCATAATTTTGGGCAGCTTATTGGGACTCTTCCTCACACTTTCTCTCTATTACATTGACGACTCCGTCAAGTTTTCAACTGAGGTAGAAACAATTTTGGGCAAACCCTGCGTTGGCAAAATACCGCCTTTTTCCAACCATGACGGAGGAAAATATAGTACTTTAATTATTCACAAAAACCCTTTGAGCCCTGAAGCAGAAGCCTTCAAGAAACTGAGATTCAACGTAGATATTTTAACGAAAGGCTTCCCCAAAATAATTGCCGTTACGAGTATTATTGAAAATGAAGGCAAATCGACAATAGCAGCAAATCTTGCGTTAGCTTATAGCCTTGCTGGCTATAGAACTTTAGTAATTGATGGTGACCTTAGAAAGCCCTCTCTCCACAAAATTTTTGAAGTACCAAACGAACATGGATTTACCGAACTTGTAACCAAAAGCATCTTAAAACCCTATCCATCAGCACAGCAGAATTTGTTTGTTTTGCCTGCTGGGGAAAACTCACTGAATGTACTCAAAATACTCGACGCCTTTGATCTTAAAAAGATCAGAGAATTATTAACGGAGAATTTTGACATTGTTATCCTTGACACACCACCAGTTCTTCCAGTCGCTGAAGTTAACACCCTCGCAGACTTTGCAGGACATATGTTACTCGTAGTTAGGGCAGATTATACGCCCAAGAGACTACTAATAGAATTCACCTCCTCCCTTCCCGAAAACATACAACTCGTAGGATTTGTTTTAAACTTTTACAAAAGGGCAGAAAGGCATTATTACAAGTATTACAAATATTACCACCATGAATCTAAGGATGAAAATAACTCTATAAACAAACTGCTCAAGAAGCTTAGAATTTTTAAGGAGGGGTAATGTTTCTCACACTGCTAATCGTTTTAACCAATTTGATTCCGGGAGATGCAATAGCCATAAGATCAACAAATTACAAAGAACTTAACGACACAATATTTGTACTTGGCGACACCACAGCCGAATTACCATACATTGGAAGAGTCAAAGTAAATAACATTAATGAAGATAACTTAAGAGATTACTTCGTTGAAACCTATTCGAAATATTTGAAAAACGCGGACATAGCTGTTTTTGTTCTTTACAGAATTTCGGTAATTGGACGTATAAATAGACCTGGAATCTACTACCTACCGTCCTTCGCAAGCTTTGGTGATCTCATCGCCATAAGTGGCGGGCCTTTACCTGATGCAAACCTCTGCAGAATTAGAGTTTATTCAGGATCTAAAAAAACCTATTTAAACTTTGGAAAGGTAATGAAAAAAAATTTAAAGCTAAGCGATCTCGGAATTACCTCTGGAACAGTTGTAGAAATTCCAAAAAAATTTACAATTGGCCTCGAAGACATTTATAAATTTGCAGCCACAACGGGAATTCTTTGGTCTGTATACAGGGAAATAATAGCTAAATAAAGGAGGCTCATGGTAAACGAACTGAAGAATAAGATAATCAAGAAGGAAGCAAAAATTGGAGTAATAGGGTTAGGATACGTAGGATTACCACTGGTTAGGGAGTTTCTCAAAAATGGCTTTAAAGTTGTCGGATTCGATATTGATCCTAACAAAGTAGAAATGTTAAATCAGGGAAGGAGTTATATAAAACACATACAGAGTGATTTTATCGCAAGCGCCGTAAAGGATAAAACCTTTGAAGCTACAACAAACTTTGCAAGACTTAAAGAAGTTGACGCTATAATAGTTTGTGTTCCAACTCCACTTGGGGAACATATGGAGCCAGACTTATCCTACGTTTTAAATACTGCTAAAACAATATCAGAGAATATTCGGAGAGGTCATATCATAGTACTTGAAAGCACCACTTACCCAGGCACTACCGACGAAGAGGTTCTTCCAATACTTGAAAAATCAGGACTTAAAGTGGGAGAAGACTTTTTCTTGGGTTTTTCTCCAGAAAGGGAAGACCCTGGAAACAAACAGTATACAACAGCCACTATACCTAAGGTAGTCAGTGGGATCACTCCACAATGTCTTGAGTTAATAAAAACCCTTTATGACCAAATCGTTGTTACTACAGTGCCTGTCTCCTCCACAAGGGTTGCTGAAGCTGTAAAGCTCCTTGAAAACATTTACAGGGGTGTTAATATTGCTTTAGTCAATGAGTTAAAAATGATTTTCGAAAGGATGAACATCGACATCTGGGAGGTAATCGAAGCTGCAAAAACAAAACCCTTCGGGTTCCAACCTTTCTACCCAGGACCCGGCCTTGGTGGGCATTGCATACCCATCGACCCCTTCTATCTCGCATGGAAGGCAAAGGAATACGATATGACTGCGAGATTCATAGAACTCTCAGGTGAAATCAACACCTTCATGCCATACTATGTAGTGGATAAGGCTATAAGGGCACTTAACGCCCACGGAAAAAGCATAAAGGGCGCAAAAATTCTCATCCTCGGAGTTTCTTATAAGCCCGACATCGACGACATGAGAGAAAGTCCCGCCCTGAAAATCATAAAGATTCTCTTAGATGAAGGAGCTCATGTGGAGTACAACGACCCCTTCTTCCCTGAACTTGTCCCTGTAAGGAAATATCAAATTCCTTTGAAGTCCGTTGAACTAACAGCAGAGAATCTTAAAAAATTTGACCTTGTTATCGTCGTTACAAACCACTCAAGTTACGATTACGAATTTATAAGAAAACATGCCAATTTGATACTGGATACAAGAAACGCATTCAAAATCAGAGGGTTAAAAGAAGGAAATATAATTAAGGCTTAACTCTTTCAAATACTAATTCAAGAAAACTTTCTTTAAAACGAATATCGGTTAGTTTAACTTTGTTACGCAGAGCGTAAGTAATACCGTTCCACTGAGGTTTAAGGTTCGATAACTTCTCGAAATCGATGTAGATCTTTCCCTCTTCTTCACTTATTACCCCCTTCGTCATATCTCTTAAAGATTGCAAAGGGCCTCGGATAAACTTATAAACCAAGTCCGAAACATCAATCTTGAAAACCACAATTTTTTCTTCTTTATCCCACTTTAATTCACTTATTTTCAGGTTCATGCTGACCGGCAAGATGTTTATACCCCTTATCTCCAATGACCTTTCAAAAAATTTGACTTCCATCTCCGAAAGATAAGGCGAAAGATAAAATTTTAAAATATGTTCAATTAGATCCTGAGGTATCCTTACCTTAAATATCCCCTCTGCAGCTCCATCAACCTTTTTAGAAAAATAATCCGACAATATTTGCAAAATATCCGGCATGTTACTCAAACCTCCTGAAAAGCGCAATGACCTTACCAAGAATATAAAGTCTTGACTCTTCTTTACGAATTTTTATTTCCTTATAATTGGGGTTTTCCGGAATCAGATAAACAAATTCACCATCCTCTCTAAAACGTTTACAGGTGACTTCATTGTCAACAAAAGCAACCACAATGTCCCCATTTTTAACAACTGATCCAATCTTAACCACTACAATGTCTCGATCTAAAATTCCTGCACCAATCATACTGTCACCCTTAATTCTCAAAGCAATTGTATTGTGGGCATCTTTCACGAAAAGGGCATCCAGAACCACATTGCCTTCGATCTCCTCGATAGCAGGAATTGGAAATCCAGCAGATACCTTCCCAACAAGTGGTATCATAGCTGCATTTGAAAGTTTAAAGTGTAAAAGCTCAATTCCCCTTGGTTTCCTTGGATTCCTTTTTATGAATCCCTTTTCTTCTAAAACTTTTAAATGCCGTTGAATGCTGTAGATATTGTTTATGCCAAGATTTAAACCTTCTGCGATCTCCCTAATCGTTGGAGGATATCCCCTTGTAAGTATGAACTGCTGAATAAAATCAAGAACCTCTTTCTGACGCTTAGTTAAAATCAAAATACCCTCACCCTAAGAAATAATATTTGACTATTATGTAGGCAAGAGCAAGCACAAAAGTAAAGACAGTCGTTGGGAACCCATATTTTAAATAGCTACTAAAAGTAATTTTCTTATCTGTCTTTTCTGAAATGCCAGCGACCACAAGATTTGCCGCTGCTGAAATCAATGTTGCATTACCCATAAAGCAAGCTGTTAAAGAGAGCGTCCACCACAAGGAATTCCCATTAACACCTGGCATTTTCTGTATTATCGTATTAATAATCGGCACCATAGTCACAACAAATGGGATTGCACCCATTATACTTGTAAACACAAAAGAAAGGCCGCTTATAAGTAGAATAAGACCCAACTCATTTTTTGTGAACTTTAGTAAGAAAAGGGCTATATCCTTTATAATCTCATATTTTTCCAGGGCTCCCACCAATATAAACAACCCTCCGAAGAAGAATAACGTTGTCCACTCAACTTCATGAAAGTACTCCTCTGGATTCTCATTATTTATAAACAGAAGTAAAATTGCACCGGACAAAGCCACAACCGAAGGTAAAATCTCTAACCTATCATGAAGAACAAATCCCATAAGAACGAGCCCAAATACAACAAATGTCTTTATTAGCAATTTTTTATCCTTTATAGCGCTCTTTTCATCTATTTTTAAAATGGACAAATCGAATTTGCCGGTAATTTTGTAAGTCTTCCCAAAAATTGCCTTCATAAAAAATATTGTTGCAATCATTACCAAAAGAACAGGTAAACTCAAGTTTGCCACAAAATCATTAAAAGACAACCCTGCCGCACTTCCAATTATGATGTTAGGCGGATCTCCGATCAGTGTAGCCGTACCCCCAAGGTTTGAAGCGATAATTTCACCTATAAGGTAAGGGAAGGGAGACACACCCGTCATTCGAGTAACCAGAATTATAATCGGTGAAAAGATCAAAACGGTAGTTACGTTATCAAGGAAAGCCGATACAACACCTGTCAAGATAAAAAAGAAAGCGAAAAGAGCGAAATAATCGCCCTTCGAGATTTTTACTGCTTTAATGGCTAAATACTCAAAAAATCCTGTACGTCGGAAAAAGGACACTATAATCATCATACCAAGGAGCAGTCCCAGGGTGTTAAAGTCTATGAAATTCCAGGCTTCGAGCGGAGTTAGATATCCCAAAAGAATAACCGCAATTGCAGCAAGCATCGCAACAACAGTCCGATGCCATTTTTCCCATGCAATAAGGGCAAAGCTAATAGTAAAAATCGCGATTAAAATAAATTTACTGTTCACCATTCCCATACAATCTCTTTAAAATCGAGAGTCTTGAGACAACACCTTTGTAATAACCTTTATTATCCGTCACTACTAAACAAGTTCTCTTCTCCTTAACTAAGTAGAAAATTGCTTTTAAAACTGAATCTTCTGGCTTTAAAGCCCTATACTTTGTCTGCATTAAATCAGCGGCAAGGAACAACTTGTGGGTGAAATCGGAAAAGACCTCGTGGTCCAAAACACCAAAGGTGGTTATGTAATCAAAATCTTCAATAAGGTCAAAAAACTCTGGAATAAATGGAGCAAGAAGGTCTTCAGCATAAATCACACCGAGTAATTTCCCTTCATCATCAACAACGGGAACAAGGGAAGTGAATTCCTCCCGCATTGTATGGGCTACCTTAGAAATGGGGGTATCAAGTTTTACGGGATAAACGTACGTTAAAACATCCTGAACCCTAATCAATTCAGACATGTTAAAAATTATAAATTGGGTAGTTTAAACTTACAACTTGCCCTTTTTAAACTTGCCCAGCATTTCTTTAAAATAGGTGTTCTCAGGATCAAGCTTTACTGCTCTTTCTTCAAGTTCAATAGCCCTTTTCTTATAACCTAATTTGAAGTAGATAAGGGCGGCTGTGTCCAGAATATTCGCATCCTCCGGCTTAATCTTCAACGCCTTATCGATCAATTCCTTTGCCTTAGGAAGATTAATATCCCTTAGGACCATAAACCATGCCACCTCATTTAACATATCAGGATCATCGGGATTCTCAGCAATTACTTCATCCAGGATCTTCATAGCGCGTGAATACTCCAGTTGTGCTAATTCACTCTTACCTTCTTTCATGTAACTATCCCCCAATCGTCCATGCGCATCGATAAGGAAAAATCTCTCCCACAACTTATAAATCCTCTTCAATTCTGTAATGGGATCAGGATGATCATCAACCCTTATGTCAACATATTTATCAGAATAACCTCCATACCCTCCATTCTTTCTCATAACAAGGAGGGCTGCAGACTGCCTGCCCCTTGCATCGCCACCTGCCTTGTCCCCTGCTTCGAGAGCAGCTATTAGTCTCTCGGGAAGGTCTCCTGAGGTATTCAAAAAAGCCGATTCCATTGCCTTTAAAACCGTATCACCAACTAAGATATTCCCCTGTATGGCATAGCAAAATCCATTTACATGACCCGCATATGCCATACATCCCTTTCCGGTCCAGGAGGCAGAGGCACCCTTTGCAGATACAATTCCTACTTGTCTTCTATCAAAAAGCGTGTCTATGCTTTGGAGATATTTTAAAATACTGTCAACGGAATAACCCCTCTTCAAAAGATCAAGAGCAATGGGTCCAAAGGTCGGATTACCATATGCTTGAGATGCGACAGCTCCAACCTCCGCCTCGCCAAAGGGAACAACTGATCCGACAGCAAGGAATTTAGAAGCTACTGCGACTCCAACCTCACCTGTAAGAGTATCACAGGCAACTATGGAGAAGGTTCCATACACCTTCGAAGGCATGTACATCAAGATTGATAGAAAAGAAATCTTTAATAACATACGACCTCCTTCACGAATTCAATAATATACCTCTGAAAACAGAGGTTCAAACTGCCTCACCAGGAAGCATAAAAATTCCCTCGAAACTGGAACATTCCTCTACCCTGCCATAAAATTTAAAAAATGACAAAGAAAATTAACAATTTAGTAAACTTAATCAAGAACGCAAAGGGCGAAATTGGAGTTGTATCCCACTTAAACCCTGACGGAGATGCCGTTGGTAGCCTCCTGGCACTTTATCTCTTTCTCAAAAAGATAGGAAAAAAAGTTACCCCTTTTTTGAAGGATAACGTCCCTTATTTCCTCGATTTTTTGCCTGGGATAAAGGAAATAAAAAAAGAAATAACTCCCAATCTGGATTTGATTTTTTTGGTTGATGCCAGTGAATACTCCCGAACAGGATTTCCTGAACCTTCCAATAAAATAATAGTGAGAATTGACCATCATATCTCGGGCAAATTCTACTCAAATTACGATCTTGTTGTGCCTGAAGCACCCAGTACAACGAGCTTGATCATGAAAATAGTAAAGAAATACGATCCATCCCTTATTGATAAAGATATAAAAACTTGTTTATACACCGGGCTGTTGACCGACACTTCTTCTTTTAGACACTCCAACAGTTTTAGATGGGCTTTCAAGGATGCATACTACTTAGTAAATAACGGCCTCGATGTGACTGATATCGCATCCCTTGTCTACGAAAGAAAAAAGCTAAAGACTCTTCAGCTTCTTGCCAAGTCGCTTTCTACTATTACTGTAAAAGATGAAGTTGGAATAATTTTAATTAAGAGAGAATTTCTTGAGGAATTTGGACTTGATAAATCCGAAACCGAGGGTTTCGTAAACTACCCTCTCTCAATTGATGAAGCCATTGTTGGTATGAGTATGGTAGAAGTAGATAAAAATATATGGAGAGTTAGCTTGAGAGGAAAAAATAAGGTAAACCTCGCTAAGGTAGCAGAAACCTTTGGCGGCGGCGGACATTTTAACGCCGCTGGTTGCACGATAAAAGGATCAGAAGAAGAAGTTATTAATTCTGTGGTCGAAGCCGTTAAAAAATACAAAGTTGGATAAAAAAGGAGAAAATTTATGGAATTAATTTTTGAAATTTCAAAGCCAGGGAAAAAAGGCTATACAATAAAAACCTTCGAAAAAACCGCTGAGTTAGCAATCCCAGAAAAATACCTGAGGAAAGAAGAGCCAAAACTTCCCGAATTAGCAGAGAACGAAGTTGTAAGGCACTTCATTGCACTTTCAACTCTAAACCACCATGTTGATAAGGGATTTTATCCTCTCGGTTCGTGCACTATGAAATACAACCCCAAGGTGAATGAATATACGGCGAATCTCCCAGGTTTTACGCACCTCCACCCATTGCAACCTGCGAGGTCTGTTCAGGGTGCTTTAAAACTTATGAAAGAATTGGAGTATTTACTTGCTGAAATTAGCGGAATGGACGCAATTTCCCTCCAACCAGCGGCGGGAGCCCATGGAGAGTATACTGGAATCAAGATTATAAGAAAATATCACGAGAAGAAAGGCAATCCCAGAAAATATATTTTAATTCCTGATTCAGCTCACGGAACTAATCCTGCTTCCACTACCCTTTCAGGATATCAGGCAATAACTATCAAATCTGACGAAACCGGAAGAATTGATGTCGAAGATTTGAAGAAACACCTAAATGAAGAAGTGGCGGGTTTTATGGTAACAAATCCCAACACCCTCGGAATTTTCGAGAATAGAATTCATGAAATTTCTGAATTAGTTCATTCCGTAGGCGGCTTGATGTATATGGATGGTGCTAACTTGAACGCTTTTGTCGGACACATAAGACCAGGGGACCTCGGATTTGATGTTATGCATTTCAACCTTCACAAGACCTTTTCAACTCCTCACGGCGGAGGTGGCCCAGGGAGTGGGCCTGTAGGTGTTAAAAAATTCCTCGAACCCTACCTACCCGTTCCCAGGATAGTTGAAAAGGATGGAAAATTTGAATTGGACTATAACTACCCAGACTCCATAGGGAAGATTCACTCTTTCTATGGAAACTTCCTCGTGATGATAAGGGCTTACACATACATAAGGATGATGGGAAAGGAATATCTGAAGAAAGTAAGTGAAGATGCTGTTCTAAATGCTAACTACCTTAGGAAGAAATTAATGGAGCACTATGAATTACCCTACAAGAGCACTTGCATGCACGAATTTGTTCTATCTGGGAGAGAATTCAAAAAATATGGAGTAAGGACACTGGATATTGCAAAAAGAATTCTTGACTTTGGAATGCATGCCCCGACCATTTACTTCCCATTAATTGTACCTGAAGCTATTATGATTGAACCTACAGAAACCGAGAACAAAGAAACCCTCGACCGATTTGTAGAAGTCATGTTACAAATAAAGGAAGAGGCCGAAAAGAATCCAGAAATTTTAAAGACTGCTCCTCATACCACCCCTGTAAAGAGATTGGATGATGCTCTTGCTGTAAAACTCTCAAAGGTAAGATACACAGAAGAATAGGTTAAAGCCAGCTTTTACTCAACAATACAGCGAGCTTCCGCTACATTGTCATCCCAATCTTCTGCTTTTAAATCTCCATCTACAAAAATCTGTACTTTGACCGAATCAGAACTCCACGCACTGATGTAAACCGTATCGCCTCTATCTGCCAAGAAGGAATAATTCCACGGAATCGGGGCATTAATTATCGTGGAAGATTCTCCGGCACTATTTGAAACAAAGGTAATTGTGTATGCTTTTGAAGCTTTGCCGGTAACTCTATATTCAACCGTTAGTTGATCCTTTTCACAGGCAATAGACAAAATTCCAAAGGCAAGTACTGCTATCAGATATAACTGACGCTTAACAAACATTTTGCATGCCCCCAGTTCGTTCAAATATTACTCCTACTTATTTCTCTTTATTTCCAACCCACGGGAAAGAGGTATAGCGGTTCCTCTTTTATTCCAAGGACTCTTTTCACTTCATCATCAATAAAGGCCCCTACTGCAACGGTTCCAAGTCCAAGGGCTGTTGCCTGCAAGTAGATGTTCTGGCCAATATGCCCAGCCTCCATATACACGTATCTTTCTGCTCTTGCTCCATACCTTGCCCTTGTCCGTTCAAAAACAGCGGAAATTACTATCGTTATAGGAGCCTTCAAAATCATATCCTGCCTGAGGGCTCTTTCGGAAACCGCTTTTCTTAAATCGCCTTCCTTTACCAAGAGTAGAGAGTGATCATCAAGTATATACTTATATAAGCCAGGGCTTAAATCTTCAACGTTCCCAGCAACAAGATAGATCTCCATAGGATAAGTAGCACCAGCGGAAGGAGCCGCCCTCTTTCCACTCGCCACTTTACCCTGCGCCGCCCACAATAATTGGGAGACTTCTTTCAAAGTTAAAGGAGCATCCTTATAGGTTCTAATAGATCTCCTTTCGTTAATAGCCCTTTCAAGGGAAAAATTACTATCTTTTCTTGGCTCAGGAAGTTTAACCATTTTTATCTCTCCTGTAAGAAGTAAAAGTATTAACAACCACATGAAGTTCCCCTCCAAATTTAGAGCATGTTAAAGGTATTGCACGCCACTTTAAATGCACAATTTTTGCACCTATTCAAAAGTTTCCTCTTATCCTTGGATATATAAGGCAAATAAAAATTCACATCGGGATTTAAAATCTCACGCAGTATCGCTTTTATTAGTTCATCAGTGTTTTTGAAAATATAGTCTTCTGAAAGGCCTACTAACTTAGGTTTCTCGCCACTACCTCCCCTCAGAGGGAAGATGGTCGCAAACACTCTTTTGCTGCTATTTCCTTCCACCTCTCCAAGTTTAGAGTTTTTCCACAACCACAAATAGACAAGAAGTTGGATTTTCGGCTTTTTAATAATCTCAGAGACAAGACCTCCCTGGCTCTCTAATTCATCTACTTCACTTCTCAAATTTTCTCCCGTTTGGTAATCTTGAACAGATCTCCCGCTTTTATAATCAATAATCACTAACCCGTTAGTGTAAAGATCTATACGATCTATTTTACCTGTAAAGTTTAAGGTAATACCATTGCCAAGTTCAACTTTTGTATCGAGTTTCTTCTCAGTGTAATATCTGTCAAAGTCACCAATTTGATTTTCGCTTAATTCTTCTTTCAACTTACTTTGTAAGTCCGACAATGAAACCCATAACCTTTCAGTAATCGCAGTCTTTAAAATCGTTATTCTCGGGGTTTCAACAGGATATTGCTTTTCCAGTACTTCTCTGGCAACATCAGAGAAACTGTTTTTCTCCTTTTCATCCCCTTTAAACTCACCATCGAGACCAGCAAAAAATTTCTGCAGAATTTCGTGGATAACATTACCTATTACCCTATTATCGTATTCATCCTCCAACTCTTCTCTGAATCCAAAAACATAGGTGAGTGCAAACTTCACCGGGCATTCGAGATAGGTTTCCAGGTGGGAGTATGAATATTCTATTTTCCTCAACTTCTCAATGATTTGGGAATTTTTCTTAATGCCACCTTCGAAATTGAAACCCCTCAAGCTCGAGGTAGAAATAATATTGTAGAAACTATTATGGGGCACTGACTTTTGGGGTCGCCCCATTGCCTCAAGGTATTCTTTCAAAATCAAAATCAAGTAAGAGGGATCATCAAAATTAGAATCTTTATAAACTATCGTGCAATCATTAGAAGACTGTAAAAGGGTAAAGAATACGTATTTTGCGAGTTTGTTTTTGGAATCCACATCACTAAGATTGAGCCTGGACCTTAAACCAAAGGGTAACAAAGTATCATATTCAAAATTTTGAGTAACTACCCCTTCTTGGACATCAAGAATGACCACTCTCTTGAAACTCAAAAGCCTGGTCTCGAGAAATCCAATAATCTGAAGTCCCTTAAGTGGTGTTCCTTTTAAAGGAACAGAAAGACTCTGAATAACCTCCACTACAAAGTTGGCAAAATCTTTCACATACTCTATTTTATCTTTTGAACCGTTTAAAGGAAGTTCAGACAGTAACGAATTTTTAAGAGCCAGCAGCTCTTCGATAAGACTTTCCCGAAGCCCTTCTATATCTTCCTTAATACGGAAAGAGAAATGGCTATCCTTTGCCTTCCCAAAGAAATTTACAAAAAAGTCAACAAAGTCGGAGAAAGATTTTGGTGATAAAATAGGATTCCAGAATTCAGACAAAAAGTCGTTCCAAAAAGCCTTTGACTTCTTTATTGAATTTTCATCCACTACAAGCTTATCAATCATAGCTTCAACATTCTTATCGCTCACTAACGAGTAACCTGAAGAGGAAAGTTCCTTCAGAAACTTCAAGAATTCCTCTACACCTTCTGCCTCGATATTCCTCTCAAGAAAATTCTTAAACTTTTTAACATTTATCAAATATGAACTGGACCCTGAATCATATTGAGTGAACTGCAATAGCTCCTGTAGGTCTTTGAAAAAAGTAAAATACTCTGTGAGTTTTAACGGATAACCCATCGATACATTAAATTCAATGCCTTCGGGGATTGCGAATTCAATAAGGGGAAATAGTTTCGAAGGATCGGGTAAAACAATAGCAGTATCTATAGAATTCAACTCATCCTTTTCAACCTTAGATAGCCTATCAGCGATGGTGAATATTTCTGAAATATCATCATCGGTGGATATGAGCTCGACCCTTAAATCTTGAGGCAAAGGGGGTTCTTCAAAAGTAGAGTCCCTGCCAAGTAAATCCTTCCCAAATTGAATGGTGAACTCCTCAAGAACAAACTTCGATTTTTGAAGAACAAGTAAAAAGTTTACAGAATTGAAGGCTTTTTCAAGGAACAACCTCTCACTTTCCGTCAAAAGATAAGGCGGGCACAAAACTATTTGAAATTCCGGGAAATCCCTCTCTAAGTTAATCCTGTCAGCGACAACAAAGTACCTCGAAGACCTTGTGGAATACCCCAGTTCATTTATTCTATTATAAAAATCCTCGTAAACGGTAGGATAATTCTCAAGCAAGATTTTGGTTTTTGAATTTTCGGGCAAATCAAGGTCGTGCAAAACTAACTTTAACTCTTCTTTCGTACGCCTATGGATCTTTAATTCCTCAAAATCATTGTAAATTCTCCTTCCAAGGGTCGCAAAATCCCAGAAGTCAAGCTCCTTAAGAAAATCCTTGTACAGTGTATACAAAATATACAGGGCATCGTGCTCCGCCAGTTTTTTGTCCATCTTGACGAAATTTTCGTAATAATAATCCACAAAATCGTCTATAGAAAAGATCATAGGTAAAATAACAGGGTTGCCAATTTTCTGACTAATAAAATACCTCAAGTATACCCCTGAACGCCTGTTGGGCAAGATAATGACAAAATTAGAAAGTTTTTTATCCTGTTCAGCGTTTTTAATCAAATATTCAGCCAAATTGGAGAGAAAATTTCGAGGTTCAAGCAAAACTACTTTTTCATCCATACTAAGAGACCACCTCCAATTTATCTTTAAAGACGTAAGCCAAATATCCCTTAACCTTTTTATCTTTGAAGATCTTTTTCATAACGTCAATATATCTCTTTATCTGATTCCTGTCCTCCGGCCGTGGATCACCGGTTTTGAAATCTATCACTTCAACCAAATCTCCGGAAACAATTATCCTGTCAACCCTTTCGAAACTTCCATCGGGTAAACCGATCTCCCTTTCTCTATAAAGTTCACCCCCCTCTCTCCTTGCAAGAAGCCTAAATCTTTCATCCTTAGTGAAATAATCTACTAAGATTTTTAAATTACCTTCCAACTCAGAAGGATCTAAGTAATACTTATTTGCAATAGCAGCCAATCGATCCCTATAACTAAACAGCTGTTCCGGCGTCTCAATAAAATCAATGGAGCGGAGAAACTCATGCACCGCATCACCAAACATGCTCGCTTTTAATCCCGAAATAACATCATAGGTATGAGCTTGCTCATACTGTTTTTCTCCGAAAAGCTTAATTTCGCTTTTCCTTTCCTTAAAACTCAAAGAAATTCTGGCAGGGGATTCTAAAACCGCTTCAACCTTTTCAGGAACCGCTTCACCGTATTCCTTTTCGTCGGCACCGACCTTCTTCAATAGACTGTGGAATAATTCACCTTCAACATATATGTTATACATCCTTTTTTGCGCCCGTGTTAAAGCAACATATATTGTGTTTATTTCCTGTACAAAATCGTCGATTAACTCATCAAAGTATCTGTTCATCATTTGTTTGGTGTAATTTTTCTTATCCTTCATCAAGTTACTATCAATGACCTTCAGATGGTCTTTCTTAATTTTGAAAGGATATAAAAGTCTTTTGCAATAATCCCTATCAAAGTACAGGTTTTCATGCTTACCTTTTGAATCTACAAAAACATTAACAACTACGGGGAAACCAAGCCCTTTGGCTTTGTGAAAGGTCATAACCTTTATAGCATTGATTTCGGTATTTTGCGGAATAGTTAAATCTTCATTTTGCGACTCACTGTTTCCGTTAAGAAATCGTGTAAAAACTCCCTCAATCTTGTCAATAGTAAGGTGACCTTCGCTCCCTTCCGCAGAATAGAGATAATTTAGAAACCTTAAAATACCACTTCGTGATTCATCCTCAGTTAAAAACTTAAATTCTCTTAAAAATTCCGAAAACAACCTCGCTAAAGACCCTTTTTCAACGTAACTGTGATAGCGCTTCCGCAGTTGATTAAGGAATTGAGCAAGCCCATTTTCTGCCTTGAATCCTTTTCCCTTAAACTCATAAAATTCCAGTAGAAGATCATCAGAGCTCTTTTTCAGAACCTTTTGGGCAATTTCACCTGTACTGAAAATAAGAGCAGACATCAGGTCACTTTCATCCTTCAAAAATTTTGCAAGGCAAAGGAGTTCCCACAATACTTTTTGACTCCTTATATCTAAGGACGAATAACAAACCACAGGCAGCTTTAGTTCAAGTTCAATAGTGCTCGCTATTTGAATTACCATATCATTATCCCGCGTAAGAATAGTTATATCGCCGGGACTAAACTCTTTAAGTAAATTTTGCACCAAATCTTTCAAGGTCGTGAGGGCGCTGTTAAGTTTTCCTTCCTTACTCTTTGTTTCTTCCGGCAAAGTTATTTTAATATTTTTAACGTATCCCCTATCAGGCTTTGCCACGTCCTGTTGAATAGGAATCCATATGTTCTTGTAAGTATTAACAATTTCTTGAACCTTAGAGTTGACTTTATCTTCACAAATTGTATTTTCGAGCTTTTTTCTTATTTCTTCCTTCAGAAATTCCACAAATTTATCCTGGCTAAATACAACCTCATTTACAAACTTGACAATAGCTTCCGCACTCCTGAAGTTTTTATCCTGACACCTTGGTACAAACGGGGCTACATTGAGATCATAGTTTTTATAGCCATCTTTGGTCATAAGATTGTACATAATTTTGTAATCAGCCTTTCTAAAGCCGTAAATCGCTTGCTTAACATCTCCCACTACGAAAAGCGTTCCTACAGAACTCAGCGGTTCTTTAATCAAGTAAAGCAGGATTTCCCATTGCTGTGGATCGGTATCCTGGAACTCATCAATCAAAACATGCCTTATATTGTAAAAAAATCGGATCAATCTATCGCTGTAAGATTCAGGTTTTGAGAGGTATTTCCTTATTATTCTACTGGTGTCCGAGATCGTCATAATTCCCATAGTATTGAGAATCTTTTCATACTCAGGCTTGTAAAAAGTGTCATAAAATTTCGCAACCTTCGTCTCAAGCTTATTGTAAGCCTCAAAAGCGCATAATAATCCCGATTGAACCTTTTCAATCAAATCCCCCTTTCCCAATAGCTCATTTGCAAATTTATATGCATTACCTCCAGAGGATAAGCGATCCAATAAGTAAGAATAACTTTCATTTGCTTGAAATCTCTTTCTTACACCCTTCACATTATTTAGAGCCCTCGCTACATCCTCCCCAATTCTAAAATCTTCACAATAAACTGAAGTAAAAAGTGGATGGGGTTTGATATCGTACAACAATTTATCTTCTTCTTCCTTCATATCCAACATCTTCTTATTGAAAGCGTTCAGCAAATCCCAAGCAAAGGTGTTACCACTTCTTGCCAATTCAATAACCAGTTCCTGAACCTCAGACAACCTCTCTGGAGAGTTTAGCAGATTTTCTACAGCAAGATTCAACACTTCCACATCAACATCATATTGAACCTTTATAGCGAATTTTAAGCCCAGTTCGTGGAGCAAGAGGCGCCTTAGCCTCTCCATAAAGCTATCAATGGTTCCAATCTGAAGTCGAGGGTAGTTCTCGAGGATGATCTGATAAACTTCACTAACTCTCTTTTGAACAAAATCTTCGTCAAAAACCTCCAATAAACCAGGAAATCTTTGATAGTTTTCTTTTCTTAAGTCATCCAGAATATTAAGCACTCTCCTCTTCATCTCCTTTGCTGCTTCTCTTGTAAAGGTAATGGCAAGGAATTTTCTAAGATCTTCCTTAGAATAGCACTCCCTTATAAGTAAATAGACCAACCTCTTTGCAAGGAGTTCCGTTTTTCCAGAACCTGCGGAAGTAGGAACAACTATAAAGGGAGCATCCTCGAAGTCCATCAATACAACAGACTCTAAGTCCTTGGGACTAATCTTCATAATAAAATAGCGTTAAATTTCATGTGCAAGTATAGAATTCTCATTAAGATCAACAAATTTCACATAATTCGAATATCTCTCAAGGAGATAATTTTTCACCTCTTCTTTGCAACTAAAGTACAAAATCTGCCAGCCTTCCTTAGAAATTGTTACGAGCAAATCCAATTCCCTTCTCAACCTTTCATGATCGCTTTTTACAAATGGGTCATCGAGCACAAAAAAGCCGCTTCTTCCTTCCAGTACCTTGATTCCAAGCCCGAGCCTTATAGCAAAAAATAGCTGATCTATGGTCCCGCCAGAAAGCTTAGAGACCCCTATAACATTCCCCTTTCGATCTTCCGCTTTTATAGTTCTCGCACCCAGATCATACCGGATACTCTTGTACCTACCACCGGTAATAAGTTCAAAAAATTCTGAAGTCTGCGTCAAATCGCTAAATAAGTCGTTAAATCTATTTTTACTTCTTTCAATCTCACCATCGAGAATTTTAACCAAAATCTTGCTAAGATTTATTCTCTTTTCCTGCTCTTCGATAAAATTTTCAAGACTCTTTTTACACTCAATAAGATCACTTATGCTTTTAACGTCAATAGGACTATACAGAATATTCTGCACCTCGTTCTCTATCTTTGCGAACTCTGCCCTCAAACTCTGTAGACTTTTTTCAACTTCTTCCTTAACTTGAATCAATTTCTTCCTTTTTTCTTCAACCTCCTCCAGATTCTGAAGACCATAATCACCCAGTGGCTCTTCCTCACCCCTCTGAATCCTCAAGTTCCTCAGCCTCTCCTGAAGTTTAGCGAAGAAGTCATTCTCGTCCTGGTAATCGCTAATCTCATCGTGCCATAAACCTTCTAACTCTTTGAAAAACTCCCTCATTTTACTTTCATTACTCTTCTTTTCTTTCAGCTTTTCCTCAAATTCGTTCAGACTTTTAATTTCAAATCTCTCATTCTCTACTTCGATTTTAGCCTCAATTTCGCCTCGCCTCCTCTCCAGATTTTTAAGCTCTTCCTCTTTTTGCTTTTTAACCTGCTCAAGGGTCTCTTTTTCTTTGTTTAATCCATCTAACTCTTTTTCCTTTTCGACCAACTCACTCTTTACCCTTTCTATCTCCTCAGAAAGCCCTTCTATTTCTGAGGACTTAAATCCCACACTCTTCGCTCTATCAAAAATTTCATTCTTTAAAAGGATAAAATCTTTCACAAAACCAAGGGCCTTAGAATATAAGTAAACAAAGAGAGAAGTAAGGGCAAAAAACAGAAAAGATACAATAAAAAGTAGGTTATTTTTTAGTATGGTGCTTCCCCCTAAGAAACCTACGAAAAGCAGGCCTGAAATTATGTACAAAATTTGCATCAGCTTTTTATTTTTGACATTTTTCTCATAATCGGGAAGCATTAACTTATATTTAACTATCTTTTCACTCAAAAGTTTTTCGGTCAGCTCAATCCTCTGGATTTCACTCTTGATTTTGTTGAGATTAACTAAGTTTTGAGTAAGCGAAGAAATTTTCTCTTCCAGGGATTTCAAATCCTTTTCTTTGATCGTTTCAATCCCTTTAATGACATCTTCCAGGTCTTTATGCAATTTTCTGTAGTTTTCTAACGCCTCTTCAGTGTAATTTCTATACATCTCATTCCGGGCCTTGTAATCGAAATATAAGTTCATTAATTCTTCTGTCCTTTCTGCTAATTTTTCTGACTTTTTTCTCTTTAAACCCTCTTCAATCTTCATCACTTTCTCGAGTTCGCGCTTCACCTCTCCCGCAATATATTCGAGCTCTTCGTAATTCTTACTCTCTATCTCCTTAAGAAGGTGTTCGATTTTTGGCAAAGCTTGTTTCGCCCTCTCATATCGATCTGCAAGATAATTATCCCCCTGCGTATTCTTTAAACTTAGGGTCTCCGTCAACTTGTTCATCTCCAAAAGTTTCTTTTTTACACTTTGCAGAATATCTATGTATGTACTGCTCAACCTATCCAGCGCAGAACGAAAAACTTCTTCATCCTTTGTATAACTTAGGGAACTATTTACAACAAAAAAGAGATTATAAATTTCACTTTTATTTAGGTTAAGCTTCAGAAGCCTCTTGAGAGCGTTACTATATATCTTTCCATTTTCTTCAAGTTCTATGATAACGCCTTCATTACATGAAGTCCGAAAGATCTTCTTGTCAAAACCCTTTTCACTTACATCAAGGGGAAGGCCGCAAAGAATAGCCTCTATTACAAGAGTCTTACCCTTCTCGTTCAATCCCCAAACCAGGGTAAAATCACCCGGCTCAATGGGGTTCTTTAAACTTAGTGGCCCAAAATTCTTTATATCGATCTTCGTTATTCTCATATTTTACCCTTTGGAGAATAAACCTGACTAAGGGCTGATAAAAACCACTGTTTTAAGGTTCTCTTATCTTCTTCACTAATATCATTATCATTAAGCCCGTCTATTTGCTCGAGTATACTCTGACTAAAGGGCTTATCCAGTAAAAAGCCAACATCTAAAACCAAAAACCAATTTTCTGAAAAAACCACTCTCCTCGTCCATTTCTCTTCGCAATATCTTTTTACCGCTTCCTTTAAATTTAACTCACTCATTCCTTGCTCTTTGCTACTAATGTACCCTTTCAGTTCTAATATTAGAGTTTTGCTTGGACTCATACTAAGAGAGCTTTCAATTTCGGATAAGACATAATTTTCTATGGACCCCCCACTTGTTGGTGTTAAATATATTTCAAGCTTTTCAAAGTAGAAAGTTTCTAAAGGATATTTGTTTAAAACCACTTTTTTAGTATCGGGGTCTACATCGTAAATTACCAGATATCTCGTTCCCAAATCGTTTCGTGTTATTGAAACGGGTGCTCCTGAATAAACTATTAATCTACTGCTATCGCCGATGGAAATAGGTTCACCGAAAGTATGATAATGTCCGGAAAGAACCAATTGCACCGATGGAAATTTCTGCAATACCTTTAATGAGAGCGAAAAGGCGGTTTCTTCTTCTGCACCTGCAATTTCCTTTCTGTGCTTAATCTTCTTTAGTACCTCATCAAGGTCACCGTGGAAAACAAAAATATTGAACCAAGAAGGATCAACGTTTTTAGAGATATACGCCAGCTTTTCGTAAAAATATTCATTTGTTGCTCCAACTAAGTACGGAACGGTAAAAAAGGAAATCCTATTGGAAGGATCACTATGGATGGGATCATTTTTAGAAAGCACCACAACATTATCACCTAAATCCCTTTCGGTTTCGAAGGCTAAGAAGTCATGGTTCCCCGGTATAACGATCGTCTTAAATGGTGATCCGGAAAAGTAACTTCTCAACTTAGCAATATTTTCATTAGCAGATGCAACATCATCAAATAAATCGCCAGCAATCACGAGATAATCTACCTTCTCACCCTTTGCCTTTTCCAGGACCAGTTTTAGTGCATCCCATCTTTCGGGATGTTCAGAATCAATGTGAAGGTCTGAAGTATGAGCAATTCTCATATTGTTATATTGTATAAAGGATGTTACGAAAAGTCAAGCATCAAGGATTTATGATGTTAGCAGGATTTGTCTTTGCAAGCCTGGCTTTCTAACTGAAGAGTAGAATGAGTTATATTAAGCTTTTCCTGTAAAAGTTTGTTTACTTTTTCAACAATTTCTTTTGTTTCTGAAACGTACATGTCGTCCACTTCCAGATGGGCCTCTAAATGAATCTTTCCATCCTTTAAACTCCAAATATGTACATGGTGAATCCCCCGAAGCCCCGGAACATCCTTGAGTAACTCAAAAATTTCTTCTTCATGTACGGGAAAGGGTGCAGCTTGAAGCATTATCCTAAGTGACTCTATTACAACCTGAATACCTTCTTTTAGAATTAATAATCCAATAAGAATCGCCATTAATCCATCTACCCAGAAAATTTTAAAGAATAGCATCAAAAAGCCACCCACAATTACACCAATCGAGGAAAGTGCATCACCCAGTAAATGAAGGTAAGTGGACTTTATGTTCAGACTCTCTTTGGAGTGGCTATGGAGTAAGGATAAAGAGAGCAGGTTGGCAAATAGCCCAATTATACTTACAGGCAATAGAATGGAAAGTTTAATCACTTCGGGGTTAAAAACCCTTTTAAAACCACTTACGATCATCAAAAAAGATAAGACAGAGACAATGGTTGCATTAATAAGAGCGGCAAGGATTTCGAACCTTGCGAAACCAAAAGTATACTTACTGGTTCTCCCTTTTTCACTCAAAATCAATGCAATTAGGGAAAACAACTGTGAAAGAGAGTCCTGGAAATTATGAAGTGCATCAGAAAGCAGAGAGTAACTTTTTGAGAAAACTCCACCAATGGTTTCAGATACAGCAATAAGTAAATTGAGTAAAAAGACAAAGCCCAATTTTCTTTTCATTTTTAATAATGTTAAAGGAACAAAGGCGTATTCAAAAGCAATTAAACTATAGCACTAATTGAATAAACACAAATATGGCTTCATATTTATAAAATAATGGAGGGGTGGCCGAGCGGCTGAAGGCGCACGATTCGAAATCGTGTATCCCCGTAACAGGGGATCGTGGGTTCAAATCCCACCCCCTCCGTAGCGATTATTATGAGGATATTTACAGCTTTTGAACTTCCGGAAAAAATCAAAGACGAAATCTACAAAATTGTAAGCGAGAAAAGCCCCAAAATTATCGGAGTAAAATGGGTAGAGAAAGAAAATCTCCACATCACATGCAAATTCCTGGGTGAAATTAACGAGAAACAACTGGAAGAGCTTATTTCCAAACTTCAGGAAAAACTAAACAGGGGCGAAAAAGTTAGGATCTCGATAACGAATTTTGGCTGTTTCCCAAATTTCAGGAATCCGAGGGTATTGTGGTTAGGAGTTCAGGGCGAAGTAGACAGGTTACAAAAAATATGGGCAACATTAGAAGAAATTTCAAAAAATTTAAAAATCGGTGAACGAGAAAAAGATTACGTGCCCCATGTAACCCTTGGTAGAGTAAAGTCGCAAATATCCTTGGATAAAGATTGGATAAAATACAGTTCAAAGGAGTTTGAAATTACCCACTTGACGGTATTCCAGAGCACATTGACGCCGTCAGGTCCAATTTATAAAAGCATTGCAAAAATTGGATTATGAAAGAAAAAATACTAAACAGAGCAAGGGAAATAATCGATATAGAACTTGAGGGATTAAAATCCCTGAAAGACTCCTTAGATGAGAGTTTTTATCGAGCTATAATACTCCTTCTCCAATGTAAAGGTAGAATTGTGGTTTCAGGAGTTGGAAAATCAGGGATCGTGGGGAGAAAAATCTCATCGACTCTCAACGGAGTGGGAATTCCATCAGTTTTCTTACACCCCTCTGAATCCCTCCATGGCGAATTGGGGATGATACAAAAGGATGACGTTTTCTTAGCAATATCGAAAAGTGGACAGTCTGAGGAATTTAGCATTATCCTTCCCTTTGTGAAAAGGATTAATATTCCAGTTATAGGAATGACCTCCAACCCGAATTCAGATTTAGCAAGGCAGTCAGATGTGGTTATTCTCGTAAAAGTCGATAAGGAGGCATGCCCCTACAATATTGTCCCTACAACATCTACCACTGCAATGATGGCACTTGGCGACGCCATAGCAATTATATTAGCAGAATTAAAAGGGCTAAAACTGGAACAACTTGCAACACTCCATCCAGGCGGTACTATTGGCAAAAAATACTGGCTCAAGGTTGAGGACATGATGCTTACTGGCCCCCAACATGTGCCAATCGTACATAAAGAAGCCCCAATGAAGGAAGTGATCCTCGAAATGACACAGAAAAGGGGCATAACAAGTGTAGTGGATGACGATGGAAGAGTGATAGGCGTTATAACTGATGGAGACCTTAGAAGACTGCTTGAAAAAACCCAGGATATATTTAACCTCAAAGCAAAGGAAGTTATGACCACGAACCCTAAAACCATTAAAAAGGACGAACTGGCAGCTGCTGCCGCGTCCAGGATGGAACATTACGGTATCACCGCACTAATTGTAGTTGACGACCAGAATAAGCCCATTGGAATAATCCACTTACACGACCTAATGAGAGCAAAAGTAATATGAAGCTTAGAAAAGCTATTCCACTTATTTTTTTAGCCTCCATAATTATGTCCTGTGCAAGAGAAAAGGATAAAACAATTCAAGAAGATACGTCTTCAGCCCCACAGCAAGAAACCTACAACATCCATTTGCAGGTAAAAGAATTTGAAGCTAAACGAATTGAAGTTTTTTCTGAAAAAGCCACCTACTCAGGAGATACCATCAACTTGATAAATTTCAAGGTCAACTTCTTTGATAAAGGCGAAGTAACTGCCACCATGGTGGGCGATACCGGAACCATCGTCGAGAACTCGGGTTTTATGGAGGCGCGCGGAAAGGTTAAATTAGTAAGCACCAGCGGTGATTCCCTAATTTCCAATGTCCTGATATGGAACCAAAAGTTAAATCTAATTTATAGCCCAACAGAATCCTACTTATACAAAGAAAACAAAATAATCCGCTCATCGGGACTCGAATCTGATCCGGGGCTAAAAACCATAAAATTCAAGGGAAAGGTCTATGTTGAATGAAGACTTAACCACAAAGACGCCATCCAATTTTGAAGAGAAAGAGCTTGATGAGTTCATAGACAAATTTTCTGAGAAAATTGTAAGCTTAAACCTTTCTGTAATAGCGGTAGTTACCCTTGAATCAATAAAGCCCCTTTCCTTCTTCGCAAGTCAGGCAATGGTTTTCCTCGAGCCCTTGGTAAAAGCCTTTTTCACTGCAAGAGATTATGATAAACTTTACAGAATTCTGGAAGACAGGAAGCTCTTGGAAAAGCTTATAACCACTATTGAAGAAAAAGCAAATAGGTAATGTTCTTTTCTACCATCCTTCTTTTAGGTTTCATCTTTCAGCCATTAAGAATCAAATACAACGGCGGTGGAGATTGGTACAACGATCCCGAAATTTTACCAAATCTTTGTAATGAACTTGCAAAAAGAGTACCGTCAGTAAAGGTTAAACCAGAAGAAGTTGTATTAACCTTTGAAGACGATAAGATTTTCAGATATCCTTTTCTTTTCATTACCGGTCACGGCAACATATCCTTAAGCCAATCCGAAATAGAAAATTTACGGAAATATGTTTTTAATGGAGGCTTCGTTTATATTGACGACGATTTTGGAATGGACGAATACTTTCGAAAAGAGTTTAAAAAATGGTTTCCAGAATACGAACTCAAAGAAGTCCCGCTCAACCATCCCATTTACAATCTTTATTACAAATTTCCGAAAGGGCTTCCTAAAATTCATGAGCACTATGAAGGAAGGCCCGTAGCTTTGGGACTTTTTATAGGAGGAAGACTCTCTTTACTTTACACTTACAACTCAAATATTTCTGATGGCTGGACAGACCGATACAACGACCCAGATTCTTTAAGAGAAGAGGCTTTTAAATTCGGAATTAACTTGATTCTTTACTCGCTACTCTATTGAAAATCAGGTTAAGACCCTGTATTTGAGGGCGCTGATTATGAGTTCCTTAACATCCTTACCGTCTTCCGGGTAATTGGAGATATAAAAACGCTTTGTAGCGAACATCTCGTCTATTTTTCCCTTAAGTCTGTTGAGTACCGCCTCGAGTCCATATTTATTTGTTTCAGGGAGAATGATAAAGATCCACCGATACCCAATAGAATACATATCGGACTCTCTTAACATCTTCTTAAAGATTTCTAGTATCTGGACTTTTTTGTCCTGAACAAGAATTTTATCGAACTCAATCAATATGATGGAGAACTCCCGTTGATATCTTTCTGATCTGGCTATTTCTTTTCTCATAAGGGCGAAGAAGGCTGGATAATTGGGTTCCTTAGAAATCTCCGCTAAGATATTCTGAACCTGCGTATCGGACAGCAAGAACTGGTATTTGCCTAAGAGGTACTTTTCGAGCCCTTCGTTTTTCATCCGCAATAGAAATTTCTTTGCATCATTAACTTTCCCGGCCTTAATGAGTTGATTAATAAATTCTCCATAATAAACAGCAGCCTTTTCATCGTTATTCAACTCCTTGTAAAGGCGGCCGAGAATTTCAAGGATTTCCATGTCATTGGGTGTAAGAGCTCTAATTTTCTCAGCTACAGAAATGGCCTGAGATTTCTTCCCCGCCTCGAGAAAGAGATTAAAAGCTTGACGGAGTTCCCCAACAGCAAGTTGCTTCATTCCCATGTTGAGATAAATGTCTGCTCCTATAAGCCTGAGAGAGGGGTCATCAGCCTGCTGATTCACGGCAATGTGATAAAATTCCATTGCCTCTTGAAAATTCTTTTTCTGGATTGCCCTAAAAAGACCTTTTTTAACATCCTGTAAGTTCAACATATTTATATTATACTCTCATACAATAGCCCAGTCAAGAACTCGGCGTTCCTCAAAATTAACCAACTTTATTTAGCACTTCTCTACGTTCTGTTTCCTGACTAAATTTCTGCATCTTTTAGGTTTCTCCTAATAGAATTTTAATAAAAGCCTTTAATGCTGGGTATTTTATTTTTGACAATGTCCCAAATGATCTCGGGTTCTATTCCGAAATATTCGTGAATTAATATATTCCGTTAATCCACTATTTTACGCCATTCGATATTTGAATATTGCTGTTTAAAATCTTCTGGTAATTGTCTAACTCCTTCACCGATTATCTCTAAACAACGTATTACTGCATAGTATCTCATATCATCTTTTACAAAGGCCTCATAGTCTATCCCATTAGTAAACTTCTCTAATTTCATTATTTCACTTAGTATGCTTTTTAAAATCACATTTACATCTCGTTTAGACATAAACAACCTCTTGCAAAATTGTATCTTTGAGTTCTTGTTTTAAGGCTCCTTTCATAATAAGGTCTACTTTTATTCCCAACAAATCCTCAAGAAAATATTTAAGTTCCATATAATTATCAAAAGTCTTACCTTCTTTCTCAAAATCAACTAAAATATCCAAATCACTGGTTGAGGTCACTTCTCCCCTTACATAAGAGCCAAAAATCCCAATTTCAGTTACTTTAAACCTCTCCTTCAGGATAGCTTTTTTATCTTCCAAAATTTTTTTTATGTGCTCTATGGTTTTCATGGCCTTTCCTGTGCCAATTTAATTGCTTTGCGAAAATAAATAAGATATATAACCAAATTAAGAGAAAAATTATACCACAAAGGCATCCAAGGGTTTAAAAACATAATTTAAACCATTGATTATTCACGCTATATATCTCCCGTTCGTCATACCAAATTTCACTTAACCAATTGGTTCTTATCCAATCATACAGCTTTCTATGTAGCCTTTCAATCTATCGGCGTTCCTCAAAATTAATCTACTCGAAATGGGATTGTTTCATCAAAAATAACAAAATAGTAAAACGGCGACCTTCAACTTTCTGTCGATGTGTGAGGATGCCAAAAGAGTAAATGAAAAAGCATCCAAATTCTCAATACTCTTTAAGCAATTATTAAACCTCAGTTACTCTTCTGCTTGTAAACTCTGAGATTATAAAACCCCAATTTTCTTAAAAAGTTTTTCGGGCCAGTTTGGGTCGTCTATGAATAAAACATTCATATTTTCAATTTCTTCTTTACTATAAAAATTCTTTTTCCCAACTCTCAAATCTTCGTACTTTGTCGCAGAAAGTAGAAAGCACTCTAACTTGATATTCTTTTGCCCTATTCCACTTAGTTTTTGTTCAATTTCTTTGATTCCGGATGAAGCAAATTTTATTTTTTGATCCCTATTTATATCTGCATGTACTAACCCATGTGGTTCAATGAAAACTATGGTTTGGTCAGTATTATTATTAACCTCTTTGACCCACAGGATAAAGTCAGGGAAAAATTGAGACCACTCGAGTTGAAAAACTTGTCAATATTTCGAAAAGTTCCTCAGAAGATAAATTTAATAGTAAGTAAGTTTCGTTTTGTTAGATTTAAAATAGTCTCTTAAGCACCTTATTAAATTTTTCTCCGCTTTCTACAAGCCATTTTTGGTGTAATCTTATCAATGATTAAATTCCCCCGAAAACGCCTTTTGAATATAGCCTAATGCTTCTTTTTCACTCTTCTCAATGGCAATCTCTACTGCTTTTTTTGCTACTTCCAATAATTCCTTCGCCTTCTTTCTTGCTTCGTGTGATTGCTGGACTAATGAGGCGATTTTTTGCTGGGTTGAGAGGGGAAGAAGTGGGACAATAACTTCTTTAAGGGTTTCTTGATTTAATCTTTGCTGGACACTCCCTCTACTATTTTTTATCATCAAATTTACACCTAAAGGGCTACCAAGAAATAGTGTAAGATAATATGAATTCAATTTTTGCTGATCAAACCTGAGCCTTATTAGATTATCACTAATTGTTCCTCCTTCACATTCTTTTGGAACCCTTGCTGATAAACCAATTGTTCCTACCCTCGTTACTACTACATCCCCTTCTTTTGCTTTTTTACTTTCAATTTGGTCTTCAGGAGAAATATAAACTAAATCGTCCGTGTTGATAGTTCCATTTTTCAAGTCAGTGCCTCTAATATAAGGCATTCCTTCTGACTCATCTACATATTTTTCTGAATATTGACCAGTAGTAACCTCAATGAAACTTAGTTTTTTAATCGGTTTTGCAGAAAAATTCTTTATAAGGTACTTTTCTACTTCCTCATATGCAGGCTGGAAATATTCCGCATCTATTCTATTAGCAGAGAATGTATCGGAAAGTTTAGCAGTATATGTTTTTTCATATTTCGGCTTAAAGTCTTTAAGTCCGAGTTCTTCTAAGAGGAAGTTTTCGGCTTGGGAGTAAAGTTCGCTCGAGGTTTCTATAAATTCAAAACTTTGCAAAACTAAATTTGCTATTTCATTTTGAACGTTATCATCAACTATCAATACAGGGAACTTCTCAAAATCTTCAGGGTAAATTTCTTCTTGATCTGAACCCCTAGCCCATCTATTAGTCCAATCTCTACCAATTTTTGATTGCAAAAATGTGCCTAGGTATAGCTGATTAATTTTTGATTTGTCAGCCCTTATAATATTTACATGATTACTCGCTATAGCTTCTATCGTTTTTGGATAAAATATATTTGCCCTTCCGATGTTTGCTCCTGTTGTATAAATTAAAACATCAAATGGTTTAATCTTTACTACCTGTGCTTGTTTTGAATTAAAAAAATCTTCCTCAACAAATGGTAAGTTATCTATATCTAAGAAATCTTCAAGTAAATTTTGACTTACTACTGCTCTATATTTTGTCGGTATATCACTATATTTTGGTTGAATACCTCGCCGATTGAAAATAATTAAATTTCCTAAGTAATCCCATTTTTTTCCTTTAATTTTATTTTCTAGATCAAAATAATAAGGATCGTAAAATTTCGCATCAAGTCTTTTTGTCCTTTCAAGTTCCGATAATTTTATAATGCTAAACACCGCCATTTTCTCATCTCCAAAAATCAAAATGATTATCACCTTTTGCCAACTGCTCTTTAGCAAATTTAATAAAAGCCTCTGCTATTTCGTCTAAATCATGGTTAATTACTGGTTGCCCATGTTCATCTAAAACAAAAGAGCCATCAGGATTTTTCTTATATCTATACTCCCCGCTTTCATCCTTTACTGGTTTCTCGTTAACAGCAAAGAAAATCGGATAATCCATTTCTTGCATTATTTTTCCATCAAGCCAGTATTTTTTGAAAGCTTCTGTAATCCTTTCATCATTTAAAACTAAACTTATCTGTCCTGCTAAAGTCCTTTGGGAGATTTCTTTGGTGAGTTTATTTATCTTATTTTGTAATGCCTTAATCTCTTTTATCAGTTCTGCTTTTCTTGTAGTACTGACATTTTTAAATTCTTCTTCTTCTTTTTCCTTTAAAGCTTCCTCTAATTCAATTTTTTCTTGAACCAAAATAGCAAGGGGTTTTTTTCTTTTGTTCTTTCTTTTGTTTTTTTCTTCTGCCTCTTCAGTTTCTTCAACTTCATCTTCAACTTCATCTTCAACTTCAGTTTCTTCTTGCTAATGATTTTTTAATCTCTTCTCTGCTTTCAAAATAGGTTTCCAGGAAAGAGTTTAATTCTTCTGGTATTTCTTCTTCATCTACCGGACTATCCCAGGTTAAATTTTGATATTTCTCTTTCAAGTTTTCCAAAAATTTTTCCCATTCCCCTTCATATTTTGCTCTAATTTGTTGGATTTGTTCTTTTTCTTCATCGGTGTATTTTCGTAAAAACAAAACGCTTGTTTTTGTTCCTGTGTGTGGCTTGAAAGTGTTGACATGCAAGCCAACTACTGCCAAAACCCTTGCTTCATCTATAATAAATCTTCGGATGTATTCAGCATTCGTGTTGTTTAATAGACCCTGAGGTAAAACAATGGCCATCCTTCCGCCTGGGCTTATAAATTGGAGTGAGCGCTCTAAGAAAAGAATATGTCTTCCTATTTTGTTTACCCATCTTCCGTTTTTCTCCGCCAGGTTATATAGTTTTAAAATATCCATTTCCCTTACCGTCCCTGCAAAGGGTGGATTGGTCATTAAAACATCAAAATCAAAGAATAGGAACTTGCTTTGATTTTCCCCGTCTTTTTTAGGATTATCAGGGAATCTTAAAAGCCTGTTTCTTAAACCTGATTTTGTTTCATCTTCCCATGTGTGAGGCGCTAATGAGTTGTCTTTATAGATATGGGATTTGCCGTCTCCTACAATAAGGTTTATTGCTTTGGCTATCTTTACTGCTTTTTTGGCTATGTCAATTCCGTAAATCTTCGTTTGAGCAAAGTTTCTTGCACTTTCAGGTAAAGGTTTTCCACTAATCACTTTGCCTGCAACCCACATCACCGAATGCAAAAGAAAACCAGCAGAGCCACAGGCAGGGTCAATAACGAATTCACTGGCTTTGGGATTGAGCATTTTAACGACCATATCTATTACAGGTCGGGGAGTAAAAAACTGCCCCTCTTTCTTCTTAGCGACTTGAGGTATTAGATATTCAAAAGCCTCATCTATGATGCGAAGATTGGAATTGAATAACTTTATTTTTTCTAAGAAAGATACGCAAACTTTTAAATGTTCGCTTCTCAATTCAATTCTATCCGTTGGCTCAAAAACTCCTTGCCATTCTCTCTTTGCCCCTTCTAAAAGGTTTGATATTTCTCTTTTTACCTGTTCTGAGCTTCTGTCTCCAACAAAGAATTCTAACTGATAGGACGGGTCATTAATCCCTCTCCATTCATCGTAGAGTTTAGCGTAGATTAACTTAAAAATTTCCTCAAATGGATCCACTCCCGCATTACCTAAAACAAGTTCCTCTAAGTCCAACAATATCTTTTTAAGTGTTGTCTTACCTTGCTTTAATTCATCATGCTCTTCAAGCCATTTAAGGGTCCATCTTTCAGTTAAAATATCCCTTAGTGTTTCTCCATTTTCTGGTATTCGAGGAATCTCTACAAAAATATTGGGATCTTCTCGGTGAAGCCTTATCATTTCGTTTCCATTAGACCATACACCAATCGGAGCTCCATCTGCATTACAATAACTCTTTAGTTGTTCTAATCCTGCGGTTCTTTGAGGCCTCTTTACTTCAAAGATTATGTATGGATGCTGAAGGTCTTCCTGTAGGACAACAATATCTGCTAAACCAGAATCTCTTGAGCCAAAATAAACCACTCTTTCAACATCTATCCTATCTTTCGGGTAGTTATATTTATTCAGCAATCTATAAATCCAAAGTTGCCTTACAATTTCTTCAGGTTTCGCAACTTTGTCCTTTTCTTTGATCTGGCATTTGATATAAAATTTTCCATCCCGTTCTATAATCATGTCTTCCACAGCTCTAATCTCATCATCAGTGAAGAGAGATAGGCCGTGTTTCACATCTGAAGCCGAAAAAATTTGGGTTATTTTTGTGGGGTCATTGTCTGGCATATTATTTACCCCCTTTAATTAGTAAGCTTTATTTTTAAAAGCCCACGCACTTAAAGATATGAAAAAAATTTGTCTAATTTTACTTAATTGGAAGTTGCGTAGCAATTTCATTATCACTTTTCCTTTTATATAACTAAACTTTCTTTCTCCCGTAAGCATAGCTTTGGGGTATTCTTCTAATTTGCCAAGAAACGAGCAAGTAAAAGCAGATTCAATTTTATTTCTCAGGTCTTCATTGATAAACTTGTCAACTTGTTTTCTCTTATAATTCAAAACACGATATATCCCATAACCTAAATCTGCACAGTCAAATTGAAAGATCTCTTTGAGCAATTTCTGAATTTTTTCCATAACTTCCATTCTGAACTTCCTCCTATGTTTTAACCCATCACATTACACGTTAAACTCTTCAAAGTTGTATTAAATTATAGCACATAAGAAACCTTGGTTCAATTTTACAGAGTCCATAAAAAAAAAATTCCAAATGGTCATAAAGAACTTTAGCAAAGAATCGTCTAAATAGACGACGTTATCCAACCCCTCCAATTTAAACTTCCACACTTCCCCCACCTTCCCTCTTTCATTGAATATCCGCCTACTCGATTTTAAAATTTACACAATGCGCCCGTAGCTCAACAGGATAGAGCGGCGGACTACGAATCCGTAGGCTGGGGGTTCAAGTCCCTCCGGGCGCATTTTAAAGGTTTTTGTAATGCTCAATTTAGAAAAATACTATTTTCAAGAGGCAATTCGGGAAGCAGAATCCGCCTTTAAGGAAGGTGAAGTCCCCGTAGGGTGTGTGATAGTCAAGGATGGGGAAATTATTGCTAAGGGACACAATCGAGTTGAAAGCCTTAACGACCCTACTGCCCATGCAGAAATTATTGCCATTGGCTCCGCAGGGGAGAAACTTAAAAATTGGAGACTTACAGGCTGTACTATGTATGTAACCTTAGAACCCTGTTTAATGTGCACAGGTGCTCTAATACTCTCAAGAATTGATAAAGTTGTATATCTTGTGGAAGATCCGAAATTTGGGACCTTTGAAAGTCAACTACAAATTGACGATCTATTCAAATTTAACCATAAATTTGAAGTCCAAAAGTATGAAGATCCCGAACTCCAGGAAAAAGTAAAGAATCTGATGCAGTCCTTCTTTAAATCTTTAAGAAAATAAAATGCTGATTTTCCTTCTTTCCCTTAATCTATTTATTCCGCCCTATGAACACCTTTATCTTAAAACGGGTTTGGAATCAAAAATAGACAAATATTTCGCTTCGGGTATGATCGATTCGGCAGAATACTACGCCCAAAAACTACTCAATACCTCCAAGGATCAAAAAACAAAGAGAAAAGCACTACTTTATCTATACAGGATTTACAAAACTTCAGGTAACGAAAAAGAGGCCTATAACACTCTACAGAAAATCCTAAAAGAGTCAGGCCATTCCGATTCCTTAACATTATACAGAGATTACTTTACATACCTTTACAACTCAAATAAATTGAATCAAATCATAGAGCTAAAAGATGAAATTCCCTCGGACGACACCCTCTATTTCATTATGGGGCTTACTCTGTTTAAATTGAACAAGCTGGACACTGCCCTTACTTTCCTTACAAAATGTCGTCTAAAAGAGGCCCTTTACCTTAGAGCTTTTTCTTTGTATAAGCTGGGAAACTACAGCGAAGCGGAATCTTTAAGCAAAGGCCTAAACTGGGGTGAGCTCACCCTTCTAACCTTCAGCCAAAAAGAACTTTGGGATTCTATTGTTTCATATATAGAGGAACAAAATATAGCCTTAAACGAGAAGCTACTCCCCTATTTCCGCGTCCTTTACATAGTAGCGTTAAAGAAGACGGGCAGAAAAGTACCCTTCACTTATTACAAGGAGTGGCTTACGACAAATAAAGGGCATCAACTCGAAGACTACGTATCTTTTTTATACGCAGAGGATCTGGCAGACCAGGGTGAGTGGTCAACAGCCATAGAAGCTTTAAATTCAATAGATACAGTGCATTTTTTTTCAAAATTTCCTTCATTTAAAGGCGAATATTTCTGGATAAAGGGAAAGGCCTTCTTTTACAGGGGAAGCAATTTGATTAACATTACAAAGCACTTATTGCAAGCCTCAAATTTGATACAGGATCCAATGATCAAGGACTCTTGTAATTACCTTTTGGGATTGACTTACTTGAAATTTGGACTTTACAAGAAAGCTGTTTTATATTTCCAGAGAGTGAGAGAAGACTCGAACCTTTACCTTGATGCCTCCTTCAATCTTATAACTGCTTATTATCAGCTTTCACAGTATGATGATGCCCTGGAAATCATTGAAAAAGTGCTAAAAAAACGAGATCTCCCCGTTGAACTAAAATTTAACTTACTCACCATCAAAGCAAAAATCCATGAAGCGCATAAAGATTACTCAAAGGCCATTACAACATATCAAACGATGCTACTATATGAGACCAGAAAACCGAAAATTTACGAAATTTACTACAATATTGAGATGCTGAAGTACAAAAAAGGTGATTACGAATCTCTCGACAAGGCTTATTATAGCTATATTAACAAGTTTCCTGACAGCCCTTATGTTCCACAACTTTATTACGATCTCCTTCTCAAGTATATCTATTCTAAGGACACTGAGAATGCAAGAAAGTTACTAAACTCGTTAATTGGCAAATTTCCAGAGAATTCAAAAACCCTTGATGCTATTGACCTGTACTTTAGTAGTCAAATCGCCACCCTGGAAGATACGACTATTTTGAAAGAATTGTTGTCTAAAAATCCAGATATTGAAGACTATGTCTATTTGACCCTTGGAAGATTTTACAAGAGGTTGAGACTTTACGATGTCGCACTAAAATCTCTCAGTACGGTCAAACAGGGAACCTACTACAATCAAGCCCAAGTTGAGATAATGGAAATTTATTTCTTACTCAATAAATACAATGAAGTAGAGATGCTCGGCACAGAGATTATGCCGGATGAAATCAAAGAGTACACCTCTTATCGTATCTTAGAACTCGTTCTAAAAGCGGTAAAGAATGAAGGCAAGGTATTAACATTTAACTCACTGGTTAACCGTTACGCCAATAAAGACTTCCCGTTCAAAAAGGATTTTTGTTTGATGGTATCGGACATTTACATTAAAGAAAAAGATACTACAAACGCGGTAAAATTTTTAAGAATGGCAAGAGATCTTGGAGCCACAGATCAAGAGATAGCAAACTATAATGTAGAACTATTAAAGCTTTCAAGGGAGATAGTTCGATGATTTTTGAAAAAAATCTAACCAGTGACTTCCCTTTCGAAAAATGTTCTTTTGTGGCACTTGATATAGAAGCCACTGGACTACGAATTAAGGAAGACAGGATACTTGAAATCGCCTTAGTGAAATGGGAATATAACGGGAAAAAGCAATATTTTGAAAGCCTTTTTAACCCCGGGGTTGAACCGACGCAGCATTCTATCAATATCCACGGGATTACAAAAGCAGAATTCCAGAATGCACCAGAGTTCAGACAACTAAAGAAAAAAATAGTGGATTTTATTGGTGACTCGATATTAATTGGGTTCAATATTCTCTCCTTAGACCTCTCCATTCTCAATAAAGAGTTGAGACTGCAAGGGGAGGCACCTTTATACAACTATATTATCGACGTCCAGGGGGTTGCTTCTAAGATTCTGGGAACTCCAAAGGAAAGATCTCTATACACTGTATCAAAGGAACTGGATATTTATCCTTCCCACTTTCACCGCGCCCTCCCCGACGCTGAGACGACCCTAAAAATTTGGATAAAACTCTTAGAACACTTTAGAGCGCAGGGATTCAGGACGCTTAAAGAGTTACACGAGAGAGGATACTTTAATATAAAATTGAATCCAGTAGCTCGGGATATCTTTTTACTTGGCAGGCAAAACCGTTATGTAGAAATCGTTTACAAGTCCCCAACCTCTCCAAAAACAAAAAGGACCATTGAACCTCTCGGAGTGAGAGGCTCAATGGTCGACGCTTTTTGTAATCTCAGATTGGACTTCAGAAGTTTTAATACTTCTTACATTCTAAGCTACAAGTAAGCTATTCTTCTTTCTTCTCCTTCTTTGCCTCTTCGATAATCTTCTTCGCAATCTCAGCAGGGACTTCATCGTAATGGGAAAACTTCATCGTATAAGTTCCTCTACCCTTTGTAATGGAACGTAAAGTTGAAGAATACTTATAAAGCTCTGCAAGAGGAACGAGAGCTCTTATAACCTGATACCTACCCTGAGAATCCATTCCCAGAATCTTTCCTCTTCTTGCGTTAATATCTCCTATCACATCGCCCATGAACTCCTCAGGAACAGTAACTTCGAGTTCATAAATAGGCTCAAGCAAATAAGGATCTGCTTTGGCCTGCGCATCTTTAAAGGCTAAGGAACCAGCAATTTCAAAGGCCAGGTTGGAGGAGTCCACTGGATGGTATTTACCATCGTAAAGTACAACTCTTACATCAACGACCTTTGCACCAGCCAGTACACCTGATTCCATCGCCTTTTTAACACCGGTTTCCACAGCGGGAATGAAGTTGTTCGGAATTGCACCACCGAATATCTGGTTCACAAACTCATAACCGCCGCCCCTTGGGAGTGGCTCGATTCTAATATTACAAATTCCATACTGGCCATGGCCACCGGTCTGTTTCACGTATTTTCCAAAACCTTCAGCTGTTTTCCTTATACTTTCCCTATAAGGGATCTTTGGCTTTTCCGTTCTAACATTTACGCCGTATTTTTCCTTCAATCTTGAAATAACCACATCAAGATGGATTTCACCTAAACCCCAGAGAAGGGTTTGTTTAAGTTCAGGATCATATTTGAAGTCAATGGCAGGATCCTCATTTCTCAACCTGTTGAGGCCTTCCGAAACCTTATCCTGGTCCTCTCTGCTTTCAGGTACAATTGCTATTGATACGAGCGGTTCCGGAAATACGATCTTCTCAACCTCAACGGGATAATCTTTATCACTTAGTGTATCATTTGTCTTTGTATCCTTTAGTTTCACGAGGGCTCCAATCATTCCCGCCGATAAGGTTGGGACCTCCTTCCTGTCTGCGCCCCTTACTATGTACATCTGGTTGACCTTCTCCGCCCTTTGTGTCCTTGAATTTAAGTACTCCTTGCCTGATTCGATCTTTCCTGAAAGCACCTTTATTATGCTCACTTCACCTAAGTGCGCCTCCTGGAAGGTCTTAAATACAAAGGCGACCGCTTTACCTTCTGGATCCGGCTTGATTTCAACATCGTTGCCAGAGAGTTTTCCAACTTCAGGCTTCACGTCAACGGGCGAAGCGGCAAAGGAAACAATACCGTTCAGAAGTTCAACAATACCAAGGGCTTCCTTCGCATCTCCATAAAATACGGGAATAATTTCCTGATTTAAAATAGACTTCTTCAGAACAGGCATCAACTCAGCATCAGAAATCTCCTCACCAGCCATGTATTTCTCAAGCAAATCTTCGGACGTTTCAATTATATTTTCCCTAAACTTTTCTCTTTCTTTCAATGCATAATCTTTAACATCCGGTGGGAGGGAATTCACATCACCCGTTACTAAATCAAACACCCCTTTAAAGTTTGCCCCTTTGCCAAGCGGAATCTGGAAGGGTGTCACATGGTGACCGAAGATCTGCTTCAGCTCTTCCCAGAGTTTGTCTAAATTGATCTCCTGTCCCGTCATCTTGTTTATGAACAGGAAGATTGGAATACCCTTCTTTTTCGCCATTTCAAAGTACTTCTCGGTACCTACCTCAATTCCTGAGGTTGCATCGATCACCACCAGGGCATTATCGGCAACTCTAATTCCCGCCGCAACTTCGCCTGCGAAATCAAGATATCCCGGAGTATCTATCAAATTGATGAAATACCCATTGTACTCGACATAACCAACAGCAAGCCGTATGGAAAACTTTCTTTTAATCTCCTCTTCATCGTAATCCATAACGGTATTGCCCTGCTCAATAGACCCCATTCGGCTGATCACGCCGGTTTTATAAAAGATTGCCTCACATAATGTAGTTTTTCCGCTTCCGCCGTGTCCAACAATTGTGACGTTTCTAATTTTCTCAACCATCAGCTTTACCTCCCCGAGTTTTTATTACAATATTTAACAACCTATCTTGAACAAAAACGACCTTTTCAATGTCATTGCCCTCAACGTAACTTTTTATTTTCTCAACCTCTAAGGCCCTTTTTAAAACCTCTTCCTGGCCTGCACCTTTGGGGACAGTAACTTTGCCCCTCACCTTCCCATTTATTTGTACTGGTATTTCAATCTCCTCAAAATGCAAGTACCTTTCATCATAATCGGGATACCTTTCGGCAAAAATTGTATCTTCAAATCCCATAGTATGCCATAATTCCTCCGCAATATGAGGGGCAAAGGGCGCAAGAAGCAAAGCAAAATCAACGCAGGCCTTTTTAAGGACAACAGAATCTTTCTTATTAAAATCTTGTAAATCATTCAAAAATTCCATCATCTTAGCAATAGCAGTATTAAAGTGGAACTGAGACGAATCTTCACGAACGGATTTTATGGTTTGCTGAAGCCTTATATACAAGTATTTCTCGCTTTCGTCAAGGTTATCAGGGTTAACGGAAATTCTTTGACCTTTAACAACCTGCCCATTTTCCTTATAAAATCTGAGAATTCTTACCAAAAATCTCTTTGCACCTTCTACACCTGCATCCGACCACACCATATCCTTTTCCGCAGGTCCAGCAAAGAGGATAGTAATTCTGGCCACATCAGCACCGTGCTCCTCAACAAATGGTGCCACAGGTACAATATTACCACGGGATTTGGACATCATTTCTGTAAGTACTTCAATTTTGTTCCCACATTTAACGTGAATTCCATCTATCACATCCTCATCCTCAACAACCTCGCCGCAGTGCCTGCAGTAATTGAAGCTCTTATGGACAAGGCCCTGGGCAAAGAGGTTTGCAAAGGGTTCCATTTGATTTACCAATCCTTCGTCGTAAAGGACCTTCTGAATAAACCTTGCATAAATGAGATGTTTGGTCGCATGCTCAACTCCGCCAATGTATTGATCCACCGGCATCCACCTGTTTACTTTATCAGGGTCAAAAATAGCCTTCGAATTTTTTGCGTCAATATATCTTAAGAAATACCAGCTGGAATCTACAAAAGTATCCATAGTATCGGGATCACGTTTAGCATCGGCACCACAAACGGGGCATTTGGTATTGATCCAATCTTCCACATCTTCAAGGGGTGACCTCCCCTTAGGTTTAAAATCTTTAATATTTTCAGGTAACAAAACCGGTAAATCCTCTTCTGGAACAGGTACTATACCACAGTGGGGGCAATGAATGACAGGAATAGGGGCACCCCAGTATCTCTGTCTCGAAATTAGCCAATCCTTAAGTCTATAAGACACTGCCTTACCACCAAGGCCAAGTTTTTCCAGTTCAACTTGAATAGCTTTAATACCCTCCTCGGAAGTTAATCCGGAAAATTTATCACTGTTCACCATTATTCCATACTCTTCAAAGGCATGGTCCATAGTCTCAACATCAAGTTCGCCATCCACAGGCTTGATAACTATTTTAATAGGAAGATTATTTTTCTTTGCAAACTCAAAGTCTCTCTGATCGTGAGCAGGCACGCCCATCACCACACCCGTTCCGTAATGAGCAAGAACATAATCACCTACCCAGATGGGAATCTTCTCACCAGTGAAGGGGTGTATGGCATATAGCCCAGTAAATACACCTGTCTTCTCCTTAGCACCAAATTCCCTTTCTACATCGCTCTTCTGCACCGCTTTTTCAACGTATTCCAGGATCTCCCGCGCATAAGGGGAATCCTGAATAAACTTTTTAACGAGTTCGTGTTCAGGGGCAACGGTTATAAAAGTAACACCAAAAAGGGTATCGGCCCTCGTGGTGAAAACAGGTATTTCGGTTCCATCCTTTTCATACTTGAAGACTATTTTTGTACCGTAAGACCTACCTATCCAGTTTTCCTGTTGCTTTATGACATTTTCAGGCCACCTTCCCTTCAAAAGTTCAAGGTCTTCAAGCAGCCTTTCCGCATAATCGGTAATCTTAAAAAACCACTGTTCTAATTGCTTCTTTACAACAGGCGTTTTACACCTTTCACACTTTCCGTCAACTACCTGCTCATTGGCAAGAACCGTTTTACAATTTGGGCACCAGTTCACGAACTCGTTCTTTCTGTAAGCAAGCCCTTTCTTGTATAAAAGGAGGAAAAGCCACTGGGTCCATTTGTAATAATCCGGGTCACAGGTTGCAAGTTCTTTGTCCCAGTCGTAGGAGATACCAAGCATTTTAAAAGTTTTCCTGAAATTTTCAATATTGTTATAGGTCCAGGTTTTTGGGTGAATTCCATGCTTGATGGCAGCATTTTCAGCAGGAAGTCCAAAGGCGTCCCAGCCGATAGGATGCAAAACGTCGTATCCCTCCATCATCCTCACTCTGCTTACCACATCGCCGATAACGTAGTTCTTCAGGTGGCCCATATGGAGGTCGCCGGAGGTGTAAGGGAACATCTCCAGTACATAATACTTTCTTGATGGAAATTCCTTTGTTTTGTACAGATTCTTTTCTTCCCAAAACTTCTGCCACTTCTTTTCAATCTCTCTCAAATTAAAATCCTCTGCCATACATTAGCTCCTCTTAGGAGTTTATAATTTTACTCTCAATTAATTGTAAAATCAATGCAAAGCCCTTAAAATTGTAATGATGTTATTCCTCTTGCTTTTCCTCTGCAATATAAGCCCCATAAAGGAAAATTTCAGTAATAGGAACTTCTGGCTGGTTTCAACTATGTGGCAAAACACTAAGGACACGGAAGACTCTGTTCTCGTTTTGATTTCTTGCAGAATCAACCTCAAAACAGAAAAGGCAATAAGTTATCTAAAAGATAATAATGTCTCCACCGATGTTCTTCTGGCCTACACCTCAAACCTTTTGCAGAGTAACAACTATGACTCCTTAGCTGTTTATAACCTGAAAATCCTCGCAGATTCAATCGCTGAATTAAAAGAATATTTCTACATGCGACTTGTTGAAAAACTGTTACATCTTGAAAAGCCGCAGGAAGCCTTATTTTATGTTAGAGAGATAAAGAATCCACGCTATCTGAAGGTTGCAATAAGGAATTTCGTAGACTACGTATGGAACAAGCAAAAAATAGAATTTGCTGATTCTCTGCTGACTTTAAGGCCAATTTCCCAAGAGACAAGAACCTTCCTGAACGCTTTAAAAGCCCTTAGTAAGTCTGATACTTTGAATGCACGAAATTTTGCAAAAGAACTTGTAAAAATCAAACCCGATTCCCCTTACGCAGTTAGATTGGTTTCGCTTTTAGATGATACTTTGCAGGCATTTGTTTACTACTCTGCCGGAAATTATGCAAAGGCAGACAGCATTTTTACAAAAATCAACACAACTCGCTACCCTTATGCCCAGATCCTGTCGGCTTACAGACTCAAGAACTACAACAAAACTATCCAAGTTTTTGAAAAACTCAGGGATAAGTTAAACGAAAGAGAAGAAAAAAGCCTGTTTTTATCTATAGGCTACTCCTACTGGAAAACGCAAAATCCACTTAAGGGACTTGAGTACATTCATTATTTAGCCAACCAGAGAAACGAAATTGCTGCAAGGCTTATAACCGATATCCTGATCAGAGAAAAGGATTCCATTTCCCAGTGTTACTTTAACAATGTGAATGTCCATTCACAGGAACTCTCCTACGCCTTAGCCCTGTTTAAAATGTACAAGGGAGATTCTACGAGCGCCGAAAGTCTCTTTATCAAGAGCCTCAATGGGAATAACTTACCAATAAAAATAAGGGCACGTTTCTTCTTAAAGAATTTAGGCCGTTACGTAGATGACGATTTAGATAACGAAACCAAATTTGACTACTTCTACATACTGGATAAAGGTTTAGTGGTCACCCGCGAACCCGAGCCTGAAATATCAGAGGAAACCTTTAAAAAACTAAAAATTGTCAAGTATCTTCTAATCTTAGGAGATCAATCGGAAGCCTTGAACTACGTGCCCTCTGAACCTAATGACCTTTACGGCGCTGTAAAATTGGCAGAACGCTATGGCAATGATTACATCAGGATAAAACTCGCATTGGACTATTACAACTCTTTGCCAGATAGAAAAGGTATCCCCCTTTACCTGTTAAAACACATCTTTCCCACAAACTATTACAAGCAAGTAAGCTCCATTGCCAATTTTTACAACGTAAAACCCGAAGTTGTAATTTCACTAATGAGAGAAGAGAGCCGATTCAATCCCACCGCTATAAGTCCAGCCGGTGCCATTGGCCTTATGCAGATTTTACCCTCAACAGGGAAAAGGATTATGCGGGAGGCTACACCCGATTCCCTTGGAGTACCTGACTTAAACATCACTATTGGAATCAAATATCTATCAATGTTGTCCGATTCATTCCCCAATCTAATTCACACCCTATGCGCCTACAACGCAGGGGAATCGAGAATTCGCGAATGGAAAAGCACTTATACAACTAACGACCAACTACTATTTCTCGAGTTAATTCCCTTCAAGGAGACAAGGGAGTATGTTCAGCGGATTTTGCGAAGTATAATTATATACCAGTACCTCTTAAGGAGTGAGAAAAAATGAACATACTTTTGCTGAGTTTATTGTTAGTTAAGGCGGAGATCTACAAGGTCTTCATAGAAGCACCTATCACACCTTCTATCTCGGAATACGTTTGCGATGCCATTGAAAGGGCTAACAAAGAAGATGCCAAGTTAATCGTCATTAAGATGGATACCCCTGGCGGGCTTGACGAAGCAATGCGTTCCATCAACAAGGCAATTCTTGCCTCCAAAATACCCGTGGTTACTTATATCTACCCTGAAGGCTCGAGGGCTGCATCTGCTGGAGCATTTATTGCAATGGCTTCCCACATCATTGCCATGGCACCCGGAACCAGTATCGGGGCTTGTCACCCCGTTGCCATCGGAACCCAGATGGATAGTATAATGGTAAAAAAGGTCGCAAACGATGCTGCAGCCTATCTAAAATCCCTTGCCGAACTCCGGGGTAGAAATACTAAGTGGGCTGAAATGGCTGTATATGAGGCCAAGTCTTCCTCCGCCACAGAAGCGCTAAAAGAAGGCGTTATAGACTACATAGCGTCAAGCCTTGAAGAACTCCTTGACAGCCTGAATGGAAAGAAGATTAAAATGGACGGAAATGAATATATCATAAGCCTGCAAAAACCATACGAAATAAAAGAATTAAAGATGAGCCTGAGGGAGAAACTGCTTACCATTCTAAGTAATCCAAATATTGCTTACATACTCCTTGTTCTTGGTTTTTACGGCCTATTTTTTGAACTCTCCAACCCTGGTTCGATATTTCCCGGGGTAGTAGGCTCCATCTGTCTTATCCTCGCCTTTTACTCTCTTCAAACCCTACCTGTCAATTACGCGGGGCTCGCCCTTATGATTCTCTCAATTATTCTTTTTGCCCTTGAGGCCTTTGTGCAATCCCACGGCATATTAGCCGCTGGAGGCATAGTTTCCTTCATTTTAGGCTCTTTAATGCTCTTTAAAGGAGGTCCCATGTTCCAGGTTTCAAAAGGTTTAATTGTCTCAACGGCGATAATATCAGCGGCTTTCTTCATCTGGGTAATTTCAAAGGGAGTTAAAACCTTCTTTATAAAGCCTGCTACAGGAAAAGAAGGACTCATTGGAGAAAAAGGAATCGCTCAAACCCCAATAGACTCGAAGGGGGGTATGTGCCTCGTCCATGGTGAACTCTGGAAAGCAAAGAGCGAAGAAAGAATAGAAAAAGGCGAAGAAATTGAAGTGGTAAAGGTAGAAGGCCTTACCCTGTTTGTAAAAAAATGTGAAAAATAGCTTTTAGCTGAGAAAATTCTTTCGCATTCTATCATGAGAATTTACAAAAACTTATAAAAGTTCGGATATCTTGTAAAAATACCTTCGCAGTGAACTAAGTAAAATTCCGCTAAAAATCGAGCCTTTCCCTTTGGCACAAATTTTGCCCCTTAACTAACAAAAGGAGGCTAATATGCTAAAGGCATTAATTTTGCTCACCTTAGTATCAAACACCATCTCCCTGGTCGATACACCCGACGATGTCCATCAACGTTATGCAGATTTTATAAGCGGAAGGTTCTCCTACAACACTCACACCCTTTCCGTACAATTTTATGTGGATAGGCTCTTTCAGAACTACTCAGGACCAATATATGTTTTCATCAACTCCGATGGAAACGATGCCACTGGATGGAACAACACAGGTTATATCTCGGAAGACGAATTTACACTCTATGGTGCAGATCTGATGCTCATAATAAACAAGACAAACCCTCAAAACTCGGCACTTTACCAATTAAGCAATGGTGGAGGTTATATGTTCCTATCCACGATCCCTTGCACAATCGTTCAAACCACATCAATACGTTCAAGGGTATTGTTTTCATTGGATAATCTTCCCGGCAATACCATATCTGTAAAATTGTTCATGAATGAAGAAGGCAACTGGGGTGACCTTTTCCCTAATACCTATCCCGTCATTTTAACGAATGATTACAACTTACCTAACCTCAGCCGCGACTAATTCACCCATGGCAGTAAGTCCAACAATTTTTTCAATCCTAACGCGGATAAACTCTCCCTCTTCAAAAACGCCTGGAACTACAACGGTTATATTGTTTTCTGTTTTGCCTTTGGAATATTTTGAACTTTTTTTGGAAGGGCCATAAATGAGGATTTCGTACTCCCTACCCAGCATCAGCTTACGCCTCTCATAGATATTTCTGTTAACCTCTGCTATTAATCGCCGGAGCCTCTTACCAGAGACCTCTTCATCAATTACTTTATCCTTGTACCGGAAATAGGCAGGTGAAGGATTTCTGGGCGAATAAATGAACATATAGGCGTTGTCAAACTTCACCTTTCTCACAACATCGAGCGTCTCTTCAAAATCTTCCTCCGTTTCTGTGGGAAAGCCTACCATCAGATCAGTTGTGATAGAAGCAGAAGGAATCTTTTCCCTTATATACTGCGTCAGTTCAAGGTATTCTTCCTTGGTATATCCCCTGTTCATATCCTTCAAGACCTTCGTAGAACCGGACTGAAGGGGGAGATGGAACCAGGGTTTTATGTGCCGAGCATTTTTAACAACCTCAATTACCTTCAAACTCATATCCCGTGGGTGTGAAGTAGTGAAATAGATTCTTGGGATATTAGTTCTCTCGTCAATGAACTTTAGCAAATCGGCAAAATCAATACCCTTGTAATAGTAAGAATTAACATTTTGTCCAAGAAGGGTTACCTCAAGGGCACCCCTTTCCTCAGCATACCTAAGTTCTTCTAATACCTCTTCTGGGGACCTTGAATATTCCCTTCCTCGTGTATATGGTACAACGCAATAGGAACAGAAATTATCACAACCTTCCTGAATCACCACGTATTCAAGGATTTTCCGTACGCTGCGCCCCTGAAAACTAAAGTTACAAGAGGTCTTAAGTTCGAGGAAGGATCTACCAGAAAAACTGTTTTTAATAGCCTCAGGAATTATCTGAAAATTCCTCGTACCCACCACAAGGTCCGATACTCCTAAAAGTTCTTCACCCTTCTGCTGGGCTGTGCAACCCATCAGAACAACGTATTTTCCTCTTTTTTTAAAATACTTTGCAACCTCAATTCCTTTTTGCTCAGGTTTCCCCCTAACAGAGCAAGTATTTATTATAACGATGTCAGCCTTCTCCGGCTTTTCAACGGAAATAAAACCTTCTTTCCGCATTAAATTATCCACTATGGCAGAGTCATATTCGTTCATCTGGCAGCCGAAGGTGATTATATGATAACTTTTCATAGTGCTTAATTTTAAACGACGGCATAAGGACTTGGAAGTTCCAGAGTCATAAATTACAATTAATCGATGGAGAAAAAGCCCGATTGGATACGAAGTAAATTCGTTGCAAACGACAAATTTGTCAGAGTTATTAAGACACTAAAGCAATTAAACTTACACACTGTCTGCGTGGAAGCAAAGTGTCCTAACTTAGGAGAATGCTGGGGGCACGGTACTGCTACCTTTTTGATACTGGGGGATATTTGCACAAGACACTGTAAATTCTGCGCCACGAAGACGGGGAACCCTCGTGGAATTATCGATTACGATGAACCTGAGAGAGTCCTAAAGGCCGTTGAAGAGATGAACCTCGACTATGTGGTAATCACTTCCGTTACGCGGGACGATTTAGAAGACCAAGGAGCAGAAATCTATGCAAAAACAGTGAGGCTGATAAAATCAAAGTACCCTAACATACTCGTCGAAGTCTTAGTTCCAGACCTAAGAGCCAATCCCGAACATATAAAGAAGATCGTCGACTCAGGTGTTGATGTTTTTGCCCACAACGTAGAGGTTGTTGAAAGACTAACCCCAGAAATTAGAGATCGCAGGGCGTCCTTCGAAACCTCCCTCAGGACCCTAAGGATTGCAAAGAGTATAAAAACAGATCTTTACACTAAATCCGGCTTTATGGTGGGACTCGGTGAAACAAAGGATGAGATCATTGATACAATGAAAAGATTACGAGAAATAAAGGTGAACTTTCTCACCATAGGCCAGTACCTCAGACCATCGATTAAACACGCCCCCGTTATCAAATATTACACGCCTGAAGAATTCAAAGAATTTGAGAAAATTGGACTATCAATGGGATTTGACTACGTTGCTTCAGGGCCCCTTGTAAGAAGTTCTTATCGTGCCGGTGAGTTTTATGTGAAAAGTTTAAGTGGGAAATCCAGCTGACCTCGCTACATCATTTCTTTAGTTTCTCAGAGTGAGTCAGTCCTTTTATCTAAGTTATATACTTAAGCATTTCTTGTAATCACCATGCCTACCTCCAATAATTAAACCTGCCCGCCGTTAAGCAATTTTTTGCGAGTTGACTGCTCAAAGAGTATAATTATATCAAGGAGGTAATTGATGAAGAGGTTTTTAGTAGTTTTTACAATTCTCTTTACATTTAACTTAGTTTATGCCTATCCCGCTGATGTGATTCCAATCCCTAATAGAGAATATGTACCTGCCCTTCACCAGGCGCTTCAGAGTGCTGAAAAAAGCATTAAGATCTTTATGTTTAGTGCCCGGTATTACCCCCAGTACAAAAACGATGCAAACTCCTTGATTCTAAATGACCTAATAAGTGCTGCACAGAGAGGAGTTTCTGTTGAAGTCATCCTCGATGCCTCCAATTGGAACCGAAGCAATACACTTGACAATAAAGAATTTGCGGACACTTTGCGCAAATGCGGCATCAAGGTATACTTTGATCCCCCCGATGTAACATCCCATGACAAGTTGATCATTGTTGACGGGAAAATAACAATCGTAGGATCAACTAACTGGAGCTACTACGCACTGGAGAGAAACAATGAAGCATCCGTACTCATCTACTCGCCTGAAGTAGCCGAATACTTTGAAAAATATTTTGAGAAAGTCAAAGAGCTTTCAACAGAAAAGATGCCCGAATGGTTCCTGGAGTAGAAAATGAAGTTAATCCTCCTATTAAGCTTACTATTTTCAGTAAAACCCGTTAAAATAGAAATTATCCATACCTCCAACATCGCCGGGAACTTTGGTAAATCAAAAGCCACCTGGATTAACCCCGACTTCCCGCCAACCCTTAGAGGTTTTGAAAGCCTATCGGAACTCCTTATTAGAGAAAGGCAAAGATGCGAAAAAAGTGGGACCCTTTTGCTTCTTATGGATGCGGGAAACTTTACCGGTGGATATATCACAGGAGACAATTTGTACGTCGATTCCATCGCCTATTACTTAAATTCTCTCCAATACGATTATATAAATATTGGCGTCAGGGAGCTTATCCTATTTCCTGAAAAAAGCAGGAATGAAGATTACTTGCCTCAACCCGCTACTCTTTTCGACTACTTAGCAAAAATAAAAGCAAAGTTTGTCTCCTCAAACATAATCTTCAGTGACCCAAGATACACAAACATCGTCCTACCTTACGACATTATCGAGTACAAGAGAATTAAAATAGGTATCTTTGGTCTTGTCAGTGAAAATACCCCCTCCTTCATGTATCAGGACATTGACCCATCTAAATGTGATGAGTCAATAAAAATCCTAAAAGAATACGAATCTGCAAGGAAAACGGTTGAAACCCTTAAAGCAAAAGGCTGTGATATTGTGATAATGTTATCCAGCATTGGATATTACCGGGAAAGATTTCTTGCGAGAGATGTCCCAGGAATTGACCTCATACTCGGGGGATTTGACGGCTTCGGTGAAAGACAAGCCTACGTAGATCCAGTTAACCACACGATAATACTCAGAAATTATGATTATCTGAGCCAGATAGGTAAAATCGTGCTCACCATAGACCCAAAGGCAAAAACCATCGTCGATTACGATTATACTGCTGTAACACCCTTCGAAGAAGAATTCACCCCATTAGCACCAGCAGAGGCAGAGGGGGAAGAGTAAAAAAGAAATACCAACTCAATCTAAAAATTGGCTACGAAAGGATTTTAAAGTATAACTGATCGTTGTTAGTACAGTAAACATTCCCCAGCCTCTTTTATGTTTAAGGGAAACTTTTGTTCTTTAATTATCGCAAGGGCAAAGTATAGCATTAATAAGACAACAGTTTATACTAAGATCAGAAGAATCGAATTTCTTTAATTTCAATACTCATTTAAAATGAGTTTTATCGGGACTCTATGAGTATACGTTCTGTTGTATTCACTAATCGATTCTAAAACTTCTGCGTCATAGTGCTTGCATATCAATACTAATTCAACCTCCCTAAAGTTGCTATTAGTAAGCCTAAGGACAAGATTCCTAAACTCCACATAAATAGAACGCATTTCTTCAATTGTCAAAGAACCTCTTTCAAAAATGCAAATATACCCCACACTGCCATCTATTCTTTTTCTCAAGATAAGATAATTCTTCTCTACATTCAGCTCTTGAACCTCTACGGAGAAATCGGTCTCTTTTGTGCAAATACCAAAGGCATAAGGGTCTTGTGCCAACGCCCTGAGAGGATTAGGTTCCTTTATTCTTCTATCAAATAACATAGTTAAAATCCGCCCATTTACCATTATTTATGGGCCTATATTGAAGTAAATGAATCCCATTATTCATCTTTTTTAGCCTCTCAACTGACTGTTTAAGTTTTTCTTGAAATCTCTGGCCGACAAGCACAACAAAAATTTTATCTTTCTCAGGGTTTATCCACGGCCTTTGCCATAGCAAATCTCTGTAGTATACTGCCTGTCTCAAAGCATTTTCATCGGCAACATCAGTCTTCACCTCAAACAAGACATGAATATCTCTCATTCTCGCATAAATATCAACTGATTTCCGCGTAGTTTGGGCTATGAAAAACTCATTTACAAAATCTAACTCTTTCCAATCCAATTCCCGCTTGTTTTCTATTTCGTTCAATATTTGAGATGGATTGTAAGCAAGTATGTACATTATTACTGCCTTTATCGCATTTTCAATATTTCCAACTTTGTATATGCAATCTTTAAGGTGTTTAACGGCATTTGGAGGGTTATATGGGGCAAATTCGAGTTTTTCTCGATTTTTTCTAAACTTAAAATCTCTGTGCAAGAGTGAAATTATTAATTTTGCGTCTTCAACCAGGATTTTCCTAACGCCCCTTGCTTCAATATTTTGCTCATTTTCTAAAGTCACCAAAGATTGAATCATGCCTCGATCAATAAATTCATATAAGGAATGTACCTCTATATTGGCATCATATTCTGCAATGTGAGCATAATTGGGATGTGGCTTGAACAAAAATCTATAGGGGAAAACTTCAACTTTATTATCCCAAATCCTCTCTTGGTCATCGAAATATGGCGTTTTTCGAACTTCATAAACACCGTGAATGGTCTGTTTACCGCGGATGTGAAAAAATACCAAATCACCCTCCCGCATAGAAATCAAATCCCTTATAATTGATAATTGCTGAGTATCTTTAAGCACATTTGAAGTTCCTTCTTTAAAAAACCTATTTCCATATATTCCCAACAATCTCGTTTTTTCCCAATCTTCTTCCGAAAGTGTACAGATAAATGCGCCCTTCATCTTTTGTACTTAGTCGGCTTGTCTCGAAATACAGTGTTATCAAAGAGAACACTTTCCAAAAGCTTACCTTCTTGAATTAATCTATTTTTTGCAATCTCACAGTAACCTTTGTCAATATCAATTCCTATTCCTCTTCTATTCAAAAGTGCACAAGCAACTAAGGTAGTTCCACTCCCAAGGAATGGATCTAAAACTGTATCCCCAACATAGGTAAACAACTTTATACACCTCTTTGGTAACTCAAGAGGGAAAGGAGCTGGATGGTTAACTCTTTTCTTACTCTCACCAGGGAAAGTCCAAATACCATTAGTCCACTCAATAAACTCTTCCTTTGTTATATCAGACTCTCCCATACCTTGTTTCTTCCATCTTTTTTTATATAAAACTGCAATCATTTCAACCGGTGCAATCACATAGGGTGCAGAGGGGGAAAGCCATGAACCCCATGCTGTCCTTCTTGAGATATTGCCTTCATTCCATACGATTGTTGAATGGTACTTCCACCCCACCTTCTTGGCAATTGTAATTATATCAGCATAAACACTCTGCTGACCACCCTTGTTTTTGTCCAAGGGAATATTCAAGCACATTCGCCCGTCATCTTTCATAAGTTTTAAAGCCTTTTCAAGCCACAGTTCTGTAAACTCCAAATATTTACTATAAGGAATTGTATCATCAAAAGAGTTATAGTGAATATCAACATTGTAGGGCGGTGATGTCACTATTAGGTCCACAGAACTTTCTTCAACAGATTGAGTTGTCAAAAAATCTTCGTTATATATGACAATATCTTTAGCCTTGAAATAGATTTTATCCTCACTCATTTCGTAATTTTCCCTCCAGACTCGATTTCTTTATAATCACTAATAAGCCACTTTTAACACACTAAAACTTTTTAACTTCTTTTAGACACTAGTAAATTTTAAACTTGAGCCTATATTTAAGCAAAAGGTTAAGTAGTGCTCAGTTTTGCGAAATTTTTTACACTTTATCTCCCTCCGCTATCGCTGTCATTAAAGCACCACATTCTCTTATTTTAACGAAAGTACCCGTAAAAATTTTGACAAATTAGTCGAGAAAAAAACTTTAGGCACCACTCTAAGATTTAATAATACAACATCGGGGCGAGAGGACTTGAACCTCCGACTTCCTGGTCCCGAACCAGGCGCGCTACCAAGCTGCGCTACGCCCCGATGCTAATAAGACTCCTCTCCCCGGAATAGACTCGATGCAAGTTCAACACAATTTTTACCCTTTCTCTTAGCTTCGAGAAGGGCGAAATCTGCTTCTCTCATTATTGTATCAAGGTCTTTACCCTTTTTAAGTTGAGTCAATCCTATGCTTGCCGTCACGATAAATTTCACATTCCCAAATTGGACTGGTTCCAAGCGGATCTTGTTTAAAATCTTTTCTGCGTGTAATTTTGCCTCATACTCATCTATGCCATCAAGATAGACAAGAAATTCATCGCCACCATACCTTGCTGCTACATCAACCTTTCTTATATTGCTTGCTATCACAAAACCAACATATTTTAAAACCTCATCACCTATCTTTACACCATAGTGTTGATTAATCTCTGCAAAGTCATCCAGATCTATGTGTAAGAGGGAAGAAGGCCGTTCGAGTCCCTTGTTTATCTTTTCCAATTCCCGCTCAAGGATACTTTTTAAGTATATGTAATTGAAGAGTCCTGTAAGTTCATCTTTTATGGACTTCTCTCTAATCTTCTCGTATAGTTTGACATTGTTGATTGCCACTGCTGCTTGCTCTGCCAAGAACTTCAGTATTTCAACCTCTTCTGGAGCAAAAGTGCGAGGCTTTTTGGAAAAGGTATATAGGACTCCTATTACCTTGTCAGAGTGAATAATAGGAACTCCCATAAAGGAGACTACACCGGACTCTTTCAAAAAAGGATGGTCACCAAATTCGCTCTGAGTTACATCGTTAACTACAAGGGGTTTTCTAGTCTTCACAATGGTGTAGGTGGCTCCCCTCTCCCTCACATATTTGTGAACATTTTCCCGGTGGAGTGGATCGGTCGTTGCCCCACGGGTCCACTGCATCGTCTCTTCATCAACAAGGATAATGCTGGAATAGCTTGTCGAAAGCAGTTTATCTGCAAGCTTAACTATCTGAATCAGGAGAAGGTCAAGGGGTTTCAGCGTATTGATATCCTGAGATATCTTTACTAAAGCCTTAAGTACTCTCTTGAATTGTTCCCTTTCCATAACTTTATATGATTATAAACACAAAGTCTCACATATTCAAAAAAGACTGTGAAAAAACAGGGGGGCGGGGCGCAAAGCGCCCCGCCCCCCATGTGGGTAGCCCTACTTTCCTCTTATTCTCACCCTATCGTCTTTCTCTATCCCTCTGCCTTTCTCTCATTAGCATCCTCATCCTTTCCCTCATCAATTCGCGCAGTTTATTTCTCTGTTCCTGAGTCAGAACTTTTCTCATCTCTCCAACTTCCATAAGCCTATTTATGCGCAACTCAGCCTCTAAATTGGCAATTTCCTTAACCAAGGGCTCAATTTGTTCCCTTGTGAAATCCTCAGATTCGATAATTTTGTTGAGGTCAATGGCCTTTTTCTGAATTTCAGCCCTGAGATCAACCACTTTCTTCGAATAATTATAGTGAATATCGGCGATTTTCTTCTGTTGATCAGAGGTCAATTTCAATTCGGAAACGACCCTCTTGTCCCTAAGCATGCCCCAGGACACATCCATAGGATCTTCCACAGGCCCACCCATAGGCGCCTGCGTTAAAAATATCAGAAGGATTAAAGGCTTTAACATTTTTTCACCTCCTTTCTACATCATTTGACGAAAATTTCAGGATAAAAGTTCAAAGTTAGATTGTTCGCACTGCTAACATTAAACTTAGGCCATGGCTTATAAGCACGTTGAACTATTGTTCGAACATCCAAGCAAATCCATATGGAAACTGGCAAGTCCTACTATTTTCGCCAATTTCGTTCAGATATTTTACAACTTAGTGGATGCCTTCTGGATTTCAACCCTTAAAAACTCTTCTCTTGGAATCGCGGGCATAGGGCTGGCACAACCTCTGAACTTTGCTGCCATGGCCATAGCCGGTGGAATCGGTGTAGGTACAAATTCTCTTATCTCAAGAAGTATCGGTGCAAAAGATTATGAAAGAGCAAATAAAGCTGCAGCCAACGGAATTTTCCTTTCCATAGTTATTTCCGTCATTGCTACTTTCACTTTATTAATTTTCTCAAAGCAAATATTTATATCTCTTGGTGCAGGAGAGGCCTTACCGCAGGCTCTTAAGTACGGAAAAATCATATTCCTCTCAATGCCTATTAGCTTTTTAGTGATGATCTTTAACTCCATATTCCGCGCTGAAGGAGATACTAAGCGCTCGATGATCGCTATGGTCACAGGGTCGGTTCTGAATATAATCCTCGACCCAATCTCCATTTTTATCTTTAAACTGGGTTTGGTAGGGGTTGCGGTAGCGACGGTTATTTCCCAAGTTGTCTCCCTTATACTCTTTATCTACTGGGCAATCTTTCAAAAGAGTACCTTTGTAAGAATCCGAGTTAGGAACTTCAAGCCCAATTGGCCCGTGATAAACGAAATAATAAAAGTCGGATTCCCCTTCGCACTTTCACAATTTCTGATTTCCTTCAGCCAGATGCTCTTCAACCACCTAACTTCAACCATTAGAGGTCCACAGGGAATTGCGATTTACAGCATAGGCATGAGACTCAATCAATTTGCGGTCTTACCATCCCTTGGGATCTCTGCTGCAACCATCTCAATTGTGGGTGCATGGTATGGGGCAAAAAGATATGACATGGTGAGAAAAAGCATAATCGAGGCCTGGAAACTCGGTATTAAAATCCAGGCGGTCATTGCAATTGTGATCTATGCCTTTGCGCCCCTCCTCGCTGGTTTATTTGCCAATGATGTCTCTATGAAAGTGTTAATGCCTGACATCATTAAATTCCTTAGAATAACTTCATTGACCTACATTTTCACACCTGTCGGCATGTATACCTCTTCAGCCTTTAACGGTATGGGGCAAGGTGTTAAATCTGCAATTTTGACTTTCTGCAGACTTCTTGTAATAGCCTACCCTACAGCAAGGCTCTTAGCGATAAACTTTAACATGGGGCTTAACGGCGTGTGGTGGGGGCTCAACATTGCACCATTGGGAGCGAGCATAATTGCAATTATCTGGCTAAAGGCAGAGAAAATTCTTTGATTTCTTATTCACTTTCCCCTCTCTCCGCCAAAAAGCCGATAGTGGAGCCTATCTGAATACCTGAAACCGTACTTTAGACAGAGGTCAACGACCTTCAAAGCCTTTTCCTCCAGTTGAGAAGAACTATTTGATAAGGGCATTAAAAAAATCCTTTGGGGGGCAATGTAATACTTTTTAACGATTTGCAAAACCTCTTCCATGTCATTCTCACCATCTATAACGAACTTGAAGTAAGCCTTTTCATAGTTCGAAAAGAACTCAAGGGAGTCGCTAATAATCCTCTCCCCTTCCTTGACCCCTGAATTGGAAAGTTTTACAGAAACATTATAGGAAATGTTAGGAATCTCAATGAGTTCCAAAGGTAAAATTGTTCCGTTGGTTTCAATCTCAATGGAAGGGAAAAAGGATTGCACTCTGCCGATGAGCTCTCTCAAAGCCTTTTGTTGAAGCAATGGCTCTCCACCCGTTATAACAAGGTTATAAACATTGCCCCGAACTTCATGGATTTTCTTAGTAACTTCGTCTATATCAAGGGTCAACCAGCTTCCGGAATTCTCTGGAAAAGAGGCGTAAGCGGTATCACAAAAAGTGCACCTCAGATTACATCCCCCAACCCTCACGAAAACCGAAGGGGTCCCGATATTGGGACCTTCTCCCTGGATTGATTTGAAAATTTCTGAAATTACGATTTTCATTCAAAAACCTCAAACTCTACCCTCTCCACCTCACCTCTTTCCATACTTACAAAACCACTTTGGGTTGGCGTTTCGAATACTTCCGCTTCAACCCAGCTCACATTTTCAAACTCTTGCATCACGATGGAACAGCAAAGTAGAGCAAGATTCTCTGCACTGGGGTTTCTGTCAAGGATTACTAACCTTTGACCTGCATTTTTTAACACCTCAACCAAAGGGTCCCTGCGATTCAAAATAACCTTATGATCAAGGAGGTTGTGTATCTTCTCTTTCAAAAGGCCAAAATCAACAAGCATGCCATCATCACCAACTTTTCCACCCATCCTGAGCCTTATCCTGTAACTATGACCATGGAGAAAAGCACACTTCTTTGCGTGCTCATACAAACGATGGGCCGAATCTACGATGGTTTCCCACCTAATTTCAAACATACTACACCTCCCAGAAGTTCTTATAATTTACACCCTTCTCAAAGAACCAACTGCAGGGTGTAAACTGCAACTTGCCAAAACTTGTAATCATTGATGCATTATTTTCTGGCAAAAACTGCGTATTAGTGGCTATGCCCTGCAGATAATGGTTGTATCTTTTTATAAAATCTTCTACCTCATCCATGGAACTAACTTCTATCACCTGAAGAGCGCGAGGCGCTGAAATGGGGACAAAATTTTCAGAAAAGACTAAAAAATAATCCTTGCCCCTTCTTACAGCGTTAAAATATTGAAAATTCCGGTACACTTCATATTCAGTCTCGTCGAATCGAAAATCACTCTCTGGCGTTAAAATTTCTGAAACCTCTTCAAAGGCATGGTACAATCCTTCCCTAATATCCCTATCAAAAGTAAAGAGAACGCTCAGGGAAAGGCAACCCTTAGTATCAAAGGCAAGGTTATCCCAGGCAATGCCTTCAAGCATTTCAGAAGTATATCCTTCTTTAAGAATACCTACAGAAAACTTCGGGCCGAAGAATTTTCCTGGCACTTTGATGGCTTCGAAAGCGAGCCTCAGATTCTCACCCCCAAACCCTATTACAAAATGGTAATTTTGGGCTTTTTCTAAAGCTTCAGTATGTTCAAGGTATGCTCCTTCTACCTTCAAATTCTCTTTAAGATGGGCATTTAAAACATAAAAAAAACTATCGTAAAACTGGTTCTCTCTTCGCGGGTACTTGAAAAAGACCTCTTCTACCCCACTCACAAGGAGCAAGGGTAAGAGCTGAAAAGGAACTACAGGAACATTACCTGGCAAAAAGACAAAAACTTTTTCAGGACCCTGAGGATATTCATTAAGGTTTTTAAAAAAATCGAGGCATCGGATATAATGCTCTATAAGAGAGGCAAGTAGTTCCCTTTGATATTGAACACGAGAAATAACTTTCCCCTTCTTAAACTTCTCTAAGAAATCGGACAGTCCTAAACTATACTTATCTAAAAGTGAAAGCACATCCCCTCTCATCTTCTTGAATCCTTCCCATTACATCGAAGCAATTACCCTTCACAACAACTCTGTCAGGAACAAGAAGAGCAGAGACCGTGTAAAGATTCGCAAAATCAAAAACCTTTAAGAGCCCTTCGCCCTCTGTTAGAACCCTAGCATAGGGATGCTCCCTATAGAGACCGTTACAAATAGAATAGAACTGGGAAAAGAGTTCTGTCATGCCATATTCCGTGTAAAATTCTGCCTTTTCAAAAACTTGCTTAGCGAGGGAATGTAATTCCTGCCTAACATACTTTTTCTGAAGCGCCTTGTAACCACCCGTTTCAATTATTACAAATCGTTTCTTTATCTTAACACCCGTCCCAATTAAATATTCAGAGGCCTTGAGAAGTTGACTGGATGTGAAAAAGAGAAGGGAGCCCTCTTCGGCCTCTTCAAGGCTTTTAACGGCCCCGTCGAGATTTTCAATCTCATAACTATCATTCAAATAGACCACCTCGTATTTTCCTTCAAAAATCTTAAGCATAAAGGCTAAAGATGAATGCCCGGCGATCCTAAAATCCGGTACAAAGGAATAGATCCTCTTCACCTTAAAATCTGGAAAGGACCTGAGGGCAGAAATTCTATAGAGTTCAAGAGAACGGGCATTAAAAAAAACTTTCGATCTATTTCCCGTCGTGCCACTGGATTCAAAGTAATTCTCTGGCTGACCTGCAAAAATCTCGTACTTTTTAAAAAACTCAACCGGAAAAAAGGGTAACTCAGAAATCTTCCTGACTTTGGTTATTCCATTTATTTCAAGAAACTTCGCATAAACCGGTATATACTGTCTTTGAAACTCAACAATTTCAAGAGCCAGTTCCTCATCAAACTCCTTTGAATTAGCGATATATTCCGCTACTCTTTCATGGAGTGTCATCGGCTTAAAACCCTTTGAAATTCACTAACAAAGTTATCAATAATCTCTTCTGTTATAACAACGGGAGGCGTTAGTTCAAGAACTTCACCCTCAGGACCGGAAGGCAGGGTTATAAATCCACGCTTTAATAGTTTCTTTGTGACTTCAAAGGCAGAAACCCCTTTAAGTTCCACACCTATAAGGAGACCCCATCCCCTCACATCCGCTATAACCTCTGGAAACTTCTCCTTAAGGTCCAGAAGCTTTTTTCGAAAATATCTCCCCTTTGACTCTGCTTCAAGCCAAAGTTTGTTCTCCTCTATGTACTCGATAACATTCCTTGCGACCTTTGAAATTAAGGGATGCCCTAAAAAGGTACTGGTATGGATGGCCTCACCTTCTGAGACTGGCCAGGCATCCATAACCTCTTCCCTCGCCATCATTACCGAAATGGGAAAGGACGAGGACAAAGCTTTACCGAGGATTATAATATCGGGCCTTACATCAAAATATTCAAAGGCAAAGAGCTTTCCAGACCTGCCGAATCCCGTAAAGATCTCATCAAAAGCAAGTAGAACACCAAAATCCTTAGCCAGTTTTGCAACTTCCTTAACGAACCCCAAAGGGAACATCCTAACACCGCCGCGAGCCTGGATAGGCTCAAGAAGAATCATCGCAACATTACCACTTTCTAAGTGTTTCTTTATGATCTCCAAAACTTCCTCCTCACTGTGCCTCAATCCAGGGAAAGGAACGGAAATACCCCAGGTAGGTATTACATCCCCAAAGGGCCGCTTAAATTTGGGATTGTGAGTAACAGACAAAGTGCCAATAGAAAGACCGTGATAGGCATTTTCAAAGGAGATAATCTTTCTCCTTCCTGTGTAAAGCCAGGCAGTCTTTATGGCAGACTCGACGGAATCGGCGCCATTCTGTGCAAGAATCCCCTTATAACCGCCGCCCAAGAGTGAGCTTATTTTCGCTAAGAGTTCAACCTTGGACACCGAGGGTAAAACATCGCCCATGCCGTTAATGATTTCTGCAGAATTCAAAGTTTCCCGAACGACGGGGTGATTGTGTCCTATGAAAGAAACTCCAAAAAAGGAAGTAAGGTCGATAAATCGATTCCCATCGACGTCCCACACATTCATCTTATAACTCTTATCAATAAATATGGGAAAATCATTAGAAATATAGGTGATGTTCCGGCACTCAAGGGATCTCAAATACCACATCAAAAGCTTCGAAACAGGCCCCGGAATCTCCGTTTTGATCAATGGAGCTTCAAATCCCTTCATTACATTGTATCGTAGATAAATTTTAAGACTTTTTCGACAAAATATTTGGGGGAGCCAGGGGTGTTATTCAACATCACCACGTAGATATAGTCCTCTCCACTCTTAGTCCTAATGTAACCTGCAATATTGGTAACCCCGGCAAGGGTCCCCGTTTTTCCACGGAAAACCCCGCGTAAATCCTTATAGTTTTTCGCAAGGGTCCCATCGACATTAGCTATGGCAAGGAGAGAGGCAAACTCCGGGAAGTAGTTCATATTTTTGTAGTGGTAATACAACAATTCTGCAAAGCCACGAGGAGTTGCCAGATTATACCTGGAAAGGCCCGAACCATCTGCTGGCTTGAAGTGGTCTGAAAGGTTTGCAACCTTCAGAAAACTATCAACCGCTGCAAGCCCCTTTTCATAACTACCTTTTCCACCGTAAAGCTCCCTTCCCAGGGTCTTCAAAAAGGCCTCTCCATAAATGTTCAAACTGTTCTTCATAAAGTCCATTAAAAGCACGTAGGCAGGTTTAGATTCGTAAACATAAAGGGTATCAAACCTCAATGGAGGCAAATCCCTCACAATTTCGATTCTTTTAACCTTTATCGACAAGATCTTAAGTAAAGAATCCACTTGTTCCCTGAAAAACTTTTCAGGAGAAACGATACTTCGATAGGCTGCAACCATCTTGCCAATGTCCCCTTCGAAGATGGTTACAACCGTATCCCCCTTCACTAAATCGTAAATCCGGTAAACTTTCCCTCCTCGTACAAATGACTTAAGGAAAACAGTTTGGGGAAATAGAGCAATGCGACCACCCATCCCATAAAAATTAAACACTGAAATTTTAACGATATTATTCTCCAAAATAAAGGAGCTTACGGGCGCCATATAACTTTTGGTTAAGTTATTAAATTGCCAGCCTGCCCCGTACATCACCGAATCGTAAGCCCAATCAACAAGGTAAAGGGTATCGAAACTTACAATGTTAGCGCTCTTAACAAAGGAGAAAATTTCAAAAAGGTCCTTTACCTTAAGAGATGGGTCACCACTGGCTAAGAGATAGAGATTGCCACTCTTTAAGTCTCTTAAAAGCCTCGTTTTAAAAGTGTAAGAGGGTCCAAGGAAATGGAGAAAGGCGGAAGTAATCAGGATTTTATTAAGGGAGGCAGGCACAAAATAGGCATCTCCATTGTAGCTAAAAACTTCCTGCCCTTTCCTGTCGAGGATTACGATTCCAGTAAACCCCCGTTTCGGTCTGTAATATTCAACGACATCCTTTAAACTCGTGAAAGTTTTCGGCTCGTAATAAAGGATTGAAAGCATCATAAGAAACTTAATCATTTCTCATCCTCCTCAAGATTTCCGTTGTGGAATAACCTCGAATGTAGGGGGCGATAACCACCTTCCCACCATAACTCTCCACAATATCTTTTCCAACCACTTCTTCAGGCTTGTAATCCCCTCCTTTCACTATAATATCAGGCCTCAACAATTTTATGACTTCGTAAGGCGTATCTTCATCAAAAGGCACTACATAGTCAACCATTTCCAGTGCCGCCAACACCGTCATTCTGTCTTCCAATTTGTTAATGGGTCTTCCCTCCCCTTTAAGCCTTTTAACAGAATCATCACTATTTACTGCAACAACGAGTAAATCTCCAAGACCTTTTGCAAAATAAAGATACTCTACATGCCCCCTATGAATTACGTCGAAACACCCGTTGGTAAACACAACTACCTTTTTCCCTCGTATTACATCTAAAAGCCTTGAGAGTTCTTCTCTTGTTTTTATTTTTCCAGATGCCATTGTGAAAGTTAAATTTTAAACCTCTCTAAGGAACCGATGTCTCTTCGGTAAAATAAATTTTCAAAGTGTATCTTCTCAATCTCGCTGTAAACCCTCTCCGCAGCTGAATTAAAATCTTTATCAAGAACTACAAGATTGAGGACCCTCCCCCCATCGGTATAAATCTTGCCATTCTCTTCCTTTGTACCAGCATGATAAAGGATAACATCCTGTGGCAATTTATTTAAACCGTGTATTACTTTCCCTTTTTCATAATGTACTGGATAACCACCACTGGCGATAACAACGCAAACCGCAACCCGATCATCAAATTCCACCTTTACCTCTCTTAGCCTATGTTCTCTTGCAGAAATTATGATATCTACAAGATCGTTCTTGAGCCTTGGAAGTATTACCTGTGCCTCTGGGTCACCGAGTCTCACGTTGAATTCCAGAACCTTTGGGCCCTTTGAAGTCCAAATAAGGCCAAAATAAAGGAAGCCCATGTAAGGAATGCCTTCCTTTTTCAGGCCATCTATAGTTGGCTTTATTACTGCCTCTCTCGTGATCGTTCTCATTTCTTCGTTTAAAAAGGGCACGGGGGAGACGGAACCCATTCCGCCCGTATTTGGACCTTTGTCCCCGTCGTATGCCCTCTTGTAATCCGAGGCGTCCCCGATCCAGACAAATTCCTCTCCATCGGTCACAACAAAGACGGAATATTCCACTCCAGAAAGGAACTCTTCAATTAAAACTCTCCTTGATGACTCACCAAATTTTAATTCCACCATGTATTCGTACAAAATTGAAAAGGCCTCAGCAGGGGTATAAGCTATCGAAACACCTTTGCCCTCTGCAAGACCATCGGCTTTAATGACAATGGGATAATTGCTAAGCCTTTTAACATACCCAAGGGCCTCTTCGTAATTTTCAAAGGACATGAAATCGGCCGTTGGGACTCCATTCCTCTTCATAAATTCCTTGGCACGAATCTTAGAGGCTTCAAGGAAAGAAGATTTAGCCGGTGGAGCAAAGACAAAGGCCTTTGAATTTGCCTCCAAAAAATCTTTAATCCCTTTGGAGATAGGAAGCTCAGGCCCCGGAACAACGATATCAATCCCCTCAGCATTTACAAAATCTAAAATCGATTTAAAATCATCGACCGCAAAATTTACATTCTGGGCATACCTTGCCGTTCCTGGATTTCCCGGAATAGCGTAAAGTTTATCAACCCTTGGAGACTTAGAAATTTTGTGAGCTATTGCGTCTTCCCTTCCACCTCTCCCAATAACTGCAATCTTCATTCACAAACTCCTTATTACCCTGCGAATTAATTTTTCCAGTTTTCGTCCGGCCTCGTTAGCCACCTGCAGTACCTCCTCATGGGTTGCAAGAGAAGGTGCGTAGGGATTTGCCACATTGGTAATTATAGAGAAGGCAAGGACTTTAATTCCCATATGCCTCACAACGATAACTTCAGGAGCGGTGGACATTCCAACGGCATCACCACCAATTGCTTTCACAAATAAATATTCCGAAGGGGTTTCAAGGGATGGCCCTTGCAAAGCCACATAAACACCCTCTCGTATAAATATGCCCTCTTCCACTGCACACTTCTTTGCAAGCCTTCTTAATTCTTCATCATAAGCATCATGCATCGAAGGGAACCTTGGGCCAAATTCTTCAAGATTTGGCCCGCGAAGCGGATTGTCGGGAATAAGATTGATATGATCCCGGATGAGCATAATGTCTCCAGGTTTCATCGAAGGTACTACACCTCCAGCGGCATTAGTCAGAATCAACACCTTCGCGTTTAAAGGTTTAAGAATCCTGAGAGGCAATGTCGCTTGTCTGGTGGAATATCCCTCGTAATAATGAAATCTTCCTTTGTAAACAAGTACTCGTTTTCCTTCCAATTCTCCGTAAATCAAAACCCCCTCATGCCCCTCGACGGTAGACACAGGAAAACCTTCGATCTCGTCGTACTTTACCCTGAAAATTTCTCTTACGCCATCCGCCAGTGGACCAAGCCCGGAACCAAGCACTATTGCAACATCAACTTTATCAAGGCCCTTAGACTTTAAGAGCTCTACAGCATTAAAAATAATTTCACTTTCCCTCAAAGTCCTGCACCTCCCTTGAGAGAAGTCTCAAATAATACTCCAATTCGCCTCTGAGTTTTTGAAGAATTTCATATTTCCTCTTTTCCAGTTTCTGGACTTCATCTTCGAGTTTAGACCTCTTCAGGGCGATTTCTGCAATCATCCTTTCCGCTTTAACCTGGGCTTCCTTTATTATATTCTGAGCCCTCTCCTGAGCATTCTCTATTACCTGCTCTGATGACTGCTGAGCGAGAAATAGAGCCTTCTTCAAACTCTCTTCAAGCTCTTCATACTCTGAAAGCTTCTTTTCCATAACCATTACTCTCTCTTTCAACCGCTCGTTCTCCTGAATTAATTTTTCGAATTCATTTGAAATCATCTCTAAGTAAGTGAGAACTTCCTCAGGGTCAAACCCCCTGAATTTCATCTTAAAGGTTGCCTTCCTTATCTCTAAAGGAGTAAGCCTCATCTATTTACCTCCCCAAAAATCCCCCTTCCAATCCTTAAAAGATTGGCACCTTCCATTATTGCATAGGGGTAATCTTCTGTCATTCCCATTGAAAGCCACTGAAGTTGAATTCCAAAATCCTTTTCAATCCTTTCTTTCAGCTCTCTTAGCTTAGAAAAGGCCTCCCTGCTTTTTTTCTCTTCAACGGGATAAGGGCCTATGGTCATAAGACCAGTCAGCACGAGTTTCTCCCTTCTTAGAACCTCTTCCACCAGGTTATTTACTTCCTCTAATTTGCAGCCTGTTTTTTGGGGTTCCATTGAAGTATTCACCTCAATGAAAATTTCAAGGGTCTTATCCAATCTCTTATCAAGGGCTTCAACAAGCTCCACTCTATCCACCGATTCGATTACCTTAAAAACCTTAAGGGCATGTTTAACTTTATTGGTTTGAAGATGACCCACCAAATGCCATTCAATATCAAGAGAAAGGAAAGGAATTTTGAGAAGGGCCTCCTGCACTCTGTTTTCACCCATTACTTTTATTCCAGCCTCATAAGCCCAAAGGATCCTTTCCGCGTCCACACCTTTGGTAACGGCCTCAATAACTATATCTCTTTCTATACCATAACGGGCTTTAATGTCTTCAATATTCTCCCTTAGCCTTTTTATATTTTCTTCAACTTTCTCCTTTGTCACCACCTTCAATCACTCCTTTTAAATACTCAAAGAGCTCATCTCTCAAACTCTCATCGTCGACTTGCAAAAAGAGACCACGAAAATTTTCAAGGGGTGTGCTCTTTTTAAAGGGGGAGAGAAAAAGGCCATACCTGTCCTTCAAGACCTTCTTATAATAACTAAGGTCTTTTTCGAGCACATAAAAAGGCTTCTTTATGTAAATTTTACCTTCCTCAATGCGGTAATGAGTCTTCGTATAAAATGGGAGAAGCACTAACGCAATCACCAGTAGTGAAAAAAGCCCCCAAAAGGTTCCAAAGGCAAACCAAAAAATGCCTACAGAAAGGGCGAACAAAAGGAGAAACTTTGTTCTTCTCTTCTTATCTCTTATAGGAAGTGAATACCACTCCTTTGGTTCTGGCATATTTAAACGTGATGGGCATGCCCGTGTTCCAGTTCCTCAGGTGAAGCATCTCTAACATTTACTATTTTTATGTGGAAATGAATCCTATGCCCAGCAAAAGGATGGTTAAAATCAATTGTTACATTACCGTCTTTAACGTCTTTCACATAAAAAGGTACTTCATTGCCATCTTCAAAGTGGGCATAGTACTGCATTCCAACAACTGGTTCCTCTTCGCCAAAGTATTCCTGTGGAATTACCTGAACCGCTTCAGGGTCGTATTCTCCAAAGGCGTCATCGGGTTCCAACACCACGTCTTTCTCTTCGCCTACCTTCATACCTTTCATTTCTTCTTCCAGTTTAGGGAAAATTTCACCAACGCCAAAAAGGAAAACAAACGGCTCTCCCTTTGTAGCGTCGATCAAACTCCCGTCATCCAGAGTCATCGTATACTCTATGGCTACTACTTTTTTGTTATCCACAGCCTCCATTATTTCCTCCCTTACAGGTTTTTATAATTATTAAGGCTCGAAGGCAAATTGTCAAAACTTTGGGCGGAAATTTACTTTCGCAATGCACCTCTCTCAATTTATAATTGACAATATGCAATTTGAGAAAATTATCAAAGAAGCCAAAAAGGTTATTAAAGGGCAAGACGAAATCATTAAGGCTGTTCTGACTGCAATTGTGGCCGATGGCCATGTGCTCCTTGAGGGACCCACCGGTGTCGGAAAAACAACCTTTGTACTTACTTTTGCAAAAATCTTTGGATTATCCTTCCGCCGTATCCAGTTTACCAGTGATGTTTTACCTTCTGATATCCTTGGAACAAATATTTACAACCTAAAAACAGGGAACTTTGAATTCCGGCCCGGACCAATATTTGCCAACTTTGTCCTCATTGACGAGATCAACAGGGCTTCTCCCAAGACCCAGAGCGCACTAATAGAAGTGATGGAGGAAAGGCAGGTCACCATTGAAGGAAAAACCTATGAACTTGAAAAACCTTTCATAGTTTTTGCAACCCAGAATCCTATGGATTATGCAGGAACCTTCCCCCTTCCAATAACCCAGACGGACAGATTTCTCATGAAGATCAACATTGACTACCCTTCAAAGGAGGTAGAACAGGAAATTTTAAAAACCGGAGACCCAAGGGAGTTAATTCCTTACTTAAATCAACAAATGACCAAGGATGAACTTCTAAAAATACAGCAAGAAGTTGCAAAGGTAACGGTCGATGATTCAATAATTGATTACATCTCGGAAATCGTTATCTCTACACGAAATAATCCCTCCATTAAGGAAGGCTTGAGTTCGAGGGCTTCCATACACCTATTAAAATGTGCACGGGCAAAGGCAATCATAGAAGGGCGCAATTATGTAATTCCTGAGGATGTGAAGGAAATATTCCCTTACATCGCAAGCCACAGGGTTATTTGCGACGTCCCCGAATGTGATGTGTCTATTTTCTTAAAAGATTTCATAGAAAAAATCCCAGTCCCAAGGTAAATGCCGAGAAAACCAAAACCCTTTGTTTCTTACGTAAAACTAAAGAAATGGGGAAGGTATTATGCGGCACTCACCCTTTTACTCGGCTTCGCAGCAGTTAACTCAGGAAATAACCTTCTCTACTTTTTCTTGGCCGCTTTGCTCTCCATTATGGCCCTTTCAGGTTTTATAAGTTATCTTAGCCTAAAATCCATCCAGCTTACTATAACGCCCCCAGAGGAACTGTACGCCAAAACCATTAATTATTTGAAAGTCAAAGTGAAAAATCGAGGCTTTCTCCCGCTATTCCTTATCTATGCAAAAAAATCAGACAAGGAAAGGGTTTTATTCGATGTAATCCCTCCATCGAGCTCCAAGGAGGGGCTTTTACCATATTTTTTCGAAAGAAGAGGATATAACAAGGTTGAATCAATTTTTGTAGGGACGACATTCCCGCTGAGTTTTACAATAAGAGAGATGTACTACCCATTGAATTTAAACCTCCTTGTTTTCCCACATATTCACAAAATTAAGAGAGAAGTAAAGGTCGAAAATCCCGAAAATACAGGCTGGGGTGTGGAATCGAGCAAAGAAGGCGCCATCGGTGACTTCATGGGGCTGAGAGAATACACCTTTCAGGACAAGATTTCCAGGATTCATTGGAAAAAAATTAAAGAAGAAAAACTCTATGTTAAAAAATTTGAGGATGAGAATTTCCAAGTTCTCAGCCTTGATATCAGTTCCAATGCAACAGAAGAAGAAATCGAAAAGGTTGCCTCCTTAGCGGTCCACTTTTTAGAACTCGGACACAGCGTAGGATTAAAAATTGATGGAAAAACTGCCATACCCCCCGATTCAGGAATCCAGCAAAAAATCAAGATACTGCAAAAACTCGCTCTTTTAGGCTATGAAAGTTGAGAAAAGAATAAAAACCATCGTCTATTTGCCCCTCACCGTTGCAATGGCAAGTTTAGCTCATGCCCTCTCACCAACAGGACTTTTTTTCTTAGCTATTCTTGTCATCGCCTTCTATTTGGACCTTACAAAGGAATTTTATATATCGGGAAAAATTTTAACGGCTCTGGGTATTCTTTTGACCCTCTTCTTTTTTACTTTAGCCCTGAGAACGCCCTTTGAGGCTATTGCCTACTGGATAATGTCCCTGAGCATTATAAAGATTCTCGGTAAAAAGGCTATGAGGGACTTGAAACAGATTGTAGCCCTTTCCTTTTTCAACTTTGTAGACAGTGCCATATTTCACTACTCCTTCGTCTTCTTAATTTACCTCGTACTTTACATTGTCTCAGCCTCTATAGCCCTTTTAATCATCACCTTTTTAGATGACAAAAAGGAGACAAGCCTCCGGGTTGACCTACTAAATACCCTGCGAAATTTTGGAATCGGTTTTGGTATTGCCACTACTCTAATGTCACTATTCTTCTTCATTATACTACCCCGTTCTCCCTATGTACTCCTTAGGGCTCAAATCTATTCACCCACTCGGAGGGAAGGTTTCGGTAACGAACTACAAATGGGCAGAGTGGAATATATGAATAGGCGGGATCAAATCTTGATGAGAGTTAAACCCCTTATGAAGAGGCGCGATGAGTTCCTCTACATTCGTGGGAATGTTTATAATGTTTATAAAAAGGAAACATGGATAAGGGATCCCGAAAATTTAACGGGATGGAACTACAAAGGCAAAGAGAATTACAAAAGCAAGACCTTTGCCTTTCAAATTACCCTTGAGCCAATGTCTACAAAGGCTCTCTATGTTCCAAACTACCCTGAATATATCGACGTCAGAGGAATTCCCTACACTGAGTCCTGGGGAAAAGTTTTCTTAACAAGAGAGTCTGAAATTGCAAGGAAAGTACAGTATAAGGCTTTTTCGTCATCTGCCCCAGATGAAACTTACCCCAAAGGCGTTGATTTCCTCTCTGTTCCCGAGAAATATACTTCCCTCATCGATTCTCTCATCGAAATAGAAAATCTGAAAGCGGCTACGCCCCTTGAAACAGCACAAAAAATAAAAGTATACTTTTTGAAAAACTTCCAATATTCATTGGAAATTGCCGGCGATACGAATTGGGTCAATCGGTTCTTAAAAACCCGCAAAGGGCATTGTGAGTATTTTGCAACCCTTGCAGCGTTAATCTTAAGAAGACAGGGGATCCCTTCAAGGATCGTAGCAGGCTACCTTACAAAGGAATGGAACCTCTTCGGGAATTACTTCATCGTCCGGACAAAACACGCCCATACCTGGGTTGAATACTACTTCAACAACCAGTGGCTCTCCCTTGATCCAACCCCTCCCTTTGAGGAAAAGCCGGGTGTTTTGAGCAAACTAAGTGAATATATTGATTACCTCTCTTACCTCTGGACTACCCAGGTTCTCGAGTTTAGCTTTTCAAATCAAATTAGAATATTCAATGCCCTTCAAAGTTCAATGAAGAAACTTTTCAGGAAAAATGTGCTTTTCCTTCTCGGATACCTGCTTGCGCTATTTATCCTAACTGCAGCCATAACATTTCTCATTAAACGCTCAAAAGAAAGGCTTCATCCTGCCACATTCTATTACAGAAAGTTCGAAAAAATATTGAAAAGTAAAGGCTATAAAATCACGCCTGCAATGACGTCTAAAGAAATAGCAAATCTTATCAAATCCTTAGAAGCAATCGATTTTCTCGATGAATACAATAAGTGCAGATTTTCTGGTAACTGTGATTTAGAGCAACTTAAAAGGAAATTCGAAAACTTTAGACGGAGTATTTCTTAACCAAAAGTGAAGCGTTGTGGCCACCAAACCCAAAGGAATTGGAAAGCGCATAATTTACGGTAAGTTCTCTGTAAGTTCCTGGTACATAATCGAGGTCACACTCAGGATCAGGAAATTCGTAATTCCGAGTAGGGTGTATTTTATCAGTGTAAACACTCATTACCGTTGCGATGAATTCAACCGCTCCAGCGGCCCCCAGTAAGTGCCCGGTCATTGACTTAGTAGAAGATACTGGTATCTTGTAAGCGTATTCACCGAACAGCTTTTTGATCGCCTTTGTCTCCGCAGCGTCATTAAGCTGGGTAGAGGTACCATGAGCGTTTATGTAACTTACTTCTTCAGGCGAAATTCCAGCCTCTTCTATAGCAAGTCTCATGGAATTAACAGCACCTTCACCTTCAGGATGAGGTGCCGTTATGTGATAGGCATCGGCAGTGGCACCGTAGCCGACAACCTCGGCATAGATTTTAGCCCCTCTCTTCAACGCATGTTCAAGCTCCTCCAGAACAACGACCCCTGCCCCTTCTGCCATTACAAAGCCATCACGTTCCTTATCAAAAGGCCTCGAGGCTTTTTCTGGCTCGTCATTCCTTGTAGAAAGGGCCCTCATGCTGCAAAATCCTGCAAGCCCGATTGGGGTAATCGATGCCTCTGATCCACCTGCAATCACTATATCAGCATCTCCGTACTTAATCAACCTATATGCATCACCGATAGCATGGGATGAAGATGCACAGGCAGAAACAATGGAATAATTGGGACCTTTAAAACCGTACCTCATTGCGATGTGGCCAGGCGTAATATCCACAATCATCATAGGAACGAGAAAAGGACTTACCCTGCGCGGTCCCTGTTCCTTGAGTTTAATCACTTCTTCTTCAAGGGTCTTGATACCCCCTATACCCGATGAAAAAATCACGCCAGCTCTGTAGGGATCAAATTTATCCTCTGATAGACCCGCATCAAGGATGGCTTCATGAGTAGCATACAAAGCATACTGAGTTACAAGGTCCATTCTCTTAAGTTCTTTAGGATCTATCCTCTCTTCGGGATGAAAATCGTCAATTAAACCAGCAATTTTTGTAGGAAATAGGGAGACATCAAATCTATCAATCAATTTAATTCCGTTCTTTGCAGATAAGAGAGCCTCCCAAAACTCTTTTACGCTTTTACCAACAGGGGATACCACCCCCATCCCTGTAACTACAACGCGTCTTTTCATAATAAAAAACCAAATTTAAGGGCCTAAAAATGGTAATAATCCTACTACCTTATGAGCCTATTTTAGCCTTTATATAATTAATTGCATCCTGTACTGTTCTGATTTTTTCTGCATCTTCATCAGGCACCTCAATACCAAACTTCTCTTCAATAGCCATTACGAGTTCTACCACATCGAGGGAGTCGGCACCCAGGTCCTCCATAAACCTGGATTCTGGTTTTATCTGATCCTCCGAGACTGAAAGCTTATCTACGATTATTTCTTTGAGTGTTGCGTATATGTCCATAATACCCTCCTTTTATCTTTGTTTTTTTCGATTTATGCCGAGGGCGGGATTTGAACCCGCACGGGCCGAACACCCACTGCCTCCTGAGGGCAGCGCGTCTGCCAAGTTCCGCCACCTCGGCGATGTGTTAATTCTAAGGAAAGATTAAGGAAAAGTCAAACATGCGGCGTTCCTCAAAATTAATCTACTCGAAATGGGATTGTTTCATCAAAAATAACTGAGGAATACAAACGGCGACCATACTGCATCCTTATTATATTATTTTTCCTAAGCTTGCTTGAACTTCAAGGGTCTCATCGGTACATTTAGTTGCCTCTTACTATAAACATTTATTCAAAAGATTTATGCAGTTTCTTTCGGATGGTATCCTAAGCAACTTTTAGCTTTTTTACGGCCTTCACTTTTATCAACGGGTATTATGTCACTGAATTTCAAATCATTAATTCCTCCATAACAAACTGCTTTCCGTTGTCCTTGTAAGATTCCTATTCTTTTGCTTATTATTCTCCACACTTTTCAACTGAAAAAAGTCAAACAATTGAGCTTTTAAAGAACACTCGCACAAACTCCGCTCAGCATGAGCAACGCCACCATTTGTTTTTCTCAAAGAGAACATTAAAATATTCTGAGTTAAGGAGGCGTTATGAGACTTGTAAAATTCTTGATAACAACCTTATCAATTGGGCTCCTCTTTGCAGGGGTTGAGTACAAAGATGGTAAAGTGATTTTCACTCTAAGGGAACCACAGGCTAAGGACGTAGTTGTAACCGGTACCTTCTCCAACTGGAATCCAACCGGAATTAAAATGACCAAGAAAGACAACACCTGGGTTGCGGAAGTAGACCTTAAACCGGGCACCTATGAGTATAAGTTCATCATCGACGGTGTATGGAAAGAAGATCCAGACAATCCCTGGAAGGTTCCGGATGGCTTTGGTGGTTCAAATTCAAAATTCACTCTAACCGATAAGGGGGAAATCCTCTTTTCAGAGGCGCCACAGCTCGGTGTCAGTGCACTAAAATCCTTAGAATACATAAATGGAAAAGTTATTTTTAGATTCTACGATAAAGAGGCCAAGGAAGTTTATCTTGCGGGAACCTTCAACAACTGGAATCCAACCGCTCAGAAGATGGAAAACAAAGGTGCGTACTTCGAAACCTCATTGGAACTGAAGCCCGGAGTTTACGAATACAAATTCGTAATCAACGGTAACACATGGAAAGAAGACCCCTTTAATTCAAGAAAAGTTCCGGATGGATTCGGCGGGTTTAATTCTCAGTTTGAACTAACCCCAGACGGAAAAATCCTTTACACACCGGCATCTGTAAAACCAGCAGAAACAGAGATAAAATTCGACTGGAAAGGTCCCGAATACACCCCTGAAGGAGTTTTGTTCAGATTTTACGCACCCGATGCCCAGGTGGTTTACCTTGCAGGCACCTTTAATAACTGGGCGCCAACGGGGTTGCCAATGACAAAGGATGAAAAAGGAATCTGGAGTGTTAAAGTAAAACTCATACCGGGCAACTATCAGTACAAGTTCGTTATAAACGGTGTTCAGTGGAAAGAAGACCCCACAAATCCTGCAAAGGTAGACGATGGATTTGGAGGATTCAACTCCGCCTTCAGACTCACCGATGACGGTAAAATTATTCTTGAGGCGGTAAGCCCCTCAACCCTCCCTCAGGAACCAATAATTAAATCCTTGAAAAAACAGGGGACACCAATCTATCTCGCCATTGTGTGGCATCAGCATCAGCCAAGATACTACAAGGACTTACAGACGGGGGAGTCCTTCGCACCGTGGGTCAGGCTTCACGGGATAAAGGACTATTACGATATGGCAGCAATTCTCTATCAGTATCCCAAAATAAGATTCACAATTAACCTCACCCCTGTTCTGCTCATGCAGCTTCAGGATGATATCAGACTTTACGACGAAGGGAAGTCTCCTGATGTGGATTTTAGAATGACCTTAAAGAATGCGGACTCACTTACCTACGAGGATAAAAAATATCTACTCGCCAACTTTTTCAGTGCGAACTGGGATAATATGATCGATATTTTCCCAAGATACAAAGAACTTAGAACAAAGAGGGTTTGGAATCCCGACGGTACCATCAACTTTGACGAATCCATTAAAAGATACACCACCCAGGATTTTCGAGACCTCCAGGTCTATTTCAACCTCTGCTGGTTCGATCCAGACTTCCGAAATGGGGAGGTAACACTTCCAACAGGGGAAAAGGTAAGCGTAAAGAAATTTGTAGAAAAAGGACAAAATTTTACAGAGAAGGACAAAAGAGAAATCTTAGACATACAGATGAAAATTTTGAAGGCGATAATTCCTGTTCATAAAGACTTACTTTCAAAGGGTCAGATTGAAGTTATCACAACACCATACTATCATCCCATTCTGCCACTCATTTACGACACAGAATCTGCCCGTGAAGCAATGCCCAATGCAAAACTCCCAGAGAGGTTCTCCTGGCCCGAAGACGCTCTATGGCACGTAAAACAAGCGGTAGCTAAGTACGAAGAAATCTTCGGAAGAAAACCTGCAGGAATGTGGCCTGCAGAAGGCTCAGTATCCCACGATATTGTTCCCATCGTAAAGCAGGGCGGATTCATCTGGATGTGCTCTGACGGGCATGTCCTCGCCCGTTCTCTCAAAAAGGCAGATTTTGGTGATGACGACCTTTACAGGCCTTATGCGGTGGTTAATGGAAAGGACACCATTTATATGGTCTTCAGAGATACCGATCTATCAGACAGAATAGGCTTCAGGTATAAATCCCTCTCGGGGGTACAGGCAGCAAACGACCTTATTATGAGACTTTATGAAATTCACCAAAAGTTTGCAAAGGACCCTGAGCCTCATTTAGTCACTATAATCCTCGACGGCGAAAACGCCTGGGAATGGTACAAAAACGATGCAAAGGATTTCTTCCATTCCTTGTATTCTCAGCTCAGCGAAGCGGACTGGATAGTGACCACTACGCCCACCGACTTTATAAAACAGTTCCCTCCAAAGAGAGTGATTACCCACCTTTTCGCTGGGTCCTGGATCAACGCAGACTTCTCTACCTGGATAGGTGAAGATGAAGAGAACTTAGCCTGGAACTATTTGGGCTATGTGAGAAAAGATTTCGAAAATTTCAAAAAATCCGGTCAATACGACGAAAAAACTTTAGAAAAAGCCTTCTTTGAACTGGCTTCCGCAGAAGGTAGCGACTGGTTCTGGTTCTTTGGAGCGGATCAGAATGCAGGCGATGACCGCTGGACTGACATCATGTTCAGAAGGACATTGAAAAATGTATACGAAATCCTCGGTAAGCCCTATCCTGACTTCCTTGATAAATCTATTCTTGAAGAGGCAAAGAAAGGCTCCTACGGAGGATCAGTAATGGCGAAAAATGATCCACGCCTTTCCGCTAAAAAGATCTTTGAAATTCCAGATATTGAAGGTGACGATTATGGCCCTGGCTATTACCTTTATCCTTCCAACGGGGTATTTAAGAAGGGCATTTTTGACATCAAAGGTTTAAAAATATTTGAAACGGAAAATAGCTACATCTTCTCTATAAAAGTCGGAGAATTGGATAACCCCTGGAATGCACCCTACGGATTTTCACAGCAGATTTTCTTCCTCTATATTGATAACAGGGATGGAGGCAAAACAGATCCAATCAAAACTTCTCTTAATTATCAAACGGAAAACCCATGGGATGTCGCCATTATGATCTCCGGGTGGGACAATGCCTGCGGAGTCTACAACCCATCAATGGAACTTCTTGAAAATCCCGATATTTACGTGGATTACGAAAACAAAGAAGTTGTCTTCACTGTTTCCAAAAAGTTCGCAGGCAACTTAAAAGGGGCAAAAATTTCGCTCACTCTCTACTCTTACGATGGTTATGGAAAAGATAACCTAAGGGCCTTACAATCTACAAGAGGCGAATGGGAATTTGGAGGGGCAAAGTCCCAGATGGCACCGAGGGTAATTGACCTTCTATACCCAGAAACTGGAGTACAGGAAAAAGTTTTGAGCGTCTATGAAACAAACGCGCCGGTTAAAATCCCCTCTATCAATGTGAAGTAGAGAGGAATTTCTTCTGCAATTCGTTTTTTAGGTTTTTGAGACGATTAACTGTCTCGAAGCCGTAGTATATTACTGGGAAAACGGAGTTATTTGTTAGGAGCGGGTCGTACAGTTTATACTGCTCAATCACTTGATTTCCCAATGGAGTCCCTGGTATAGGTGAGAACTCCGAGAGTGAAACTCTGATGCCAAATTCTGAAATAATCTTGATATTTTCTTCAACCTCCTCTGGGGGTTGGCCAGGCAAGGCAAGAAATATATAGGCCGTTACTTTATCCCCGGTAAAACCTGCCTCCTTAAGGTTCTCCACCGCCCTTTCAAAATCCGCAAAGGAAAGCTTCCACCCGACCTTCTTCAGAAGCTCTGGATTGACGGTTTCAACCCCAAGGAATATGGTTTCAAATCCCATCTCTTTAAGAAGATAAGCCGTCTCCCTGGTAATTTTTCTCACGTGAAGGGCATTGGGAGTATGAAAACGAATCTTACCAAGTAATTTTTTCTCTTTTAGACCGTCTCTAAAAGGCAAAAGTCCACCTTCTAAATTGTAGAGCAAGGCATCGTCATAAAACACGAAATCCCTGATGGACCGTGATAGGTAAAGCTTCTCAACCAATTTTACTAAATTAGAAACGTCTATGGTTTTAAACTTGGGCTTAAGCAGGAAAGAGGCGCAGTAAGAACACCTCAAAGGGCAGCCTTCATTAATTCGGATAACCGCATATTTCAGGTCTTCGTAAACATCATAATAGGGAAGTTCCTCAACGGGATTTAAATAAAAATTATTTTGCCAAAAACTCTCCCAATTATCACCTACAACGACCTCATCGGCACCAAGAGAGATATAAAAGTCCGGAGTCAATGTGGCTGCAACTCCACCAACGACAACCTTTGCCTTGAGCCATCTTTCCTTAGAAATTTCAATTACTTCCTTCACCCCAAGGTACCAGTAAGTCATACCCGTTGTGATAAAAATGTACTCGTACTCCTTAGAAAAGGTCTCTTCCAGGAAAACTCTTTGAGGCAATCCGTATCTCTTAAACTTCCGTGGAACGAAGGATATCACATCCGGTTTTTTTACCTCCTCAAAGTAAAACTTACCCCTGCCGTACTCATCGGTCTTAAGGTCAAGGTTTCTGTAAAAAGGATGGCCCCTATCTAAAAAATCAAAAAAATCAAATTCTATACCTTCTCTTTTCAATGCCGATGCTATTCGCAGAAGCCCATAGGGTTTCAGCCAATAATCATGGAGTGCAAAGTCATAAACTGGAGGATTAACGAGTAAAATTCTCATTTTTACTTCAAAACGGCAACTTTCTTAATCCTCACCGAGTTTAATTCGCTTCTTTCTATTCCGAACCTTTCCTTTAAGACCTTGTAAAGAGAATTCTGGCTCAAATCTACTGTAAATTCTTCCGATTCACCATCCTTTTCTAACTTGAATCTGGCGATGCTAAACCTACTCCAATCCGGCTTTTTATCCACAGGGATAATTGAAAGGAATTCTAGCCCTGGAATGGTTCTTAGATTCAGCCTACTAATCAAATCCTTAAAACTCTCTATAGTTTCCGCCTCAAAGTAGAAATATTCCTCCTCACTTTCAACGCCCAGGGGCAATGGATTAGGCATAGAAATCCTCGGATGGGGGACATACCCTTGAGAGTACTTAAGCTTTACCCCGCATACCCTAAGCATATTCACTATTACTTTTGTAAGGTCTCTCTGTGAAATAAACCTCGACATCTCCCTAACTTTGTAAGTCAGCAAATATCCACTCGTTTTAGCAGGAATTTTTTCTTGAATTGGTCTCCCAGAAAGTTGAACTCTTTCAACCTTCTTAATACCCGTTTTGCATAGCTCGTATCCTTCCTTAATCCACACTCCGCAGCCCTGACACCCCCTTGCCATGCAGTCCGCAGTGTAAGTAATCTCTTGAGATTTAGAAAACTCATGTCTCAAATACTTCGGGTACACTCCAGTATCAATGATTTCCCAGGGCAATTGTTCCGAAGGATCCCGACGGCGAGTATATGCAAAGGGATCTATTCCATTTTTCTCAAAGGCCTTTAAATATTTGTTAAAATCAAAAAATTCGCTTCTCGAATCAAAAATTGCCCCCTCTTTGTAAGCATCCAGCAATACTGATGAAAGGGCACTATCGCCCCTACCGAAGATACCCTCAATCAAGCTCATCTTGGGATCGTGAAAGGTTAAAGTAAAATTCTTTAAACTTTTTGTGGACTTTCGAAGATAATCAATTTTTGAATAGATTTCGTCAGGCGTCTCTTGCCGTGCGAATTGAAAGGGGGTATGAGGTCGAGGTACAAAGGGGGAGATGGAAGCCTTAAACTCTATTTTCCTGTAACGAATCGAAAGTTCTTTAAGAAATTTAACCATCACTTCAAGGTCTTCTGCTGTTTCGCCAGGAACCCCGATCATCAGATACAATTTTACATGGCGAAAATTAAATTTAAGGGCGATGTCAAGGGTTCTAAATATACTTTCTAAGGGAACATTTTTATTGATCACCTTTCGCAACTTCTCTGAGGCAACCTCAGGTGCCAAGGTGATGCCAAAACGTCTGAGTTCTTCAAACTCAACGAGTAAACTTTCATCCAAAGAGTCAATGGGAAGACTGGGCAAAGAAATGTGCGTATTTTCAAAACGTTCTTTAAAAGCCCTGATAAGTTCGCTTAAGTAGGGGTAATCAGAAATAGAAAAGGCAAGAAGTCCAACTTCATCAAAGCCCGTCTTGCTCAAGCCATCATTCACGATCTTTAACACTTCTTCTGGTTCCCTTAACCTTAATGGCCTGTAGTTAAAGCCACCCTGACAGAAGCGACACCCCCTTGTACATCCCCTCATCACCTCAACAACATAGCGATGGTGCACGATCTCCGTCGTGGGGACAATTTGATCTACAGGAAAGTCTTCTGTATTAAAATAGGCCACAGCCCGTTTCGCTTTCTTTGATACTTCAGGGATATAAATACCTTCAAGTTTTGCAATTTCTGAATAAAACTCGTTGTTAGAGAGCCTTCCCCTTTTGTAATCCAAAAGGTACGGAATCAATTTCTTGACAACACCTTCTCCTTCTCCAACAACAAAGAAATCAACGAAGGGTTCTAAGGGAAGGGGATTAAAACTGGAAGGCCCACCCACAACAACGAGGGGATATTTACCATTGACCCTTTCTTCCCTTAGGAGCGGTATATGAGAGAGATCTAAGGCCAAAAGTAAATTTGTGTAGTTTAGCTCCGTATGGAGTGAAATACCAAGCATATCAAGATTTTTCACCGGTGTATAGCTTTCAAGGGTAAAAAGAGGTATCTCTCTTTCTCTCATATATTCAATGGCATCAATCCATGGCAGAAAGATCCGTTCAGCGTACACATCAGGATGGCTGTTGAATATGTGATAGATAATCTTTAAACCTAAATTGGACATCCCAATTTCATAAATTTCGGGGTATAAGAGGCCTATGTGTAAAACAACCTTATCAAGGGGCTTCCTAACAGCATTAAATTCCCCACCTATATAGCGTGCTGGTCTCTCAAGGTTCAAGAGGTAATCCCCAAAGGGGTGATTCATACAGAGAACCTTATGAGGAGAATATCCCCATCCTTTACGATGTAATCTTTACCCTCCAGCCTGTAAAGTCCAAGCTCCTTCGCCTTCTTTTCACTTCCAGCCCTTTCAAGGTCTTCTATATGGATAACCTCAGCTCTTATAAATCCTCTCTCGAAGTCACTGTGAATTTTGCCTGCCGCTTCCTTTGCAGTAGCGCCTTTCCTTACAGCCCAAACCCTCGCTTCAGTTTTACTGGCTGTGTAAAAGAAAGTTAACCCAAGGACGTCTTTTATAACTGAGGAAATTGCCGTCTTTATGTCTTCCTCTATCCCGAATTCCTTAAGAATTTCCAGTTTTTCTATCCTCTCAAGGCCTATTAGCTCCTCTTCAACCTTTAGAGAGGTTATAAAAAATGGGGAATTCCTCTCTTTAATCCTATTAATGAGGTCTGAAGGAAGCTCCCCACCCAGTTTCGATTCCTCTCGATTTATTACAAAAATTTGAGGAAGCATAGAAAGGAAAACGTAACCTTTTATCAGGTCTTTTTCTTTCTCTGTAAGTTCAAGGGAATGCAAAGGCTTTTCAGCGGAGAGCCAGGAATCAATTTTTTCGAGCAAGGCTATCTCCTCTTCATTAACCTTCTTTTTAATCCTTTCCTTCTTCAGAGTTTCGATTCGCCTTTCGACGAAATCTAAGTCTGTAAGGAGAAGCTTGTATTCCAGATTGTAGAAAGAATCCTTTAAGGCAACCTCCTGAAAATCAGAAACAACACAAATCAGGGCATCAAAATTTGAGAGTTCGTTTTTAATTTCCCCTCTCTTTTCGTCCTTCCACAATTTTCCAAGCCCCTCAAAATCATAAAGCTCTACATGAAGAGGGGTCTTTTTGTCCGAATTATAAAGCTCGAAAAGATAGTCAAGATTAGGGTCTTCAAGGATAAAAGTGCCCACGCCTGATATATATCCAGAACCACGGGAAAAAGTGTTATCGGTAAGCACCTTTAAGAGTGTCGTCTTACCCGTCAGAGCCTCGCCAACAATTGCAAGCTTCATTAGAAAAGACCCGTTATCTTACCGTTCTCGTCTATATCAATAAACTCAGCAGATGGCACCTTGGGTAAGCCTGGCATAGTCATGATTTCACCGGCGATTGGAACTACAAAACCAGCACCGGCGCTCAATCTTACCTCTCTAATATGGAGAGAAAAGTCTCTGGGTCTCCCTAAAAGCTTTGGGTCTCCGGAAAGGGAAAGCTGTGTCTTGGCAATGCACACATATAAGTTACCAAAGCCTTGCTTTTCAAGATTCTTTATGTCCTGTTCAGCATCCCTATCAATAATAACCTCTTTAGCTCCGTAAATACGCTTTGCAACTTTTTCAATCTTAACGGGAATAGGATCTTCTATGTCATAAACGAAATTAAGATTCCCGTCTGCCTTTTTGACAGCTTCAATTACTTTTTTTGCGAGATCGATGCCACCCTCAGACCCCTTGGCCCAAACCTCGGTTATAGCAACTTCTCTCCCTTTTGACTGCACATAGTTTACAACCAGTTCCAGCTCTCTCTCCATATCTGTAGGAAACCTATTTAAAGCAACTACAAAGGGAATATTGTAGAAGTCGAGATTTTCCATATGTTTATCAAGATTTTCAAGGCCTTTTTTCAAAGCCTCAATATTCTCCGTTGAAAGTTCCTGTCTCTTCGCACCTCCATGGTGTTTAAGGGCCCTTACAGAGGTCACAAGAACCGCAGCCTTTGGTCTTAAATTTCCAACGCGAGATACAATGTCTACAAATTTTTCCCCACCAAGGTCAGTTCCAAAGCCAGCCTCAGTGACCACAAAATCGGCAAGTTTCAAAGCAAGCTTCGTAGCAATCAGAGAATTGGTACCATGGGCGATATTGGAGAAGGGGCCTGTGTGGATAAGAGCAGGATTATTTTCCAGTGACTGAACAAGGTTCGGCTTAAAGGCATCCCTCAGAAGGGCTCCAACAGCGCCCTGAACTTTAAGGTCTCTAACCTTTATAGGTTCATCCTGTTTATTGTAACCGATTACTATGTTTGAAATTCTCTCTTTTAGGTCTTTATAGTTCAATGATAGACCGAGAATGGCCATGATTTCGGAAGCAGCTGTTATATCGAAACCATCTTCCCTGGGAAAACCATTGGTAGGGCCTCCCAAACCTATAATAATTTTCCTGAGAGCCCTATCATTGAGATCAACAACCCTTTTCCAGGTTATTTTTCTAAGGTCAATCCCCAATTCATTACCCTGGTGGATGTGATTATCAATAATCGCTGAAATCAAATTATGTGCTATAGAAACAGCGTGAAAATCACCCGTAAAATGAAGGTTGATGTCCTCCATCGGAACTACTTGAGCATATCCTCCACCTGCTGCCCCACCCTTAATCCCAAAGACCGGGCCCATCGATGGTTCTCGTAATGTCACAATAGATTTATAGCCAAGTTTATTCAAAGCATCAGAAAGACCTATGGAGACCGTAGTTTTACCCTCACCGTAGGGTGTTGGAGTTGTTGCAGTAACGAGGATCAGGTTGCCTTCTTTTTTCTTCAAAAATTCTTCGGTTTCAAGAATTTTGGGATTGATCTTAGCTTTAAAGTCTCCACAATGGGTAATGAACTGGCAATCAATGCCAAGCTTTGCAGCGATGTGATCTATACTCAAAAGTTTAACACTACTTGCGATTTCAATGTCGCTTTTCATTTCTAAAAATCACTCCTTTTATTAAATTTCTAAAAATCATAACATCCGTGACCGAGCCAACCCCACCAGGTACAGGGGTTATGTATCCACTTTTTTCTTTAACTTCATCAAATTTGACGTCTCCAACAACCTTGTCATTTACCTGGTTTATTCCAACGTCAATCACAAAAGCCCCTTCCTTAACCATATCGGCGCCAATAAAGTTGGCACGTCCAATAGCAACAACAAGGATGTCGGCTTCTCGTGTATAAATGCTTATATCCTTGGTAGAAGAGTGACACACGGTGCAGGTTGCATCCTCATTCATAAGCATTATTGCAATGGGAAGCCCTGAGCGGAAGCTTCTTCCAAGAATGCATGCATTTTTTCCGCGAATTTCATAGCCCGTTTCTTTTATTATTCTGATAACGGCATCAGCAGTGGCGGGTCTTAATCCTTTGTCTTTCCTTATTAGCTTCCCAAGGTTTTCAGGACTTGCACCATCTACATCCTTTTCGGGAACAATAAAAGAAGTGTAGTATAAATAATCTTTTTTGTCCTCTATCTGCAGCATAATTCCATCGACAGATTCATCTTCATTGTAAGCATAAATAGCGCTTTTTAACGATTCAAGGTCTCCAAAAGTTTTTACCTCCACTTCTATATCGAGCTTTTTTGCTACCCTTTTGAGTGAATGAGCATAAAGTTCATCGGGAACCTGAGGCTTATACTGAAAAATGGCTAATTTCAAGGGCCTTTGAAGATTCAAACAGGCAATTTGTTCCTTTAATTCTTCCAATACCTTTTCCCTGATAAGTCTTCCATCAATAACCTTAGCTGACATGGGATAATTTTAAACTGGGAATTATGGAAATTAAAAGAATGGCGGCGGAGGGAGTCGAACCCCCGACACGAGGATTATGATTCCTCTGCTCTGCCAGCTGAGCTACACCGCCAGGAGTAAGACAGTAGCGGGGGCTGGATTTGAACCAGCGACCTTCGGGTTATGAGCCCGACGAGCTACCGGACTGCTCCACCCCGCGTTAGTGTTATTATTATAATATAATCTTACTGTTCAGTCAAGAGTTCGGCTTTCCTCAAAATTAATCTACTCGAAATGGGGTTGTTTCATCAAAAATAACAACATAATAAAGCGGCGACGGTATTGCATTCTTTTATTCAGTAAGCGAGTAGCAATACTGCGTGGTCTTAGCAAAGGAAGTGGTTTGGGGAAAACAGAAAAAGTAAAAAGCAAAGAAGCATGAGATAGCACGCCTCTAAACAGCGTTTTAAGAGTCAAAGGTGTAAGTGAAGAAGTAAAAAGAGGGGGTTATGAATTTGAGAGATAACATAAAGATAGTAAAATTAACACACGCGACAATCATGTTGCAAAGCGAGCTTGACACGGCTTACAACAAGAAAAGGGGGGCCGAATGGGCATCAGAACTACAATAGAGAATAGTTCAAGTAGATTAATTTTGAGGAAGTGCGTATTTCGAGTAATCTCTGAAAACATTGGCATTAAGCTTTGAAAAAATAACAAGACTCACTAATATAGAAACTAAACCCAGAACGACACTTGACAACCTGCCAAATTTATCCGCAAGAATCCCAGATAATGCCGAGAGAAAAACAGCGAAGTTTAAAGTGGAATTCAAAAATCCAAAGGCAGTTGCTCTTTCATTTTCCCTTGATAGCCTTGTGACCGCGGAGTAAAGGGCAATATACATAAAATTCCAAAGAGGTAGAATCCAGAAAAAGGCCATTAAATATCCCTTCGCAAGAGCCAAAATAGCGATATTAACAAAATAAGCAGCAGAAAGTAGTACTAAACTTCTCCAGGGAGTGAGTTTTTTAACAACCTCACCATAAAATTTGCTCACCAATGCAGATAAAAATGCGGGTATTGAAGCCCATACTATTCCATAGAGGAATTTTGACTTTCCCAAAACCTCATAAAGTTTCACTGACAAAATCCCGTAAGAGGTTACAATCCCAAATTCCAAGAAAAAGGTCCCAACAGCCAAAAATATTAACCCCCTTTCAAAATGAACCTTGAAAAGGGAAGTCGACGGGGAACCAAAATTAAGATTATCAGTATAAATTTGGTAAAAAACGATTATACCAATAGCCCAGGCTATTCCACTAATTATATAACCGAGTTTGAAAAGCCCTGGGTCCTTAGAGAAATAACCCATAATAGAGCCACTGAGAGTCCAACCAAGGGCCTCTGCCAATAAATAAAGGGCGAATGCTCCCTCTGTATCCTCACTGTAGGAGAACATACTGTTGATGACTGGAATGGCGATGGAAGCAAAAATACTTAATAGAAGCAGAAAAAGGAGTAACGTATATATTTGATTCGAAAATCCGAGAAGTAATACAAAGATCCCTCCGAGGCTGCTTAATAAAAGAAATAGCCTTCGTGAGATCACATCGGCTAATCTACCCCAAAATACTGAGGTCAAGGCAACAAAGGCAGGCAAACTGTCAATCAGCAATATTTGAAAATAACTCGCTCCAAGGTCAACAAATCTTGGCCTCAATAGGATATAATAAGAGCCATAGCCAAAATAAAAAAGAATTGTAGCAATTATCTTCAGCATCATATCGGCGAGTGTTAAATTTTAATGTTCAACATACGAACAAAAGGGCGATGAGCTGAATAGTGTCAAGGCGTTCAGTCCATAGGTGATTCAAACTCGCATACAATTTAAAAACCTGTAAAAATATAATGCACTTGTACAAATTCTTCTTAAAAGCTATACTTGCTTAACATCGTACTTTCTAAAACCGAATCTGCAGAGAAAGAGCTTCATAATAGTTCCACTGTTCCTTGAGGTCATTTTGAGTTATAAACTTCGACGAACTCGAACAAAGGCTAACGACAATTTTAACATAAGTAGAGCATCGTCGAATTTACAAAATACCTCATGCTTCTCCCTTTGCGCTCTTAACTCACAATGGGCCTTTAAAGTTCAATGAAAAACAAGAATGATTGTCCTACATTATTCTTGCTATCGTGGACTCACATTATTTCGAGCAATCTTCTTAAAATCACAAGGCTTGACATACTATACATCGACTCGCTATAACTTAAAAGGATTCATTTGATATAAAGGATTTAAATGACAAGGCTCAAAGGCCTGAAAAGTACATTAATGAGAGATGAATCACCGTTATTGAGGAAGCTAGGTTTATTTTAAGAAAATTTCCCAAAAGGTCGAAATTAAAAAAAATCGGCTTATTTTGATATCCGCTCCTTTAATGCAAAGAACTTTAGAAACTTACCCGGTGTTCTTTAAGCCAAGGCGAGCATTTCTGCCTCCGGAACTTAGGAAAGAATAGTCCCGTTCCGACCTAAGTTATGTTATTAACGCCGATCGTTTGAAAAACCGCAGGTTTATTTTTATAATTTTAACAATGCGCTGCTAGCTCAACAGGCAGAGCAACGGATTCTTAATCCGTGGGTTGCAGGTTCGAGTCCTGCGCAGCGCAGTTTTTTAATTTAGGCAAAATTTACTATTCCCGTTCCCCTCAAAATTATATATGATCTTGATCCGCAAACAACCGCTACGAGATAGAAGGTTCGATTAGGTTCCCTCCAAAATTATATGTGATCTTCAACTTACGATTCTGCTTGTGGCAATTAAGTTCCGCTTGCTTTGGGACTCACCTCATCTTATAATAAAGCCATGGCAGAATATATTCAGGTCTTCACAACCACTAATGTTAGGGAAGTTGCTGAAAAAATCACTGAAACCTTAGTTCAAAAGAGACTTGCTGCTTGTGTGCAGATCTTAGGGCCAATAACGAGTCAATATTGGTGGGAGAACAAAATCACAAAAGATACAGAGTATCTCATCATAGCTAAAACAAGAGCCGATTACTACCCTGAACTGGAGAAGGCCATAAAGGAAGTTCACAACTACGCGGTTCCTGAAATCCTGGCAATCCCGGTAATTGCAGGAAATAGCGACTATCTGAATTGGCTGGATGAAGAGCTTAAAAAATCCACGAATGAAAAGAAGTAATTACCTGATTTTTGCTATCCTTACCCTCTCCTGTGCTAAACACTCTTTAATCAGAGATGTTAGAGAAATTTCTGCAAAGGAGCTTTATAAGCTCCTTTCTCACAATAAAATGGAGATCACAGTGGTAGACGTTAGAACACCTGAAGAGTTCTTACAAGGACATATACCCTCCGCAATTAACATTGACTACTTCTCACCAAAACTCGACTCTTTGTTAATGACTCTCCCTAAAAATAACACTATAATACTCTACTGCTCACACGGAATGAGAAGTAAAAATGTTGCGATAAGATTAATCAACATGGGTTATAGAAATGTATTTAGTTTGAAAGGCGGATTAAAGGACTGGATTAACAGAGGATTACCCATTGAGAAAGGACAGAATTAAAATTTCCAAAAATTCCCAGTTGGTTTATCCCGATGCAGCTTAGAAAAGGCCTGGACTTCAATAAACTCGCATACATTGAGGGATGGATATCCATCGTTTTAAATTCAATACTTTTTGTAGCCAAATACATCATTGGGCTTAAGATAAACTCTGTCTCACTCCAGGCGGACGCTTGGCATACCCTTTCTGACTCTTTAACGTCTATGATGCTGGTTGTTGGGATTTATCTTTCAGCAAAACCCGCCGATGAGGAACACCCTTTTGGGCATGGTAGAATTGAAAAGATAACAAGCTTGTTAATTGGCATAATGCTAATTCTCGTGGCAATCAACTTCCTCAAAGAATCCCTAATAAGAATCACATCTCGAAAGGTCATAACCTTCACCTTAGCGAGCGTATTAGTTCAGGCTGTCTGTGCCACTTTAAAACAAGCCCTCGCACTCTTTGCCTTTTGGGCTGGTAAAAAATCAAAAATACAGGCAATTACTGCAGATGGTTGGCATCACCAATCGGACATGATCACAAGCGTTTTGTTTTTGATAGGAGTTGCTCTTAACAAGCAGATACCACTCGTTGACGGATACCTCGGCCTATTAATATCCTTAGCAATTGCTGTAACTGCTTTTGACATTGTAAAATCAAGTGTTTCCCCTCTCATAGGCGAAAAAGTCCCTGACGAGATAATAAAGAAAGTCACTGATGAAGTAGAAAAAGCGGACCCGAGGATAACCGGTCTTCATCATCTTCATATGCACAGGTATGGCAATCACATCGAACTAACTTTTCACATAAGGCTTCCTAAGGAGATAAGCCTTGAGGAAGCCCATGAAATTACAAAGAAAATTGAAGATGCTTTAATGAAAGAAAATATTGATGCTACCATACATGTTGAACCTTACACAGAAAGCAAAGACTAAATAAAAATTTTAAAGTAAGGAGAGGTGCAATGGTACAAAAAACAATTTGCCAGAGCTGTGGAACTCCAATAGTATCCGAAGAGGAATTCGGAACAAACGCAGACGGAAGCCTGAACTATGAATACTGCAGGAAGTGCTACCAAAATGGCAAATTTACAGAGCCAAACATTACAATGGAGGAAATGATACAAAAGGTTGCAACGGAAATGATAGAAGTTGAAAAAATACCACCCAAATATGCCTTCAAAATTGCAAAAGAATATATACCTGATCTTAAGAGGTGGCGCTCGGGTTCGAAATCATAAACAAGCAATCGCCTCTATTTCAATTAGGGCGTTTTTAGGCAGGGCTTTAACAAAGATTGTAGAACGAGCCGGGTAAGGCTCTGAGAAAAAACTGGCGTAAATCTCATTAACCTTTGAGAAATCTTCGGGATTTATGAGAAAAATAGTAGTTTTGATTACATTATTCATTGAAAGGCCGTAGGATTCAAGGATAGACTTTAAATTTTCCATAACTCTTCTGGCCTGTGCTTCTAAGCCCACCTCCAGTTCCCCCGTTTCAGGATTTATACCCAATTGCCCTGAAATGAAAAAGAGTTTACCACATTCTGCTCCTCTTATTAGGCTGTATGGTCCTATGGCCTTTGGTCCCATTTATTCCTCCTCCTTCTTGTCTTAAAATTATATAACAAACTAAGGGAATGATTATCACGATTGAGGGCAAACCTGCATCGGGAAAAACTACCACCTGCATCAAGTTAATTGAAAAAATTAAAGAAAAAGGGAAACATTATTTATGTGGATTCACTACGAAAGAAATAAGGGATCATACTGGCAAAAGGACGGGCTTCGAAATTATAACAATACAGGGTAGACGCGCAATCCTTGCAGATGTAATCTACAAAACCCCTTTTAGGGTCGGAAAATACTATGTAAAGGTCGATAATTTCGAAAAAATTGCTTTAGACGAGGTTGGGAAGTTCTTCAAGGGTGAATGCAACATATTAATAATCGATGAAATCGGCAAAATGGAGATGCTCTCAAAGAAATTCAGGGAATCTATTGAGAAATTACTAAGCGTGGAGAAAGGTATTATAGTGTGCACACTTCCAGTTGTTGATTTCCATCCCCTCGTTTCTGCCTTCAGGCAAAGAGCAGACAAAAGATTTCTCTTAGAAAGTGGAAGCTACAAATCCGATGAAGTCGCAGAGGAGATTCTTCAAATTGTTCTAAAGAAACCTCTACAAAATCAATCTACGTAAAGATACCTTTTTATCTTATTGGTAGGCGTTTTTTCAAAGGGTTCAGGATATTCGTACAGTTCAGACAACCTCGAGTAAGAGGGCAACTGCTCATTGACTTCATCTCTAACCTTTTTGAGAATCTCTCTTATAATTTTTTCCCTCTCGGAATCCGATTTTCCTTCCAGTTCTTCAGCCAGTTCCTCATAGTTTAGATAAACCTTAGCAACGATTCTCCCTTCCCTTTCATAGACCACTGACTCTTGAATCAAGGGGTGCATATTGAGCTTTTCTTCAATGTTTTCAGGGTAAATGTTCTCTCCAGCCGAGGTAAGTATCATGTTCTTAGAGCGACCCCTTATATAAATGTAGTTATCTTTATCCACATAGCCAAGATCACCCGTCTTAAGCCATCCATCCTCTGTAAGTACTTCCCTTGTAAGATTCTCGTTTTTGTAATATCCCTTCATAATGTTGGGGCCCCTGAGCCATATTTCCCCAACTCCAGTATGGGGATCAGGATCAACTATTCTAACTTCAATATCCGGTGCTACCTTACCCGCTGAGCCAAGCCTCGTTTCTGTTGGTAAAGAACCACTAACGAGCGGAGAGGCTTCCGTAAGTCCATATCCCATCGCATAAGGGAAATTAATCGTCCTTAAAAATTTCTCCACTTCAAGGGAAAGAGGAGCTCCCCCTAAGGTTATGCATCTCAACTCACCACCAAAAAATTCAAGGAGAGATTTCCTTATCTTCGAATAGATAAGATTTTTGACAAAAGGAATTTTTGTAACAGTTTTGATCGCCTTCTTTTCTTCCAGAAGCTTTTTAACCTTAGATTTATAAACCTTCTCGACCAAAAGGGGAACAGCAGGTATTATAGTCGGTTTTACTCTCTCACATGCCTCATGTACTAAAGCAGGGGTAGGCTTTTTCCCGATGTAATAGATACAAGCACCTACCGATAAAGAATACAATAGGCCCAAGGTAAACTCATAAGAATGAGCAAGTGGCAAAATGGATAAGACTCTGTCGTTCTGGTTCAAATCGAATATTCTGGCAACCTGCGTAACATTGGAAACAATATTTTTATGAGTAAGCATTACACCCTTGGAATTTCCCGTTGTCCCCGAAGTGTAAATTATCGCAGCAACATCGTCAGGCTCAATCTCATCGCTTATTAATCCTATCTTTTCTGCTAATTGTAATGCAAAATTTTTAGCCTTCTCATAAATAGATGAAATGCGGCTCACTTCAACCTCAAGGGTTTCTGGAGCAAAATCATCTAAGGTAATCAAAAATCGAACATTGCCAAGGTCATAACCTTTTAGCCTTTGAAGGTTAATCTTGCTCACGAATAGCCCCGTAGACTCAGAATGTTTTAAAATATTGGAAATATCACCCGGATGAAAATCCGTTAGGATTGGAACCGCAATGCCACCCAGAAAAACCGTTGAAAGATATGCAATAACCCAGTTGGGTGAATTTTCGCCCAGAATTGCAACTTTGGTTCCTTTTCTAACACCGTACTCCTTAAGCTGATGAGATAGTGAGATTATCCTCCTCATTAACTCGCCATAGGTAAAAGGCTCTTCAAAGTAAAACCCCATTGCAGGTCGGGCTGCATGAAGTTCAACGATCTTTTTTACGAGTTCGGGAATTGTATATTTAGTTAAATTTCTCCAGGCGTCCATGTGAACATTATAAACCAAAGATTAGAAAAAAAGAAAATGCAAACTTTAAAAAGAAAAGTGCCGCCCTCTTGACAAACCACCCTTGGAGAATTAAACTTTAGTGGTAAAAGGTGGGGAAAAGTGGAAAAAAAGAGAATTAACAGACTACACCATATAGACGAGAAAGGCCGCATTGCTATCCCCGTAAATTTGAGAAAGGAAATGAAGTATGGTGAAAAATTGATCCTAACAAAGGGGATAGAAAAATGCATTTATGTCTTCACCGAAGAGGAATGGAGAAAATTTGAAGAGAGAATTAGAGAATTCCCACTTTGGGATGAAGAAAAGAGAAAAGCTGTCAGGTACCTTTTAGGAGAATCGGAAGAAACAGAAATTGATGCTCAGGGAAGAATATTAATACCCGGTAATCTCATGGCTTACGCCAACATATCTAAAGTGTGCATTTTTATCAAAATGCCGAGATGGTTTGAGATATGGAACCCTGACCTATATGCCGAACTCCATAAAGTAGAAGAACTCAACTTTAAAGAAATCCCGCTATGAAATTTCATAAACCTTGCCAGGTTGAAAAAATTCTACAATTCTTACAAGAGTTTAAGTGTAAATTTGTGGTGGACTGCACAGCAGGGGAAGGCGGGCACTCTATAGCTTTAGCCACATTAGTGGGGGAAAGTGGTAGAGTAATCGCCATGGAAGTAGATCCCACTTACTTCCAGCAACTTTTGGAAAATACAAAAGATTTTTCCAATATTACTTGCTTAAACGAAAGTTATACTAACATAAGAAGCGTGCTTACCGATACAGACATCAAAAGGGTCGATGCCATTCTCTTTGACTTTGGATTGTCTTCATATCACTTAGAAGGCTCAGAAAGAGGCTTTTCCTATAGAAAAGAAGAGGTTCTCGATATGCGCTTCAACCCCGCTGCAGGTGAACCTCTTTACGAGAAAATTCAAAAATTAACAGAGCATGAAATTGAATTAATTCTGAAAGAATTTGGTGAAGTAAGATTTGCAAGAACTCTCGCCCGAAATATTTATTCAAACAAAAATAGAATAAAATACACCTCTGACTTGGTCGAGATCGTTAAAAGTTCTATTCCTTATCGATTTCTTAACGATGAACTACCCAAAATATTCCAGGCCTTCCGAATTTTCACAAACAATGAATTTCTAAATATGGCCACGGGAATTAAAGAGGCAATTTTGGCCCTTTCAAAGGGCGGCATATTAATTACCCTTTCATATCACTCTATTGAAGACCGGCTTTGCAAAAACGTAAAAAACATTAGGGGAATGAAAGCGATAACTAAAAAACCACTCCCCCCCGACCTAAATGAGTCTTTAGAAAATCCCAGGTGTAGAAGTTCTAAACTAAGGGTCTTTCAAAAGGAGGAAGTAGATGAAAAGAGCCTTGTTGATTGGTATAAGTTTAATCTTTCTCTTTTCCCCTCCCCTTTGCTTGGCAAGTAGAAATGTAGTAAAGGGTAGAAAAAATGCCGAAATGTACAGTTATATAGAAAAAATCTCGAGAGAACTTCTTATTGAAGAAGCTAAAATACAAACACTCCGTTCCTTCGATAAGCTGGGCATGGTCCTTAAATGAGAGCTAAGACTATTTTTCTTAACGTCTTACTGATTTCAGTTTATGCATTTTTCATACTCTACATATTCCTCCTTCAAACCACGCCCTTGGGTTCAAAATACAGAGAACTGGGTGAAGAGCAGACTTTAATTTCTCTGCCAATACAAGGAGAAAGAGGTATAATATACGACCGAAATGGGAACCCACTCGTCGTTAATGTACCGACATTGAAAATTTACAAAGTAAAGCCAAAACTCACCCCTTACGCGGTAAAGATCCTCTATAAATACCAGGGTAATGGTGCTCAAATATACGCATCCAAATTGCAAAACAGGAAAATGCATACAAAAATTGCTGACTTTAAATTTTGTTCAACCACTCTTCAGGAGTTTCAAAATAGTTCCGAAGTTCTGCAGAGAATTGTCAAAGACCGATACTATCCCTACGGGGAGGCACTGGCGCCGCTTACAGGATGCATCGGAGAAGACGAAAATCCACTGGGTGGCCTCGAATTGGTTTTGGATTCTTACATAAGAGGAAAACCTGGTAAAATACTTTACATCCGGGATGCGAAAGGTAACCTCATTAAACTTAATAAAAATCAGGACAAGGACCCTGAAAGTGGCAAAAGTATCGTTACAACAATTAACTTAACTCTTCAAGAGTTTTGCTACTATGCCTTGAAACAGCGTATTCAAGAAACGGGCGCATCAAAAGGATTCGTAGTCGTAACTAATCCACAAACAGGTGAAATACTTGCATTGGCAGTTTATCCAAGTGCAAATCCTAATGACAAGATACCATCAAAAAACATAGCAATAGAGGACCCCTACGAGCCAGGATCTACCTTTAAACTAATAACCTATGCATCAGCTTTAGAAAATAAGATAGTAAAACTTTCAGACACGATAAACACGGAAAACGGCAAGTATTCATATTACAACCATCTCATTACCGATGAACATCCCCACCCACAATTAAGTGTAAGAGAAGCCTTTGCCTATTCTTCCAATATTGCGGCAGCTAAAATAGGGATAATGCTTGGGCCACAAAAACTTTATAGGACTGCTCAAAAATTCGGAATCGGTTGTCCCACAGGAATTAACCTCCCAGGAGAATCAGCACCGCCTATATTAAAACCCTCTAAATGGAGCAACCTTCGAACCGCAAATTTCGCTTATGGATATGGTGTGATGGTAAACGGAATACAGATGGCAATGGCCTACGGGGCTGTTGCCAACGGCGGGCTCTTGTTGTTACCAAGAATCATAAAGCAAGGAAAACCAATAGTGGTGCGCCATGCCATTAATAAAGAGCTTGCCGATACCCTCAAAGAAATGATGCGGGATGTCGTAGTTTACGGAACTGGCAAAAAAGCAGAAGTTCCAGGGCTTGATGTGTGTGGGAAGACTGGAACGGCAAAAAATCTGGACCCCGAAACCGGTAATTACACATCTGATGCCATGACCAGCTCCTTCATTGGATTTTTCCCGAAAGATAATCCAAAATATTTAATCTACGTAGTAATTTTTGAGCCAAAGGGGCCTTTATACCTGAGGTACGGTGGTGAAGTTGCAGCTCCACTCTTTAGAAAGATAGCAGAATTTATAGCAGGGGGAAGCGATGCTACTTTCGCAACTTGCACACGGTTTTAAAATGGTTGGAAAAGATGTTGATGTGAAAGGAATTACATACAACTCTAAGAAAGTAAAACCTGGAGACCTTTTCATTGCCTTAAAAGGTAGAAACACAGACGGGCATTTATTTGTTGAAGAAGCAGTAAAAAATGGGGCTGTCGCCCTAATGGTTCAGGAGGAAAAGGATTACCCCGTGCCATACATTTATGTTGAAAACACGAGAAAATATTTAGGAATTATAGCGGCCCGATTTTTTGATAACCCATCACAAAAGCTAAAAACCATAGGGGTGACAGGAACCAATGGAAAGACTACAACCACTTTTATGATAAGGGAAATGCTCGAAGCGCAAGGTGAAAAGACAGGATTACTCGGCACAATTTACTACTGCATCGGGAACAATTGTGTGGAGGCGGGAAGAACAACCCCGGAATCATCTGATATTCAGGAATTCATGTATAAAGCACTTCAAGAAGGTGCAAAATATTTCATTATGGAAGTCTCTTCAGCAGGCATCGAAGAATACAGAATAGAAGGGACCCATTTCTACGTAGGCTGTTTTACGAATTTTTCCAGAGAACACATGGAATATCACGGCACAATGGAGAATTATCTAAAGGCAAAACTAAAACTATTCCAGATCTACAAGCCAGAATTCGCTGTGATCAACCTTGATGACCCTTACTCAAAATATTTCTTAGAAGCAACAAAGGAACCACTTACTTTCGGTATAAAAGAAAATGCTTCTCTTAAGGCAGAAATTGTCAAAACAGGACTGGATGGCTCCATTGTGAACCTTTATGGAGTTATAAACGAGAGAAATCTTTACATCCCCTTACCAGGAAAGTTCAATGTGTACAATTTTTTGTGCGCCGCTCTTGTTCTACACACGCTTAATAAAGCCCAAAATCTTAAGGAGTTGGCAATTAACATAAAACCTGTGCCGGGCAGATTCCAAAAAGTAGATAATAACTGTGGAATCAATGTATTCATCGACTACGCCCATACACCAGAGGCAATGAGAAACCTCTTGGAAAATGTGAAACAGTACAGAAAAGGGAGAATTATAACCGTGTTTGGCGCGGGTGGCGATAGAGATCCCGGGAAAAGACCTTTATTTGGACAAATATCCGAAGAATTATCAGACATACAAATTATCACATCAGATAACCCAAGGTCAGAACCACCCGAAAGGATAATACAAGATATTTTAAGCGGTATGAAAGGTGATAGAGCAAAGGTCATACCTGATCGAAGAGAAGCGATTTTCACAGCAATTAAACTGGCAGAGAAAGATGACATTGTTCTCATCATAGGGAAAGGGCACGAAAATTATCAGGAGATAAAAGGGGTTCGTTATCCCTTTTCAGACTACGATGTTGCGTTAGAAGCTTTAAAGGAGAAGGGATGTTTACAGTAAGGGAAATCGCTTTCATTACCGGCGGGAAAGCAAAAAACGTAGATCTTGATTTAATGGTGAAAGACTTTTCCATCGATTCACGTCTGATTAAACCGGATTCAGCCTTTTTCTGCATCAAAGGTGAAAAATTTGACGGAGCAGATTTTGCAGAAGAAGCAATATCTAAAGGCTCAGTCGTAGCCATAGCACCTTTTTCATCCCAAATAGCTCCTCATCTCCCTGTAATTCTCGTAGATGACACTGTCCTTGCAATGGCAAGGCTTGCAAAAGAAAAATTAAAAAGGATGAAGGCAAAGGTCATTGGCGTTACAGGGTCCGTGGGAAAGACTACCACCAAGGAACTAATTTACACTATTCTCTCAACACGTTACAAAGTTTTTAAATCAAGGAAAAGTTTTAACAACCATATTGGCTTGCCCCTAACCATCCTGGAAGCACCTTTCCATACTGACTACCTGATTCTCGAGTACGGAACAAATCATCCAGGTGAAATTAGGTACTTGACCTCCATAGCAAGGCCGAACTACCCAATAATAACGAAAATAGGAACTGCCCATATCGAGTTCTTCGGCACCAAAGAAAACATCGCTTTCGAAAAGGGTACTCTATTCAAGGAAATGGATTACAGCGGCCATGCCTTTCTAAATGCCTCTACCGATTTCTTTGATATTCTAAAATCCATGATACCATACACAGCCGGTAAGACTACCTTTGGGCTTGATACAGGAGATGTGAAGCCAGAAAAATATGGACTTGAAGAATTCTCCAGTTCCTTTTCTTACAAAGGCAAAGAGTTTTACTTCCCACTCCCTGGAAGAGGGATGCTAGAAAATGTAATGGGGGCGATAGCGATAGGAGAACATCTTGGCATTCCCCTCGAAGACATGCAAGAAGTCCTAAAAGATTTTAAAGGCGAAAAGATGCGAATGGAAAAGAAAGTTCTAAAAGATATAACTATTATCAACGATGCCTATAATTCGAATCCCGACTCTCTTACCGAGCTTTTAAGAACTTTTAAAGAAAACGGCAAAAGGCTAATCTTTGTCCTCGGTGATATGTTAGAACTGGGAGAAAGGGCAGAAGAAGAGCACCGAAAAATAGGCAGAATCTTCAAAGAACTCGGGCATAAAATTCTTGTTACCGTAGGAGAGCTTTCAAAGTTCATCTCAGAAGAAGCTAAAAAAGAAGGTATAACTGAGGTCTACCACTTTAACAACAAGGAAGAGGTTGTAAGCTTTCTCAGAGATTACTTAAAGCCAGGGGACTGGCTGATATTAAAGGCTTCAAGAGGATTAACACTCGAAGAAATAGTAAACAAATTGGAGGAAATTTTATGATTTATGAGTGGCTGTATCCGCTAAAGGGCAGCATTAAGCTTTTCAATTTGCTTAGGTACATAACCTTCAGGGCGGGGCTTGCTTTAACTTTTTCCCTCATCTTAACCCTTTTGCTGATGCCCCTCTATCTAAAGCTAACGAAATACAAAGAAAGGATTTCCGAGTATGTTCCATCAACTCATAAGAAAAAAGAAGGAACCCCATCGGCAGGTGGTATTGTCTTTGTTAGCATCACAATAATTTCAACCATTCTGTTTTCCAGATTCAACACCCCTTTCCCTATGGTTGCTTTGATAGCGACCTTCTTCATGTTTATAATTGGACTTTTCGACGATATTAAGAAGCTTAAAGGAGCTAAAAAGGGCGGCCTTACCAAATGGGAAAAGTTGTTCCTCCAATTTCTCCTTGCAGCTTTCATAGTAATTGCGGTAAATATGTTTTATCCAGCTGAAATAGCAAAAAGGACTCAATTTTTGTTTTTTAAGAACATAAACCTCTATCTCGGAAACCTTTATATTCTTTTGGTTATACTGGTATTCCTCGGTTTTACAAATGCTGTTAATTTAACGGATGGACTTGATGGCTTAGCGGCTGGGAGTGCAATCCCACCCCTTACCGTAATTCTACTCTTGGCCTATTTCCAGGGTAATAAGATACTATCTACTTACCTTCACCTCTTCTACATCCCGGGGATCGAAGAGCTAACAATCCTTGAGTCATCAATGATAGGCGCATTGATCGGATTTCTATGGTACAACTCTTACCCAGCCCAGGTTTTCATGGGGGATACAGGCTCCCAGACCATTGGAGGAATAATTGCCGTTAGCTCCGTCCTTTTAAAACAGGAAATATTGATCATCATTGCAGGTGGACTCTTTGTTATCGAGGCACTTTCCGTTTTGATACAGGTAATTTATTTCAGAACCACCGGTGGGAAAAGGGTTTTCAGGAGGGCACCCTATCATCACCACTTTGAGGAAATGGGCATGCACGAGGCTAAAATTACCGTAAGGTTCTGGATAATTTCACTAATTTGCTCACTTATAGCTTTGGGGATGGTGAAGATAAAATGAAAGAAAAAATAACCATAGAAAAGTTTGAGGGTAAAAAAATTTCAATCCTTGGCTGCGGGAAAAGTGGACTTGAAGCCGCGTTAGCCCTTTCAAAATGTAATGCGAAAATTTTTGTTTCCGATATCGCTGAAATTAAAGAAGAATATAAGAGCGTTCTGATTGAAAACCACATAGAATTCGAAGAAAAAGGGCATACCGATAAGGTTCTCAACTCAGACCTGATAGTGGTCAGTCCAGGTGTGAAACCCGACATTGATATATTACAAAGGGCAAGGGATAGAAAAATAGAAGTACTCAGTGAACTAGAAGTAGGCTATCAGCTTACAGCAGGTAAATATATTGCCATCACAGGGACCAACGGGAAAAGCACGGTGACTGAACTCACTTATACACTGATAAAAGACTTCGATAAAAACAGCTACATCGCTGGAAATATAGGAGACCCACTAAGCATGTATGCCTTCGAGTACGGTACATTTGTCTTAGAGGTATCAAGTTTTCAATTAAAGATGATAAGAGAATTTAAACCAGATATAGCTGCAATCTTAAACATCGACCAGGATCATTTGGACTGGCATCCAAGTTTTGAGGATTATGTTAACTCAAAAGCACGGATCTTTGAGAACCAGGATGAAAATGACCTATTAATCCTCAATTACGATGATCCCGTGGTTCGTCCACTGAAAAATCGTGCCAAATCAAAAGTCGTATTCGTAAGCCTTGAAGAAAAGATAGAGGAAGGGGCTTATTTCGATAAAAACAGTGGACGGGTAATTTTAACGGAGCAAGGGAGGGAAAAGCCGCTCTTTCATGTAGATGACCTCAAAATAAGGGGAATACACAACGTATTCAACGCAGCGGTATCAACAGTATTTGCATATTATTATGGCATTCCCATTGAAATGATAAGAGAAAAACTTAGAGAGTTTAAAGGTCTACCCCACAGAATTGAGTTTGTTTTGGAAAAAAACGGCATTAAATTCTATGACGACTCAAAGGGTACAAACCCACACGCAGTAGAGTGGGCATTAAGGGGATTTAAGGAGCCCGTTATTCTCATCATGGGAGGCGAGGACAAGGATTTGGACTTCAAACCCTTAATCAACACCGTAAAATCTCACTGTAAACACATTATCGCCATTGGAAAGGCTAAGCCCAAGGTAGTATCTACCTTTTCTTCTCACCTTCCTGTAACTGAAGCATCAGACATGAAGGATGCCGTTGAAAAAAGCTTCAAGCTTGCCGAACCCGGTGATGTAGTTCTCCTCTCTCCCGGTTGTGCCAGCTTTGATATGTTTAAAAATTACAAGGAGCGCGGTGATGTATTTCAGTACTGGGTCAGAAAACTCGCCGAGGAAAATTGATTTCACACTTATAGTGAGTACACTGGCACTTGTAATCTTTGGAATGTTGATGGTTTATTCCGCAACCATCTATCGCCATGAATTATATGGCATTTCCAGGTTCAGATCATTAATTAAAGAATTGATTAGAATTGCCGTTGGACTTACAGCTTTCTTCATAGCTTCAGGGATAGATCCTAAGCTATACAGAAAGCATATAAGATTGGCAATGTATATCACCACTGGTATTCTTGGCCTACTTTTCTTAGTAGGACTTCGAAACTATGGCGCAGTGAGGTGGCTGAGGTTTGGACTCTTAAGCTTTCAGCCCTCAGAACTGGCAAAGCTCGTCACCATTTTCTACCTTGCAGGTGAGCTTTCTCAAGAGAAATCAGCACTAAAAAACACTCTAAAGCTTTTGAAAATCTTAATTTTACCTTTCATCAACATACTTTTGGTCGCTCTTCAACCCAACCTTTCTTCTGCAATCATCCTTGGGATGATTATATTGGCAACCCTATTTTTTGCAGGTGTGAGGGTAATGTACCTACTTGTTCCTTCCATTGCTTCAATAGTTCTCGCATTAGGGCTACTCTTAGCATTCCCACGAAATTTTAGGCATGTTCAAAAAAGATTAGAAACTTTCGTGAGTGGAGAAAAACACTACCAGGTGAAACAGGCCTTAATAGCAGTAGCACAGGGCGGCATCGCGGGGAAAGGGATTGGGAAGG